>CAZNWH010000058.1:0-14334 GCA_964576765.1 uncultured Hellea sp.
GAGTTTGAGAGGACGTCCAGCCCAATCTATTTCTACAGTGTGTTTATCAAACATAACGTACAGTTTCTTTCTTCATCGTACATACGAGCGTCCTTTATAATAAGGGCGCTTTGCGTGTTCATCACGCGAGTTTACACGTTCTCATAACGCGCGAAGGACTGCCACTTGGTTACTCTTGGGGCAGCCTTAATTTTTAGAAGGTCATTGCTATGCAATTTGCGTTAACGGCGCAGACCCAGTCTTTTGATGAGGTCCTGATAACGGGCATCATCTTTTTTCTTTACATAGTCCAATAAGCGCCGACGCTGCGTTACCATCGCGAGTAGCCCGCGGCGGGAGTGATTGTCTTTCTTATTGGTCTTGAAGTGTTCCGTCAGATTCACAATGCGTTCCGTTAGGATCGCAACTTGAACTTCAGGGGAACCCGTATCGCCGGGTTTAGTCGCATACTCTTTGATCAGCGCAGCTTTGCGCTCTGGTGTGATCGACATCGTATATCTCCGTTTTATATATTAAAAACCCGCTTTGGCCGTAATTGACCACCTGCTGGTTCACAAAGAGCGATAGCTTTGTCTTCAAACATAGCCAAAATCCATTCGGATTTATCAAGCTGTGATGAAGGGCTTAGGACAATCGCTCGTCCATGTTTCAGATCGCTAGCGTCATTTTCTGTTATGGCCAGCACCGGGATGTCGTCCAGTGCGGTCTCAACAGGGCGCAGGCCCTCTAAAACGCCGCCCCTATGACAGAGTTGTTCTAGCGCGTCCAGTGAAAAAGCACTCTCTATATTAAACGGTCCGACTCGTGTGCGGCGCAGCATCGTCACATGGCCACACGTGCCAAGTGCTTTTGCGAGATCGCGGGCGATGGACCGAATATAGGTCCCCTTCCCGCACACCACGGAAAATGTGGCCGCGTCTGGGGTAAATTCGGTCAGCTCTATACTCTCGATCTGCACCTGACGGGATTTTAGGTCCACCACTTCGCCAGAGCGGGCCAAATCATAAGAGCGTTTGCCACCGACTTTAATCGCGGAAAACCGCGGCGGGATTTGCTCAATATTGCCAATGAACCCCGGGAGCGCCTTTATAATGTCAGCCTTAGAGGGGCGAACATCAGATGTTTCCGTCACAGTGCCTTCAGCGTCCCACGTATCGGTATTTTGCCCAAATGTGAGCGTAAAATCATAGCCTTTTATGGCATCGACCAAAAATGGTACGGTCTTAGTCGCGTCACCCAAAGCAATCGGTAATACCCCCGTCGCTAATGGGTCGAGCGTACCAGCATGACCCGCCTTTTGCGCGGTAAATAACCAGCGCACCTTACCTACGGCGGAGGTTGAGCCAAGCTCATAGGGTTTGTCTAGAACCACCCATCCATGGACCGGATTACCTTTGCGTTTACGGGGCATCAAAGTCGGGCATTAGCCGAGATCCTGTTTGACCTTGGGTTGATCCAGTAACTTGGCCATATCTTCGGCGGTATCGAAGCTTCGGTCGGCGACAAATTTGAGGCGCGGCGTGGATTTCATTTCCATCTCTTTGCCAAGGCGGCCGCGCAGGAATGAGCCGCAACGCTGTAGCGCGGCAATCATTTTATCCATATCTCCGCTATCGCCTCCAAGCGGCACAGCATAAACAATAGCGTGTTTAAGATCAGGCGAGGTTCGAACCTCGGATATGGTGACAGACACGCCTTGTAGATCAGGATCTCGCAAATTTTCTTTGGCAATAATTTCGGCCAAAGCACGGCGAATAAGCTCTCCAGCTTTAAGTTGGCGCTGTGAGGGGGGGCGGTTCTTGCTCATGAGAAACCTTTAGAAAATAGAAAACCTTCAATCAGGCTAGTCCAGCTTACGGTCGAGCATTTCGACAGTGAAACATTCGATTTGATCGCCTTTTTTGAGGTCATGATATTCAAGGAATCCCATACCGCATTCCATGCCCGCTTGGACTTTTGGAACTTCGTCTTTGAAACGTTTGAGGGTTGAAAGTTCACCTTCGTGAATGACAACATCATCACGCAAGAGACGTACGCCTGACCCACGTTCAACACGACCTTCTGTAACTTTCGCGCCAGCAACTTTACCCAGCTTGGAAATATCAAAGACTTCAAGAACCTTGGCATAACCGATAAAGGTTTCGCGGCGTTCCGGCTCTAACATGCCTTCGAGGGCGCCTTTAATTTCGTCAATGAGGCCATAAATAATCGAGTAATAACGAATTTCAACGCCTTCGCGCTCGGCCAAATTTTTAGCTTGCTTGTTCGCCCGTACGTTAAACGCAATAATCGGCGCGCCAGATGACGCGGCGAGCTGTACATCTGATTCTGAAATACCGCCCGCTGCACTGTAAACAACGCGGGCTTTGACTTCGTCATTACCTAAAGCTTCGAGAGACGACTTAATCGCCTGCGCCGAGCCTTGAACATCGGCTTTGACCAAAATCGGCAGATCAGAACTGGTTTTATTAGCCAGCTTCGCCATCATTTGTTCCATGGAGGCCATTGCAGATGGCCCTGCGTTCGCGGCGTCTTTGGAGCGGCGTTGACGATATTCGGTTAGCTCGCGTGCGCGCTGTTCAGTTTCGACAACCGCAAAAGGCTCTCCCGGAGCCGGAGCTCCATCAAGACCCATAACTGCGATAGGTGTCGAAGGACCAGCTTCTTTAAGCTGAGCATTGCGTTCATCCATCAAAGCTTTGACTTTACCCCAATATTCGCCAGCAACAACAATCTGCCCCCGCTTTAAGGTTCCGCGTTTCACAAGCAGTGTCGCGACAGCGCCGCGCCCCTTTTCAATTTTGGACTCAATAACCAATCCATCGGCATTTCGCGTCGGGTTGGCTTTGAGTTCCATTAATTCTGCTTGGTTGATAATCGCTTCCGCCAGATCATCTAATCCTGTTTTTTCTTTGGCAGAAACTTGAACAGCCTGAGTCTCGCCCGACATGTTTTCAGTAATAACATTATGTTGCAGCAGATCAGTTTCAACTTTTGTAGGATTGGCCTCATAGGCGTCCATTTTATTGATCGCGACAATGATGGGGGCCTCGGCCTCTTGCGCATATTTAATTGACTCAATCGTTTGCGGCATGACCCCGTCATCCGCCGCAACGACCAAGACAACTATATCAACAGCCTGCGCCCCACGGGTTCTCATTTCAGAAAAGGCCGCATGTCCCGGCGTATCAAGAACGGTAATTTGTTCGCCGGATTTAAGCTTAAGTTGGTAGGCGCCAATATGTTGAGTAATACCGCCCGCTTCGCCCGAGGCGACATCCGTTGTCCGTAGAGCGTCAAGCAAAGATGTCTTACCATGATCAACATGCCCCATCACGGCAATCACAGGTGCGCGTGGCTTGCGGTCTTTTTCATCCGACGGTGTATCGTCGATAATGAAATTCTCTTCCACATCGGACTCAGCCACCCGTTTTACAGTATGGCCAAAATCTTCGACTATGAGCTGAGCTGTATCCGCATCGAGAACATCGTTCATCGTCGCCATTGTGCCTTGTTGCATTAAATATTTGACGACATCGCGGGCACGCTCAGCCATACGGTTGGACAATTCAGAGACTGTAATAGCTTCGGGAATGACAACTTCTCGCTGGACTTTGTCACGATCACCGCCGCCTCCGCGTTGACGTTGCTTTTCACGTTCGCGCGCCCGCTTCATTGAGGCTAATGAGCGCTGACGTTCGTCATCACCGGCGAGAGCTGAAACGATAGTGAGTTTTCCGCGGCGGCGTTTTGTTTCGCCTTTTGATCGCGTCGGCGGCGGAGCCGCGCGTTTTTTCTTAACGCGCCCACCCGCTTTTTCAACTTCAGAACGTGTATCTTCATCTTTCTTGAGAGCCGCGGCCGCTCCAACAGGTTTGCGCGCATTACGCGCCTCGGCTTCTTTTTTCTGACGCTCTTCCTCTTCAGCTTCAAGACGGCGTAATTCAGCCTCTTCTTCTTCTTTTTTCTTCTTCGCCATCGCCGCTTTTTCTTCGTCCATACGGCGTTTGCGATCCGCATCTTCGGCCTGACGTTTCGCGACACGTTCATTTTGCTCGGATTGAGCGACATTTAAGGCGGCTTGTCGTTTTTCATATTCAGCTTTAGATAAGCCCAATTTTTTTGCAGCTTCTGCCGTTTCATCAATTTTAGTCTTCAGCGCATCCGGTGCTTTTATTTTGGGCGTCACTTTTGTTGTGCCGCCAGACTGACCGGGGCGGATGATAACTTTTTTCTTCTTTTCAACCACAACAGCTTTCGTTCGCCCTCCTGAAAGGTTTTGGCGCACAGAACTGCGGCCTGACGCATTAAGCGACAGAGGCTTACGGGTTGGTTTTTTATCGTTCGTATCAGTCATTTTTTTCTTTCATGAAAACGGGTCATAAATCCGTTTTACACTTACGCTTTCATCTCTTGCGCTTCAGGTCGCGTAACCTAACGACCCTTGACGCATATTCAACCGCCAATAACGAGAAACCTCGTTTTATTTTTCGCCTCTTACGGGCTTATTTTACTTCGTTCATGGGCTATATCCGGCCATTCAGCCGGGATAATATCCCTAAAACCAGACAATCTCTTGACTTCTAGAGCCAAAGACCTTGCCAGCTTACTTGGTTTAACAGCGGCATGAACAATCGAATCGCGGGCCAGAGCCTTACCGATTTCTTCAGCCGTAAAACATCCAATCACTATAGGATCAGGCAAGTCTTGTTCACGGTTCATAGCCTTAGCAAGTGTTCGAATTTTACTGCGTCCATCTTTCGATCCGTCTCGCGCTTCTATCCGAAACGCAATAGCCGCTTCCCGGGCCATAGATTGAACCTGATCAAACCCTAAAGCAATGACACTCGCTTTGCGCGCCATTGTTATAAGTCCTAAAACACGCCGCGCCAATAAACGTTCTGTAAGAGTCACAAGACCATCTTCGACTTTTACTTTAGTCTTAAAGCCGCGTCCAAAACTTTTCAAAGCTATCGTTTTTTCCAAAGATTTGCGGTCCGAGCTCACCCAAACACCCCGTCCCGGTAATTTCCCTGCCACATCAGGATTCACTACCCCGTCAGGAGACAAAACAAATCTCACCATATTAGCAGGGTCACGCGTGTCCCCGCTTGCCAAACAACGTCTCTCACGCGGCTTGTGGCCACGCTTATCCACAAAACCCGAAAGCCCATCAGGCAAAAAGTCGTCAGAAGATATGATAGTTTGGTCCGTCATATAGTTTCGAATTTAACTCTGAAAAACATCTGCAACGGTTAATTCAGTTTCACCCTCTTCCGCAACTTCTTCTTCCTCTTCAACTTCCGGCTCTAAAGCGCTCGCATCAATCCAGCCCGCTTTGACGCGAGCTTGCATGATAAGAGCGGTTGCATCATCTTCATTAAGCTTGAAACCTTCCAAAATACCAGGTTCATGGATTTTTTCTTCACCTTTCATTTCGTAATAACCGCGAAGGTCATCCGGAACCAACCCTGCCACATCTTCAACGGTTTTAACTTCATGTTTGCCAAACTCGACTGTCATCGGTAAGGTCACACCTTCAATCTCAAGCACGTCATCTGCAACTCCAGCTTCTTTACGCGCTGCGTCTTGTTCTTGTGCGATGCGGTCGAGATATTCGCGAGCCCGCGTCTGTAGTTCTTCAGCCGTTTCATTATCAAACCCTTCAATAGAAGTCAGATCATCCAAGGCCACATAGCCAACTTCTTCCATGGTTTCAAAACCTTCAGACACAAGGAGTTGAGCGATCATTTCATCCACATCCAAGCCTGTCATAAAGAGCTCGGAACGTTCTTTAAATTCAATCTGACGACGCTCGGACTCTTGCTCTTCGGTTAAAATATCAATAGCCCAACCAGATAGCTGCGAAGCCAACCGAACATTTTGACCCCGCCGACCAATGGCCAGTGAAAGCTGCTCATCTGGTACAACGACTTCAATGCGGTCATTTCCTTCATCAATAACGACCTTTGCCACTTCTGCAGGCTGCAATGCATTGACGATAAAGGTGGCGGCATCTTCGGTAAATGGAATGATATCAATACGTTCACCCTGTAATTCATTTACAACAGCTTGAACGCGCGAGCCACGCATCCCTACACAAGCGCCAACCGGGTCAATCGACCCATCATTTGAATGAACTGCGATTTTCGCCCGTGACCCCGGATCGCGTGCGACGGCAACAATCTGAATAATGCCTTCATAGACTTCCGGGACTTCTTGGGCAAAGAGTTGAGCCATAAATTGCGGGTGGGCCCGAGAGAGAAAGATTTGGCTACCGCGCGGTTCTTCACGCACATCCATAATGTAAGCGCGGATACGGTCACCGCCTTTAACATTTTCTCTTGGCAAAGCTTGATCACGCCGAATGACTCCTTCGGCGCGGCCTAGATCAACGATAATATGACCATATTCAACACGCTTAACAATTCCATTGATGATTTCGCCAACACGGTCTTTAAACTCTGCGAATTGACGGGCGCGTTCTGCATCACGGATTTTACCCATAATAATTTGTTTGGACATTTGAGCTTGAACACGGCCAAATTCTAATGGCGGGAGTTCTGTTATGATTTCATAGCCAATTTCGGCTTCGGGATGATCTAGTTTCGCGGTCACTAAATTCGTTTGAGTTGAATCGTTTTCAAGCTCTTCATCCGTCACTACCGTCACAACACGGCATAGACTCTGCTCACCTGTAACTGGGTCGAGTTTTGCCCGAATGTCAAGTTCTGCACCGTACCGTAAACGAGCAGCCTTTTGGATAGCATCCTCGATGGCTTCCAAGACAATCTCTTTATCGATTGATTTTTCGTCGGCAACGGCTTTCGCGATTTGCAAAAGCTCTAATTTATTAGCACTAATTCCCGCAGTGGACATAATAATCTCCTAGTCTAGTTCCGGGTTTTTTATCTTGGTAGTTTTTTTGACTTTTTGGCCAGCTGCAATCAGCTCATCTGTAATCAGAAGCTTAGCTTCTGATATCCACGTAAAAGGAATTTGCGCGGTCAGACTCTCTTCATGATCAAGGTTGATCTCAATATTGTCGCCATCTATTCCGGCTAGAATACCTCTAAATCTTTTACGGCCCTCGACCATACGGTCGAGCTCTAACCGAGCCAGATATCCTTCATAAGTTTCGAAATCCCGCAAATCTGTTAGGGGGCGATCTAAACCAGGAGACGAAACTTCCAGCACATAAGCATCAGAGATCGGGTCTTCAACTTCCAAAATTGCAGAGAGTTCACGGGATAAACGCTCGCAATCGCCAACTTCCATAAGTCCGTCGGATTTACGCTCCGCCATAACTTGTATTGTTTTGCGTTTACCTGCCATAACTCGAATGCGAACTACCACCAGACCGAGGTCCTCGGCGATGGGTTCAGCAAACATTAGAATCCGCTCATCGATATGCGTTTTTGTCTTCATTTATATCCATAATTACCCGGCTTTAAACATAAAAAAAACGGCCCTTTGGGGCCGCCTGCTAAGCTTAAAAGCGCTTAGGGCGTGTATTATTAGCGCCGATATAGGCGCCTTGGTAGCATTTGTCCAGAGGCAAATTACTGCCGGATAAATTCGAAGAAATGACCAGAACGACCCTCACGCAAGGCCTTTTCCAAATATCGTGTTGATGGCCAATCCTGAGGCCTGACCCGCCAATCATCTTTTTGCTTTGCGGTCCAGTTAAATCCGCCATGCTTATAAAGACGCGTTAATGTCCAATCGACATAATGGACAATATCGCTGGCGAATCTGAAGCGACCACCCGGTCGAATAACACGATAAAGCTCCTTAATAAAATCGGCATTAATGATGCGGCGCTTATGATGACGAACCTTAGGCCATGGATCTGGGAACAAAACGAAGACGCTATCCAAACATCCATCGGGTAACACCGTCAAAACATCACGGGCATCTCCCCGATGCAATTTAACATTTGTCAGTTTTTTTTCTGCTATGCCGCGAACGGCCTTAGCAACACCGTTGAGGAAAGGCTCAACACCTAACAGGGTGACATGCGGATTATGTTCGGCCTGCCACAATAAATGCTCGGCTCCACCAAAGCCTATCTCCAACCATAAGGGAGACCCCTCTTGTTCAAAAGGGTTTTGCCCCTGCACAATTAACGGACCTATATCTAGTCTCGGAAAGACTTCACGCATCAATTCTGATTGCGCTGGACTTAAAGGTTTTCCTTTAGCTCGGCCAAAGGTCCGAAACTGATTTGTTTTTTGATTAAACATAAGGCTTAATTAAAAGCCCTATGTAACTTTACCAGCAAAAATGTGGTGGCTATTCTTCTTCATCCGGGACATCTTTTGCAAGAGATCGCGCGAGCTCCAGAATTTGTCGCCGTACGGCCTTATTTTTAATTTGTGATACGGCTTTAGCTAGAGCAACACCATCGGTGCTGCGAATAAAATCATAGACAATAGGAAGTTGATCACCTTCAGCAAATTCGGCAACACTTCCTTCTTCAGCGAGCCCATCAAAAAAGAAACCGACCGGGACATCGAGAACGCGGGACATTTTCCACAAGCGGCTTGCGCCGACACGGTTTGAGCCGCGTTCATATTTTTGAACTTGTTGAAATGTTACGCCCAACTGGTCACCAAGACGTTCCTGGCTCATTTTCATAACCTGACGCCTTAATCGAACGCGGGACCCTACATGGACATCGACTGGATTTGCAGATCTAGGTGCGTGCTTACTTATCATAACTAATCCCCTTTGTATTCGATAATCATTAAACCAATTACCAAATGGATTTGTGTTAAAAATTTACGAAGCTTCCCTAGAGCGCCGTGATACTGTCGCGCAACATAAACTTATTAATATGTTTATCAAGCATAGAAGAGCATTAAATAGGCTCATAAAGGCTGTATTTTTGAGTGATTTTGGCAAATTGGCATCAACAAAACGTGAACTATGAGGTGTTACACTTTTTTTGTAACGCCCATAGGGATCAATAACACCGCTGATTCCGTTAGATGCAGCCCTAACAACAGGCAGACCTTCTTCGATGGCGCGGTATTTGGACATGTTGGAATGTTGCATTGGACCTATTGAATTTCCGTACCACGCATCATTGGATTGATTTAATATCCATTCAGCCCGTGCTTCATTTTTTGGATAGGGAGTAAACCCTGAAAAAATTATCTCATAGCATATTTGCGCGCTGAGCTTTGGGAGACCAGGAAAATTGGCCAATGTTTTATTCTTCGCCGCAGAGATAGAGAGTAACGATGTTGAAATAACTGGAACGTTACGAGCTTCCATCCACTTCCCACCTGGGATAAACTCCCCAAATGGAACTAATTTCTGCTTATCATTATAAGCCACAAGTGATGGCAATCCCCTTGGGGTAAATGAGATAGCCGCTGAGGTATTGTAATAATCTTTAAGAACCCCGCCTGTGATTTCATTTTCATGTTGTTCTTCGCGAAGAGAGTTTAACAACCATATGGGCGGTGTATTATCTATCAAGGCTAATTCATAACCCATGGCATTTAATAAACCCTCGTTTTCTAAAGCTAGCCCGTTCACTGCCCCTTCTGGCCAAATAAGATGAGTAACATCTTCAATTCCAGGTGATAAAGATTGCTTCATAAAGGCGTTAACAATGTTAAAAGCGCTTTCAGGATTGAACTTGTCGCGTTGATTAAATCGGACATGCGCAATCCGCAACCTGACGCCCTCTACATATTCCGTTGTTGCCTTAGATAAACGCATATGGCCCGTCCCATATAATGTCCCGCACAAGAGAATAAATAACATTAAGAAGGGGGCTTTTTGGCGCATAAAGACCACCCCATAAATAAAAGAACTTAGAATAAATACGATAAGGGTCAGCCCATATATGCCGCCAATCGAAGCGAATTGAGATATGGCCCCGCCAGCTTCAAAAACATAGCCCATGAGGTTCCAAGGAAAGCCTCCAAAAATGTGTCCTCTGACAAATTCAGCAAGAAAAAAGAGACTAAAAAATAATGGCAAGATGGTTAGTCCTGCGGGGCGAATTTTTATATAAAGCATCCCCGCCATACCCCAAAAAAATGCCAATAACGCTCCTAGTCCTAAAATCATCGGTGGCATAATGGGAATGAATTCAGGCCCGCGCGCAATAAAAGCAGAGCCAATCCAATAGGTCCCCGCCAAAAAATACCCCAACGCATGCCAAAAAGCAGCCGAGAAACCAGTCCGACCGCGGCGGGACTCGTTTGATGCCGCCTCCAAACGTGCCAAAAGAAGTGCAAGAGAAAACAATGTTAAAGGCCACAAATGAAACGGAGCTTGCCCTAAAACAGCGACAGCCCCGATGAGCATGCCCATAAACCGCCCGCGCCACCCCGTTGTTTTCAGGACAATTGCGGGAACCCAATTATGATGTATCATAATTTACGCGTTAGCCCGTTGAATTGGCATGTTTGCCGACGTCATTTATTCTAAGGCGCTTGACGCGGCGGGCATCGGCGTCAACCACCTCAAATTCAAGACCGTCCGAGTGAAGGATAATCTCCCCCCGCTCAGGCACACGGCCAGCCAGCGTAAACACAAGCCCGCCAAGCGTATCCACATCTTCTTCTTCATCATCGGTCGCAAACTCACGCCCTAGAGCTGTTTCAAAGTCTTCAATGGTAATTCTCGCATCTGCTTCCCAAACGGTTTTACCCCCGCTTTCGGTTACCACCTGAACAACTGGTTCTTGTTCATCATGCTCATCATCAATTTCGCCGACAATTTCCTCAATAAGGTCCTCAATAGTTACAAGACCATCCGTTCCGCCATATTCATCAACAACTATAGCCATATGGGTCCGCTTCACCTGCATACGTTTAAGAAGGTCCTGAGCCAACATAGAGGGAGGCACATATAAAACAGGCCGTTTAATATACTGAATGACTTTTTTATTAGGATAAGTCTTGCCGCTGCGCCCCTTCGCATTAAACATCAAATATGGCATAACATCCTTAATATGAACCATTCCAATTGGATCGTCGAGCGTGTCTTTATAGATCGGCAATCGGGAATGTCCTGCGTCCTTAAATGTTTGGGTAAGCTCGGTCAGAGTTGCCGTTGTTTCGACAGCTACGATATCGGCGCGAGGTACCATCACATCATCCACACGCAAAATGTGAAAACGCTCTGCAGCGTCGACCATCTCGTCTTTAGAAATCTCATTTTCTTTCGAAAGTGTATGCACCTCTTCATCATTCGACTTTTCAAGATCAATTGAAAAAGGGGAACGGCCAAATATTTTACTTAAAAACCCCGGCGAATTGTCATTTTTATTCATTATAATTTATTCAGTCGTGAATTTCATAGGGATTGTCAATATTCAAAGCCCGAAGCGCCATAATTTCTAAGGCCTCCATTTGAATTGCCTCTAGTTCAGTTTTATGATCATAACCTTGCAAATGCAGGAAACCATGAACAATCAGATGTGTTATGTGATTTTCAATAGGGATTAATTTTTCGTTCGCCTCACGCTCAACTACTTCAAAGGCCAAAACAATGTCTCCTAAAAGCGGCGCAGGGCCATAATCTGGAAAAGATAAAACGTTAGTCGGCTTGTCTTTATGTCGATAATTTAGGTTTAGCTTTTGAATGTTCGTGTCATCGATGAAGGCCAAGCTTAACTCACCTAGTTTAGGGTTCTCAATCAATTTTAAAATCTGCTCTACAGCCTTGATCGCTAAATCTTTCAAATTGGTCACAGCGGTTTCCCACGGCGCGTGATTTACGGCTATATCAATCTCGAAAGGCAGGTCAGGCAAAGTGATTGCAGCCATTAGCTAGGACTTTGTGTCTTTCTCATAGGCCGTGACGATTTTACCAACAAGAGGGTGGCGAACCACGTCCGAAGCCTCAAAGACGATTTGGTCGATACCTTTAATCCCTTTGAGAATAGAGAGCGCGTGAGCCAAACCGGAGGTCACGCCATGCGGAAGATCAGATTGACTAGGATCGCCTGTCACAGCATATTTTGCGCGCTCGCCTAATCTTGTCAAAACCATCTTCATTTGCGGGATAGTCGCATTTTGAGCTTCATCAATTACAACAAAAGCATCAGAGAGCGTCCGTCCCCTCATAAAGGCAAGCGGCGCGACTTCAATATCGCCGGAAGCTTTACGGCGGTCAACTTCATCCCGGCCAAGCACCATATGCAGCGCGTCCCATATCGGTTGCATATAAGGATCAACTTTTTCGTTCAAATCCCCCGGTAAGAAACCCAACCGCTCCCCCGCCTCAACGGCAGGACGGCAGGCAATAAACCGTGCAATCTCGCCGCGCGCTAATAATGACGCCCCATAAGCTGTCGCTAAAAATGTTTTCCCGGTACCCGCAGGCCCAACGCCAAAACAAATAGTTTCATCTCGTAAGGCGTGAATGAATTTTTCCTGGCGCGGGGTTTTCGGCACAATGGGCGAGCGGCGCGGAAAAGGAATAATGGCATCCACAGCGGCAGCTTTGACTTTACCTTTACCCATAGCTTTAATCAGGGAGCGAATATCGGTTGGCCCGCAGGGCCACCCCCGTTCCAAACGTTGATAAATCTCTTTAATGAGCTCCCCGGCTCTGGCACGTGATGGTCCGTCGCCATTAATATGGACGGCGGTCCCTGGTGCTTCAATATAAACCCCAAAGGCCTCTTCAATCATTGCCAGATTAGCATGGTTAGGTCCGCAGAGTTTGCGAACTAAATCTGCATCTGCAAATTCAAATATTTCAGTCTGTTTACTCATAGGCCGGAATTAGACAGTTTTGAAAAAGAAAGCGAGTGCAGATTTTTAGGAAACAATTAGGTCGAGCCTAACGAATATTCAAATCCCAATCGTAATCATACTTATTGATATTGTTAGTCGCGTCCAAAGCCGCTTTTTTGGAACCACTAGCATATTGACGTAAATGGGCCAAGATCCCGGCTTCATTACCACCAAAGTCTTTTTTATACCATTTAAAAATACTTGAAGCGATAATCTTATTACCCTCGACAGACACGCCGCGTTCACTTGCAATAAAGTCACGCGAGGCCTGGGCAAGATCTGCTTCGAGCGTTGAAGCTTCCCATGCTGATGCTTTTATATTGGGGCAACCAATAGAGGCGCAATTAAACGCATAATGGACGCGAGGCTCATCATATTTTTTGCGAACGGTACCATGTTCAATATCATCAAGACTCATTTTTTTGCCGTTTACCACAAGGCGGTCTTTCTTCCATGGATTACTAATTTTTCGAATCGACTTAGTGGGATAGTTTTCAAGAATAAGCTCAATGGTTTTTGCATTATAAAGGTTGAACCATGTCGCCATTTCAGCATCACGTGGCAAGGCTTCGATATCTATGGCTGATAGTGTTTCGATATAATTTCGCAATTTCGCGCGGTCTTGCGGCGTGACTGTATCATAAGCCACGAGATTAATTCCGTTTACCGAACTTACATATTTGGATAAAAACTCATTATAGGGCATGTTGGGGTTAGAATTTACAGGCACGGCTACGGGTTCACTAACCACAGGCGTGCTTACCGCTTGCTGCGTAGTTGCCGCTTGAGCTTCTTTAATTCGCTGCGCTTCAAGCGTTCTGATACGCTCGGCTTCAGCAGCTTGTTCTTGCTGTAGGCGTCTTTGCTCTTCAGCCTGTGCTAAAACTGCTTTAGCCTCTTTATCCTTTGCGGCAGCTTCTCTAGCGGCCTGAAGTTCGGCTTGGGCTTCTGAACGTAGCATCTCCTCTTTCGCAGCCTTCGCTTCTTTATCGGCCTTAATTTTCGCCGCCTCCTCAGCACGTATCATCGCTTCTTTCTGAGCCGCAGCCTCTTTCGCGGCGCTAGCTTCCGCCTGAGCTGTTACCTGAGCTTGTACTTTTGCAGCTTCCATTTTTTTCTGAGCTTCTTTTTCAATCATTACCGCTTTCTCAGCGGCCTCTTTTGCCGCCAGCTCAACCTCTTGAATAGTGTTTGAGGCTTGCTCATTCACCGCTATAATAGGGTCGGTTTGCGCCGCTTCATTCGAACATGATATTAAAACAGTCGAAGACAGAGCGGTAATAAATAAAAATTTCAAACTACGGGACATGATTTCTCCTTGGCAATAAACCTCATATAACACCTATTGACCGTCATTCAAAACACGATAGCAGTTTTGGGCTAGAAATTAAAAGAAAAGGGAAAAGACGTACTAAGCGAAAGAGGTAGAACTTTACTCATCCTGACCCTGAAGATTTCATCCCTTACTCGATACATCCAATTCGGAAATACCTACGCAATTTTTCAAGGGGGACATGACGTTCCCCCACTTCAAAAGCTTCACCTAGAATTTTCCGACAAGGTT
>CAZNWH010000059.1:0-14291 GCA_964576765.1 uncultured Hellea sp.
TAAAACCCTCCCGGTAGCATGGGGCCTAAAAACTCGGCGATGGGCCCAGCGAAGAAAAAGAGTAGCAGAGCGCCAAAGGCCGTCAAAACGGGTGGGATAATCACCCATCTATGTTTCTTACGTTCTTCGCCGACATGATGATCTTTATCCAGATCAGCCGGTGGTTTCATAAAGGCGCGAATAGAAATAGGTAACAAATAGATAATATTGAGGATGGAGGATACGATCAAAGCCGCCATCAATATACCCTTCCCGCTATCGAGCGCGCCGACCATCAAGAAAAATTTCGGCCAAGAGCCGCCCATGGGCGGAATGCCTATAATGGATAAAGATCCGACCAAAAACGCGCCAAAGACCCACGGCATGGTGCGGCCCAATCCGTCGAGTTTGGAAATATCCGTGCGGTGGGCCACTGTATAAATCGCACCTGCGCACATAAAGAGTGTGATCTTACCCCAAGCATGCATCACGATTTGAAGTCCGCCACCAATGAGCGCCATAGGCGTAGCGAGCATCGCGCCGAGTGTAATATAGGAGAGCTGCGACACTGTTGAATAGGCTAGCCGCGCTTTGAGGTTATCTTGGCGCAGGGCAATAATGGAGGCGACAACAATCGAGATCGCAGCGACCCATGATAAAATTGTACTCATCGAGGTCTCGGCCATAATGGAGGGACCAAAGATAAAGACGACAATTTTCAAAATCGAGAACACCCCGGCTTTAACAACGGCTACTGCATGAAGCAGCGCGGAGACAGGCGTGGGCGCAACCATCGCATTAGGAAGCCATGGATGGACCGGCATCAAAGCCGCCTTGCCAATCCCAAAGGCAAATAAGAATAAAAGGATTGAGGTCGCCAGAGTTGATGTTCCTTCAGGAAAAACACCGCCAACAGCAAAATCTGTCGTCCCTGCAATCACTTGCGTGCCTATAATGGCAGGGAGGAACAACGCCAATGACGTGCCCATTAATATTAGCGCGTAAATCGTCCCCCCGCGCTTGGCTTTGGCGTCACCCTTATGAGTGACCAAGGGAAATGTTGAAATCGTCAGAGCTTCGTAGAAGATAAAGAGCGTGATTAAATTAGCAGAGGCAGCTATGCCCATCGCGCCAAAAATCGCTACGGCGACAAAAGCGTAAAAGCGTGTTTGATTTTTTTCCTTATTGCCGCGCATATAGCCAATGGCAAAGAGCGAGTTAACAATCCAGAGCGAACTTGCAATCGCCGCAAAAATCGCGCCCAGCGGTTCCAGTTTCAGCTTAACTTCAAAATTACCGGCAAATGTTCCGAGGTGCAGCTCTGGCCGAGCACCGCCCGAGACCATGGCAATCAATCCAATGACATTAGCGAGTAACGCAATACCAGCAACAAGAGTAATGCCCTCACGTATATTCGGGTTCTTACTGGCTAAGGGGATTAAAGCCGCTGCAACTAACGGAATAATAAGAAGTAAAAAGAGAGCAAGTTCTGCGGTATAGGACATGTTAAGCTCCTAACCCAAGAAGGAGGCGCGCTGCGCCTTCTGCTGCGCCAACGAAATTATCGCCAAGACCCAAAATATTAGACCCAATCGCAATGGACATGAAGGCCAATATCCACATTGGCACTAACATCATTAGCGGGGCTTCATTGCGTTTGACCGTCTCGCCGTTCACCTTAGCTATCTCGCCGAAATAAGCGGATAATAAAATACGGCCCATATAGATAATCGCCAACACAGAGCTCACCACAATAACTGCCACCGCCCACCACCAGCCTTTATCAGCCGCCGCTGTTGCAAGATTGACCTTAGAGACAAAGCCCGCCGTGAAAGGCACGCCAATTAAAGAGAGCGCGGAGACTGTAAAAGCGCCCATCGTCCACGGCATTGTTTTAGACAAACCTTGGAAGTCATCAACACGGGTAATTCCAAAGCGATACCAAAATGCGCCCACTGCAATGAATAATCCGCCTTTGATCACCGCGTGATTTAAAAGATGTAAATATCCGGCGGCAAGGCCTGCTGCCGTTGTCAAACCAATACCTAAAAGCATATAGCCAACCTGCGCGACGGATGAAAAGGCAAGGGTTCGGCGCACATCGGTTTGGAAAATGGCCTGAAGCGAAGCAAACAGCATGCCGACAACGCCGACGCCGATAAGCAAATATTTAAGCACAGCCCCGACATATTCAAAGCTTGGATCGAACACCGTAAAGGAAAAGCGCAGCAAGAGATAAAGCGCCGCTTTAGTAGCCGTAGAGGCCAAGAATATCGTCATCATGCTAGGCGCGTAAGCATAGGCTCCAGGAAGCCAAGCATGAAGCGGGAACATCGCCAGCTTAAGCCCCAATCCAATTACAATAAAACCAAAGGCGACATTGGCCACACGAGAACCACCATCAAGGTCGGCCAGAATACGGGCCATATCAGCCATATTTAGCGTCCCCGTCTCCATATAAAGAAAGCCCAAACCAATAACAAAAAACGTCGCGCCAATAGAGCCCAGAATAAGATAATTATAGCTTGCTGTTAAAGCTCGGCGATCACGCGCTGCGCCCATAGCAACCAACGCATAAGTCGAAATCGAACTGACTTCTAGGAAGACAAAAACATTAAACGCATCGCCGGTGACAACCATACCCATGAGGCCCGCAAAACAAATCAGGAAAGCCGCATAAAAAGGCGCACGTTTCTTGGGTTCAACTTCGGCCTCAGTGGCAGGCATGCCGTAAACCATGGTCACAACCGCCATTGCGGCAATCAATAGCAGGACAGGCGCGCTGAGCCCGTCAACAACAAGAGAAATGCCATGAGGCGGATCCCATCCACCCATCGTATATACACTCGCGCCATCGGACATCATTTGAAGAACCAAGCCAAAGCTCGTCACGACGACAATTAAGGTCACGATAAAGGCTGTCCACCACGCCAAAGTCCGGCTAGGTAAAATCGCCGTAATCGCTCCCATTAAGAGCGGAAGCACGATCACGAAAGCGACCCCGTGCTCTAATAACCACGCTGGAAAGAGAGACAGTAAATCCATCAGTCCGCCGTCCCTTCAAGATTATAGTGATAATCCAGAGTTTCGATGTCGTCTTCTTCTATGGTTCCGTAAACTTCGCGGATACGCACAACAAGGGACAATCCAATAGCGAGAGTCGCCACGCCCACCACAATCGCAGTGAGGATGAGCACATGCGGGAGCGGGTTGGAATATAGCACGTGCGATGTTGAAGCCGCATGACCTGCTGCATCTTTCGCGCCAGCTGCCGCCACGAGAACAGGTTCAAGGCTGGCATGGTCCTCACCATGGCTGTCAACAATAATAGGTGGCTGTCCGCCTAAAACCTTGCCAATCGTAATATAGAGCAGAAAGACCGAGGTCTGAAATAAAGACAAGCCAACCAGCTTTTTAATAAAATTACGGCTGGCAAAGACAACGTATAGGCCTGTCATCATTAGAATAATAACAACGGCGTAATTATATTGTTCTAAAATGACAGACACTACCAATCCTCATTTTCTGAATCAGGTTGGCGAGACCCAAAGGCATAAAATATCGCCACCATTACCGTCGCAACCGTGACTAAAACGCCAAGCTCAATCGCTAAAATACCGTAATGTTGACCATGGGCTGCATCATGGGCGAGAACACTATAATTGAGAAATTCACCCCCCAATATCCACGCCAAAACACCTGTTCCCCCGTAAAGCAAAACACCAATCGTCATGCCAATACGAATCCAAGAGGGTGGGAAAGCTTTTTTCGCGGCATCCAGACCAAAAATCAGAGCATATAAAATAACAGATGCTGCTAGGATGACCCCCGCTTGGAAGCCACCTCCGGGTCCGAAATCTCCATGAAACTGTACATAAAAGGCAAAGAGAGCGATAAAGGGGATGAGAAATTTTGACACCAACCGCAAAATGACGTGAGGATCTTGCATCATACATCTCCTGCTTTGGGTTTATTTTTAGACCCCTTAGGGCGGCCCCGTTTTTTTGGCGCAGGGCTGCTGGACGTAGCTTTTTTAGGTTTGGTTTTTTTCGGTGTCGTCTTCTTGGTTGTCGGTTTTTTACGCGATGCCACCGGGCTAGTTTTAGCTTTAGGTGTTGCCGTCTTCTCTTTCGGCTTTGGCCGGACAGCTTTAGACTTCGTCTTTGCAGGAACGGCTTTGGGTTTGGGTTGGGGTACTGGTTTAAGTTTTTTCAGCGCTGCCTCAGCTGCCTCGATATCTTCTTGCTCTTCATGGGTTACATTTGCAGCAGGCGCTGCTGGCGCAGAGAGGCGCTGACCATTTGGAGACGCTCGCCAATGACCCGCATTTCCGTTAAGTCCTAACAGCAATAAAACGCCAAGACCTGCTGCAAAAATCACAACCGTCTCGCCAAATGTATCATAGCCGCGATAGCTACCCAAAACCGCCGTCACAACATTGGGAATATGAATTTCCTCTGCCGTTCTGGCAATATAATCCATACCGACATAGCTATTGGCGGGGGAATGCGCGTCGCCATAGGCTGGCATATCGCCGATGGCGAAAAACATCGCCAATCCCGCAAAGACAACCACCACTAAAGGGGCTATTTGTTTGGAAACAGGGACAGGGTTAGATTTTCTATCCGCCAGCAACATGGCAGCCAGCATCAAGACCGTGGATACGCCCGCCCCCACCGCCGCTTCCGTAAAAGCTACATCAACAGCATCGAGCGAAACAAACCACGCTGCGCAAACTAAACTATAAACACCTTGCAGCATCACTATCCCAAAGAGAGAGCGCATGCGCACAATCGCAAAAGCCACGACGACCAAGAGCGTCATCAGCCCAAGATCCAAAATCATAGTCGGAAGCACTTTACTCGCCATAAGTGTTGAGGCAAAAATCATGAAGCCCCCCCATCATTATCGCCGCCAATATTTGGCGCGCGGTATTTTCCAAGTTGAGGTTTAAGCCCCATTTTATACGCAGCATGAGCCACTGCATGAGTGGCTGTCGGACTGGTCATAAGCAAGAAGAAAGCGACCAACAGTAATTTTAAGCTCATTTGCGTAAAGCCTGACTGGATAATCAACCCTAATAATATTAGTTCCGCTCCTAATGTATCTGTCATACCCGCTGCATGAAGACGCGTGTAAAAATCAGGCAGTCGCAGCACACCCAATGTTCCTGCCAGCACGAAAAACAACCCCACACTGATAGAAATCACTGAGGCTATGCCCCGGATCAACCAAAGCCAATCCACATGAAGCGTAACCGTAGATACATCGCTGGCAGAGGCTAAAATCAAGGCAATCATTTGCGCCTGCTTCGTCTTTTGGCTTGACGCGTTTGATCATCAATAAGAGGCGCGCCCAACGCGCGGTAATTGAAAAATTTCAACACCGCAATCGTCGCAATAAAATTCATGAGCGCGTAAAGTAGCGCAATATCGACCCCATCAGGACGGTCAATCACAAAACAGAACACACAGAGAAACAAAACCGTTTTCGTCCCAAAAGAATTGACAGCTAAAAGACGGTCATAAAGTGTTGGCCCGCCCAGCAATCGGCCTAGCATCATCGCCATGCTCACAATTAAAAAGAAAGCCGCCCCAAGATTAAAATAAGGAAGAAAATGAGACATTAGTTATCTTTAACCGCCTCTCCGACGGCCCAAGCTGACCGATGCCCCATAGCCTTGAAATCTTCGGGTTTACTCATATCGCTTAAAAGCGCGTGAACAAGAATGTGGTCTTCATCCATATTTATACTGACCGTTCCCGGTGTCAGTGTGATAGAATTGGCGAACATCGTTTGCGCAATATCGACATCATTTGCATAGGGTATTTTTGTCATGGTCGGCGAAACTTCAAGCTCCGGACTCAAAACCGCTTTAACAACTGCAACATTAGCCTTTACGATTTCGGTAAATAACCAAAAAAAGTAAGACAAAGCCGGTATAAGAGAGAGGTAAGGCGCTGTTTCCCGGTCCAAAATCTTCATGCGCGAACACATCCATAAAACGATAGCAATCGAAATTGCACCCAGTGTGAGAAGCATAGTGGTATAATAGCCGGATAAAACGACCCATGTCGTTCCCATTACTAATGCTAAAATCATTGCGAAACGCAACAAATGCTCCTCCACCAGACGATTCTTGTCTTTTGTGAGAGTTATTTAGACGTCGATAGATTGAAACGAAAGTCTTATCGCCCAAAAAGCTTCATTTTTCTTGGGATGAAATTCTAAAGAGAATTAGCGCATTTATTTATTGAGCCCAAAGACAAGCGCAGCTGTGATCGCTGCGGCCCCATGATCTTCTTCCCGTGGTATGACGCCGTCCTTAATATGGCGAAGAACTTCAGCATTGAGAGACGCTGTCAAAGACCAGTTCCAATACCGAAGAACCGTTTGAGCTTTATCGGTTGAAATAACATCATAAGTCTGTTTCACCCGGGCAAGATCGGGATGTATATCACCAGTACTGTCATAAACAGGACGTTTTAACGCTCGCCAGAGCTTTTCTATGTAATGTCGCTTCATACCAGGAGCCTTGCAAAGGATGGCAATGGCTTCACCCGTTTTATCCGTCAAAATTTGAGCCCCCGTCGCGGGCTTCACACCGGCAATGTAAGAAATTTCTTCCGTTAATTTACGCGTAAGACCTTGTTCTTCAGCTGCTTCAATGGCCTGCTCCAGTGTTTCGAATTCACTACGCTCGCGCGCTGCGCGGTTACGTTGACGGCGTTCAATAAATTGCAAAGCTTTACGAACACCGGGATCTGACCATCCTTCGCCAGCAGCCTTAGGGAATAAGTCTTGGCAGCTATTTTGCAAGACATTACGGGTGACAGCAAATCGATGCAAAATTTTCTTGCGAGTCTCTGAACTCGCCCACCAAAACATTGTTAACCCATGTGACGGTCGTAGCTCCACTCTTTTAGCAAGCAAGTCGACATAAGGTTGATGGCTGCGCGAAACCGTAAGAATACGTTGTAACGCTGTCTCAGAGAAATTCGCACCTTTATTTTTCAAAAGCGTTTCGACCACCTCTTCTTCTAGAAATTGAACCAAGCTATCCACAACAGCATCAGAAACTTTGCGACGCTTAGCAATAACTTTGCGGTGCTCTCCTGAAACTTTTTGAACAATTTGAATTAAATCAGAGTCTGTTAAGCTCTTACTTTCTTCAAGCACATGTTTAGCAACTTGAATGTCATCTTTGGCTAAAATCACCAATATCGTTCGAGGCGCTTCATTCAGCATAACCAAGCGCTTAGCGACGCTCTCTCTGAGCTCTAATTCTGCATCGCGAAGCAGTTCAACCAGCACATCACCGGCCATATGACGCTCTTGAGGCGTCAATTGGCTAGCTGGAATACAGATGACGTCAGATAAGCGTTTTGCCAGTTGTTTACGAACAGAATTATCCGCAGGCGTTTTTGGCACGATAGCGGCGGAGTTTAAATTTAAAGCCTCCGACTGTGGTTCTGGAACAGCAGCGTTTGGGGCCTTGGGAACGGGCGCTGGATGGGCCTGCATAGGAAAATCCTCGTAAAATCCAGATAATGTTAGTTAAAGACGGTTAACCAAGCGTGACCATTTTCTAAAAATTTCTCCTGTTAAATGAATTAAAAGACGTTCAGATTCTGAGGTGATAGCTTGAAGCGCGCCAATTCTGCCCTATGTGGAGAGTAAATGACGCTCATTTAAAGATGAAGGATATCCTCTATGCGCAAATCTCTTATTCTCGGATCAGCCTTATTGGCGTTAGCCATAGCGCCTATCGCGGCTTCTGAAAGTCCGTTTTCAGGTGGTAAAAGCTCGGCTTTGACCATAGATAATCGCGGAGTTCTTACTATGGCCCCTCTCCTTGAAAGCGTGACGCCTGCGGTTGTCAGTATTGATGTATCCGGCACAAGAAAGTCACCTCTAAGACAACCCGGATCTGAAGGAAATGAAGAACTTTTCGAACGTTTCTTTGGCGGCCGTATTCCGCAACAACGCGAGCGCCAAAAACGCGGCATTGGATCTGGCGTTATCGTTGACGCGGCAAAAGGCTTGATTATTACCAATCACCACGTTGTTGAAGATGCTGATGAAATTACGATCACCCTCGAGGATAAACGTGAACTGAAAGCCGAACTTGTGGGCTCTGATGCCAAGACGGATATAGCTGTTCTCAAAGTCCCCGCTCGTGGATTGCGTGCTCTAAAATTTTCGAAATCATCAAATGTCAAAGTTGGCGATTATGTGATTGCGGTTGGCAACCCCTTTGGTTTATCGCATTCCGTAACGAGCGGCATTGTTTCGGCTTTGGGCAGAGACCGCGGTGCGGGTGATAATTATCAAGACTTTATTCAGACAGATGCCTCGATTAATCCGGGTAATTCCGGCGGCGCACTGGTTAATTCCAAGGGCGAGCTTATCGGCATTAACGCAGCTATCGTCACGCGAACCGGCGGAAATAATGGTATCGGCTTTGCAGTTCCTGTTCGCATCGTGCAAGGCGTTATGCGGCAATTAGTGAGTTACGGCGAAGTTCGCCGTGGACGTATCGGCGTGTTAATCGGTGATATTACGCCGACAACGCAAGAAGCGCTTAAATTACCCACACTTGACGGCGCGCTCGTTAGTGATGTTGTCGAAGACAGTCCAGCCGATAAAGCAGGTCTCAAACAATATGATGTCATTGTTGCTTTTAATGGTGAAGATATTCTAGATGGGTCGGATATTCGCAACGCTGTCGGCCTAGTTGAACCGGGAGAAAGCGCCGATATCACATATTTACGCGATGGAAAACGCCGTTCAACCCGCATTGAAATTGAAGAATTTGAAGAAGAACGTGAAGTCCTTGATGAGAGTGCGGTCGAAGACATTCCGGCTTTGGAGAGTTTTTCAGGGGCATCTATAACAGATATACCTGAAGACCTTGAGCTACGCGGCGGAACCAAAGGTGTCTTAGTAGCCTCAATTGAGCGCGGATCAAAAGCCGCGAGAGCAGGCCTTCGTAAAGACGATATCATCCGCGAAGTTAACCGCATAGCAGTCTCTGACTTGGATGAGTTCGAAAATGCCATTGACGGAAAAGACGGCCCCTTTGCCCTATCCATTGAACGCAATGGCCGTAATGCTATTATTGGAATAAAATAGAGCTAGTTTTTACGCGCTTCAAAGGCCGCCATCTGTTCAGGGGTGGCGGCTTTTTGATGCTTGGATTTCCAATCTGCGTAAGGCATGCCGTAAACGCGCTCGCGGGCCTCGTCTGAACTTACCTCAATACCGAGATCATCGGCGGCGGATTTATACCATTTACCCAGACAATTTCGGCAAAAATCAGCCAAGATCATCAGATCTATATTTTGAACATCTTTGCGGTTATCCAAATGAGATAATAAGCGCCGAAATGCGGCTGCGTCTAATTTATCCTGCGTGTCTTGATCCATTATGACCTCACTATGATCTGCGGCGACGATTTCCTCGTGACCCGACCGCACCCGGCTTAGGCGGTGGGTTGACCAATTTCCCTAATTTTGACGTCACTTCATCTATTGAAGGCCGCGCCCCTTTTTCGAACTTATCCATCGCTGCGCGCATCGCCGCAATATGCTTGGGCGCAGTACCGCAACACCCGCCTATAATGCGGACGCCGGCATTGGCCGCCATTTCGACGTAATCCGCCATGAGCTCAGGCGTACCCGAATAAACTGTATTTTTACCTTTAACCGTCGGCACTCCGCAATTAGCTTTACCGACAATGACAGCCTCGCCATTAGCCGCTGTCATTTCCAGCATGGTTAACATCATATCGGACGCTCCAACACCACAATTTGCACCATAGGCCAAAGCCGCCTGCGGGATTGTATCACCAACGGCTCCGAGTGCATCTGGCGCAATCCCCATCATGGTACGGCCTGCCGTATCAAAACTGGCTGTAAACACAAAAGGAATACCGACATTAATCGCAGCCTGCGCGGCGGCCTGTATTTCTTCGGCCGCTGACATGGTTTCAATCCACGCAACATCAGCACCTCCATCTTTCAGGCCTTGGATTTGAATTGTAAATTCTGCAATCGCGCTCTCCATTGTCATCTCTCCCATGGGCTGAAACAATTCCCCCGTTGGGCCAACCGAGCCCGCAACAACGACAGGGCGCTCGGCCGCTGCCGCAACCCTGCCTGCTATCTCTGCGCCCGCTTTATTGATCGCATGAGTTTGGTCTTGGGCCTCATGGAGTTTTAAGCGCGGGGCGTTAGCTCCAAATGTATTCGTCAAAATAATATCAGATCCGGCATCGACAAAGGCCTGATGTAAAGCTTCAGGTTTTTGCGGTTCTGACAGATTCCACAGATCAGGCGGAAAGCCAGGCTCTAGACCCATTTCCATAAAATTCGTCCCTGTGGCGCCGTCGGCCAATAGGATATCGTGCTTATCCAGCAGCTCTTGGAGAGAAATACGCATGATTTTACTTTCTTCGGGTAATACGAACGCCCACGGCTTTCGCGTCTTTAATAGCATCAAGCTTTGCCACTGTTACACAAACTTGATTTGCTCTTTCATAGGTCAAGCAGGCCTCTGCGACCTGTTCCGCTAAGGTCTCCACAAGGTCGATATGCCCCTTGGAAAGAATGGCCCTAATGTTGGCTACAATATGATCATAGCGTACAATATTGTGAGTCTCGTGAGAGGCTTGCAACGATAAAGGTTTTATATCAACCACGAGATCGAACCTAACAGGTTGGGTTTGACCATACTCAAAATCAAAAACGCCTATATAAGCCTCTAAAACCAAGCCTTCGATCAATATTTGATCATGAGGCAGATCAGTGGCGGCTACCACAATTGGTGCCGTTTTATTGTCATAAACCTTGAGCATGAGGGCTCCTTGTTTTGTCTAAATGTCCCTCTGACGCGGTTAGAAATATTTATCAAGCTATTCCCACATAATTTAAAGAAAATCTGTAAGTTATAAGCTTTTGAGTACTCTATCGTAGCTTGAAACCAAAAAACACGCCAGCCCCGGGTTGGTTCGTATTCACCACATCGGTGATGGTTTCATCGAATAAGTTTTCACCGCGTAAGGTCAGCGAAAAATTCTTTGTGACAGGATATTCTGCCGTAGCAGAGAGAAGGATATAGGCATCCAACGGCACATCAGGTGATTGGAAGGTTACAGGATCAAAGACGCTAAAATCTGTATCTAATTGTTCCCCCACAAAATCCGCAGCAATGCCAATGCGAAAGCCCTCTTTGGTCGGGGACTCCCAATTCACACTCGCGCTGCCTGTCCATTCCGGCACACGGATTTCATCCACGCCACTATCATTGGTCGAGTCAATTTGCGAAAAGGAACCGGCAACCGACAAGTCCTCATTAACCTGCCAACCAGCCGAGACTTCGAAGCCTTCTCGTTCACTATCGCCTTCGCGATTATCGGCTGTGAAAGGGAATACTCCGAAATTTGTAAAAATTTCATCCTCAAGATCGGCATTAAAATATGTAATGGATGCGTTGAAAGGGCCGAAAATTTGATCATAACCGACTTCAAAACTTTGCGATTTTTCGGCGCGTAAATTCGGATTACCGACAAAATTAGCTGGCGCGAATCCAAACAACTCTGTGAAGGTTGGGTTTTTCACACCTTCGCCAATCGAGCCGCGTATCTTGCCACCAAATGATAAATTATAGGCGGCACCGACGCGCCATGTCGTTGTATTTTCAAACTGGCTATCATTATCATCATGGCGCAAGGAACCATTTACGGCAAAGCCGTTAAAGCGTCCGCGAATTTCTCCGCCAAGCGCAAAACTGTCAAAGCTGACATTTTGGTTTGGGTCTCCAAAAGCGACATTTGTATCAATGCGCTCATAGTCTTCATTCTCAATTTCTACCAACCCTGAAAGGGTGACACTTTGCGTTTTATCGCCAAAATTCACAGACGGGCTGTAAGAGGCCTTTGTACGCTGTCCAATCGTTTCATTGCTAAAAATATCGCCAGAGAAATTTTCGCGGCTAACCCGAGAATAATTAGTACGGGCGACGTGATTGATAAATCCTGTTTGTCCATCAAATGTTAGGGCTGTAATGATTTGCCTAGCATCTGTATTATCACCTCCAAAAAAGCTATCAAATTCGACGTCTGTTTCGCGGTAACTTGCAAATCCGCTGAGCGTGGCATTTGCTGAGAACTCTAAAGCGCCGTTCGCGCTAAATGAATAGCTTGTAGAGCCATCACGTTCTCCGTCTTCTACACCTGACGTATCAACTCCATCCGTGGTAAAGCCTGAACCGCTGATCCCATAAGACAAACCTTCGACTTGTCTTTGATAGCCAGCTTGACCACGAAATGTATCAAAAGATCCATATTCACCTGATGCATTAAAACCCTCTCCACCCGTAGTGATAGAAATGACGCCACCAATAGCATCCGAACCATAAAGGGCAGATTGCTCACCACGGGCGACTTCAATGCGCTGCACGTTCAGCCCTGACCAAAGACCGAAATCCGTCTCGCCATTATTTGGGTCAGAGACCTCGACGCCGTTGAGCAGAACAAGTGTGTGATTGGCTTCGGCGCCGCGAATACGGATTTGCGTTAAGCCGCTCAAACTACCGCCACGAGAGACAGCCACGCCGGGGACAGCGCGAAGCTGTTCAACAACAAAAGGGCTATTACGTATATTAAGTTCATCAAGATTTATAACACTGACAGAGGATGTAATATCTGCGACAGGCACGGCACGCAGGCCCGTAACAATGATGTCATCATTGAGCTCGTCCTCAGGGCTTTGCGCATAAGCGCTAAAGGCTGTTAACGGCAACAAAGCTACAGTTAATAGAAGG
This sequence comes from uncultured Hellea sp., assembly GCA_964576765.1. Classification (GTDB taxonomy): domain Bacteria; phylum Pseudomonadota; class Alphaproteobacteria; order Caulobacterales; family Maricaulaceae; genus Hellea. The sequence goes on from CAZNWH010000059.1 coordinate 12,805, forward strand.
CGGTTTAAAACCATGATATATCCAAACATATTTATTGAGTGCAGCTATCTGAGCTGCCGCTCGTCAACAACAATACTGACCCGCCCGCAAAGGCGCAGATATGGTCTTTGTGTCGTTGCAAGGAAAACAATATCCTATTCGCAATGGCTATTCCCGGCCACCGGACGAACGACGCGATGGCAGGTTTCCTGACTTACCGATTGAGGCTATGGCCGCCTTCCCAGATATCTCCAGTGGCATTTTGGCCTTAGCGCTCGGCTAACAGTTACGGGTATAGCGCTGGATTTACACCAGCTTCCCTCTTAGCCCCCTAATAGAGGGCACCATCTGCGCGGCGGTATGTTCTTTTATAGTAGAGCTGTCAATCCAGTTTTCACGCATATAAATTTAAGGGTCAGAGCTTGGGCGAATAATCGTCGGATTAATAGGGTTTATGACGTTTTCACCTTGAAAAGCATAATAGCGCGAGACTTCATAACCCTGCTCACGCAAAAGCGCGATCACGCTATCCTCACCCAAGAGATGACTGGTGCCGACAGCCACAAAAGCCGTGCCGCTATCTTCCATGTAACGGGTCAGCACCTTGGCCCATTTTTTATTCCTATCAGTCAGCAATGCCTTATAAAAATCAGGTGAACGCTCCTTTAACTTGAGAACCATTTCGCGGGCCAAAAAGTCTGTCTGTCCAACAGACCAGGCCGAAACGATACGTTTAAGATCTGCGCCCAATGCATTAAAACTTTCAAGCGTATCCGTGAGTAGTTTCATTTGCACAAAATCAGGCTGATCGGCAGAAATCCGAATTTGCTCTTCCATTGTTTCCAGATAAATCACATTTTTCTGTTCTCGCGCGGCACGAGATTTCAGCGCTGCATCTGCGGCCAGTTCTGGCGACAACCCTGCATTGACAGCTGCGGCCACCGTTAAAAATTCGCTTGCCAGCCATGGTTTCATACTATCCAAAGCCGCCAAGGGGATATCCCCGTTATGGGCAGCCGCATCCAAAAGTTTAAGCTGATAGCTATCAAGATTATCAGAGAGGCGGCGGCCATCACTGCGCATGCCCAGACTTTGGGTAAGGACGCTAGCCTCTATTTGTCCTTGCCTGCCCGTATCGACTTCGAAATAAACCGTTCCCGCCTTGCCAAAAGCGTCCCGCACATCATCTTTGAGCCAGCTTAAATCATCGGGCAATAAATGCACGGTTCCGAACAGATAAACCGTACTGTCATAATCTTTGGCCACCCAGATCGCAGGGCCGTCATTACGCGCGCGCGCATCGGTCACTTTTTCTGCCGCGCCCTCACTTATAGGAACGTCAGAACATGCCATTAAACCAAGGACAAAACAGAGAATTATAAGAGCACGAAAAACCACTCAGCGCTCATGAACAATCGTCATAAAAATATCAATGCAATTCTTGCAATGATTGTGATCAGCCATTGCACCAACCCCCCGCTTGGCGTAAGAGCCGCATCATTCCCTGA
>CAZNWH010000060.1:0-14181 GCA_964576765.1 uncultured Hellea sp.
CACATTTTTCCGAAAATAGTCATTTTCACATTGAACCTTATTTCACTGAGTTTGACTCGTATTCACTCGATTTGAATAGATTTCACTAGACTTGAGTATATTCCGACTAAGCTGACTTGAATGCGGTTTAACTCAACCTTTTTCACTCTCTAAACGCCACCTTTACTCGCCGTAACAGGCCTTCAATCGGTTTCACTCGGATTGGCCTGTCAAACCCTGTAAAACGCCCCATAGTCAAACCACACTCACTTCAGACAGTTTGAGTTCCAATAGAAAAAGGAACTCCGGCTATGTCGCCACAATCCATACTTATCGGTCAGATCATTATTGTGTTCACCACGATAATTCTGACCACATGGTATGCAACGCAGTGGGTCGCGTTTCAGTTTGACTATGATGCTTATCTCGGGGCACCTTGGTTTGTCCTTGGCGATCACAGCGTTTATTTTCCATGGAAACATTTTCAGTGGTGGTACTCTTTTGATGCTTACGCGCCGCAAATCTTTGCCAAAGGCGGCCAAATCTCCGGGGCCGGTGGTTTCTTGGGAATTGTGTTCGCGATTATTGGTTCAGTCCTGCGCGGACGTCAAAACGATAAATTAAATACATTCGGATCTTCGCGGTGGGCAACCAGCCGTCAAATGAAATCGGCAGGCCTATTTGAAGATCAGGGTGTTTTCTTAGGCCGCGAGAAGAAAGACTATATACGGCATGACGGCGCCGAGCATGTCATCACCATAGCGCCGACACGGTCAGGCAAAGGCGTTGGGCTTGTTGTGCCAACATTATTGTCATGGACGGAAAGTACAATCGTTCACGATATAAAGGGTGAAAACTGGAAACTCACATCGGGATGGCGCTCAAAGTTTTCAGATGTATTGCTGTTCGATCCAACTGATACGGCCAGCGCTAAGTATAATCCACTTATAGAAGTTCGTAAGGGCGAGTGCGAAGTCCGAGATGTTCAAAACATCGCGGATATTTTAGTTGACCCTGAAGGCATTTTAGAGCGCCGTAACCATTGGGAAAAGACCGCGCACTCACTTTTAGTCGGTACCATCCTGCATGTGCTTTACGCCGAACCGGAAAAAACGCTCGCGCATGTCGCGACATTCCTCTCTGATCCGAGCCGCGATTTTGAAGATACGCTGTGGGTGATGATGAAAACAAATCATCTCGGCGATGCTGACACAGCGAAGGCGCATCCGGTCGTTGCGCAAGCCGCCCGTGAACTTCTCAACAAATCAGATAATGAGCGGTCGGGCGTATTATCGACAGCGATGAGTTTTCTGGCGCTCTACAGGGATCCGACTGTTGCGACCGTCACATCAGATTGCGACTGGCGAATAGATGATCTGGTTAAAGGCGATAAGCCGGTTTCTCTATATTTGGTCGTACCGCCATCAGATATTTCGCGCACGAAACCTCTTATTCGGTTGATCCTCAACCAAATTGGTCGCCGCCTTACCGAAAGCCTTGATGTTGGTGTGGTATCAAAACGTCGCCGCGTCCTCTTTATGCTCGATGAGTTTCCCGCGCTTGGACGGCTTGAATTTTTTGAAAGCGCACTCGCATTTATGGCCGGTTACGGGCTACGCGCTTTCTTGATCGCGCAATCTCTAAACCAGATTGAGAAAGCATACGGGCCTAATAATTCCATTCTCGATAATTGCCATGTCCGTGTCGTTTTCGCGACAAATGATGACCGGACGGCCAAGCGCATATCCGATGCGGTCGGCAGCACCACCGAGATGCGGGCTATGCGTAATTATGCCGGTCACCGACTTGCGCCTTGGCTGTCTCATGTCATGGTCTCGCGCCAGGAGACAGCTCGTCAGCTGATAACGCCTGGCGAAGTGATGCAATTGCCGCCGGATGAAGAGCTTGTTTTATTGTCCGGTTTCTCACCGATAAAAACCAAAAAGCTAAAATACTACACAGACAAGAATTTCACAGGCCGTGTCATAGCGCCGCCAACACTCTCTCCCAATGGACCGTATCCGTTTTCCCCAAATAGCACGGTATCGCATTGGATGGAGAACGGCGTTCCTATGACACGGTTTGTGGATGACCGGCTCATTACTGCTTCTGAGAAAAAAGCGCTTAAAAATACAACTGTCAAAGGCGGCAAGGATAGACAGCCTGAATTGCCCGAAAGGATGTCACAAAAGACACCGGACGCTGAACGCGGCGATAAGCAAGAAGAAGACTTAAGTCCTGCAGAGTTAGCAGTGCTGCAAATAGGCCAGCTCCCGCAAATCTTGAATCCGCTGCAACGGGCTCACGGCATGACCCACGCTATTGATCCAGAATTGGGGATATAGATATGCCAAGTCTCAAGCCCCGTATTCGTGCCCGTATTTCGCCGTATAATCACAACCGGCTCATATTGCTCTCGCAACAGGGACGTCACTCCCAAGCCCAAATCGTCGATAAAGCGCTGACGCTCTATTTTCGCAGTAGTGAAGAAGATGTTCGCGATAATGCATTCTTGCGGCGTCTGGATCTCATGACGCGCCACGACCTACGGCATACGCAAGATCTTCGTGTGCTCACTGAAGGTTTTACACTCTTCATTCGATATTTTTTGACCGTGATGCCGCGTGTGAAAGATGCCGACCGCGGCTGCCGGGCGGCGGAAGGCACCCAGCACTTTAACGTCTTTATTGAGCGCCTTGCCGAGCAAATGCAGGGCGGCGGATACACATTCAAAAATGCCCTCAACGATGTGCTGACAACTGATAGTGATTTTTTCACGCGCGAAGAAATTATGGCGTTCAAAGAACACGAAAATGTTGCAGTGAATGACGGGATGGAGGTTATCGATGCCGCCGAATAATCCCGTTACCGCCTCGCGCACCCTTGATATGCTGCGCTCCGCTATGGGCCCGATTATGACGGCGGCGCTGGATGACCCCGATATCATAGAAATCATGGTCAATCCGGACGGGTCATTGTGGTTCGATCGGTTGGGGGAAGGCTGTATCCGGTCGGATAATACGGTTACGCCGCAAGCCGCCGAACGCATCGTCCGGCTTGTTGGTAGTCTCATCAATCAAGATGTGACGCCGTCAAACCCCATCGTGAGCGCTGAGCTTCCAAATCATATGGGCGGCGGCGGTGAGCGCTTTGAAGGTATTCTGCCGCCCGTCGTGTCTGCCCCGAGTTTTGCCATTCGTAAAAAGGCGGTAGCCGTATTCACGCTCGGTGATTATGTCGAAGCCGGTATTATGACGCCTGAGCAATCAGTTGCTCTTGGCGAAGCCGTAATTGAGCGCAAAAATATTCTAATTGTCGGCGGAACGTCCAGTGGTAAAACGACACTTGCAAATGCGCTTCTTTTTGAAGTGGCACAATGTAATGACCGCGTCGTTATTCTTGAAGATACGCGCGAGCTTCAATGCGCCGCCGATGATGTGGTGGCGCTTCGCACCCACGGCCTTAACGTCTCTCTATCCCATCTTGTCCGATCGACGCTGCGATTAAGGCCTGACCGTGTCATTGTCGGCGAAGTTAGGGGGCCGGAAGCTCTCGACATGCTCAAGGTATGGAATACCGGTCATCCTGGCGGCATTGCGACGGTTCACGCTAATTCCGCTGAGGCCGGATTGCTTCGGATAGAACAATTGACCTTAGAGGCCGCATCAACGGCGCCGAAAGCGTTGATTGCGGAAGCGATTGATATTGTCGTCTTTATTGCAGGTCGCGGCAAGAAACGCCGCGTTGAAACCGTAGCCTCGCTCACCAAACTCACAAGCGATGGCTATGAACTCACCCCGCTCAAACCCAAATCACCCCCAAAACTCACCCTCGTAAAGGAGACTTAAAATGCAGGGATTACTTACTCACGGAAGTATCAATCAACGATTTGTTGTTGGGCTTTTCATCATAGCAGGCATCATGTTTCTAATGCCGCAATCGGCGCACGCGGCAGGTTCGGCCATGCCATGGGAAGCACCGCTCACTAAAATTTTAGCCTCCATTGAGGGGCCGGTTGCCAAAATATTCGGCACGATCGTTATCATCATGACGGGTCTTGGTCTGGCCTTTGGCGATGCGGGCGGCGGCGTGCGTAAGCTTATTCAGATCGTATTTGGCCTCTCTATCGCCTTCACAGCAACGAGCTTCTTCCTGTCATTCTTCAGCTTTGGCGGCGGCGCCCTTATCTAATGGCGGATCGGCTTCCAGAAGGTTTTATGATCCCGGTGCGCCGTTCGCTGACTGAGCCGATTTTGCTTGGAGGCGCGCCGAGAACGGCTGCGATTGTCAACGGTACATTGGCCGCTGCATTTGGGCTTGGCCTTCAGCTCTGGGCGCTTGGGATCATCTACTATGTGTGTGCTCATACCCTTTGTGTCTTTCTCGCAGGCCGTGACCCACAATTTGTCGAAGTTCTAATCCGCCACATCAAACACAAAGGCTATTTGGCATGATGAATTTAACTGAATATAGACAACGCCCAGACCGCTTATCCGATTACCTCCCATGGGCTGCCTTGGTCGCGCCCGGCGTGGTGCTGAATAAAGACGGTAGCTTTCAGCGCACTGCGCAGTTTCGCGGGCCAGACCTTGAAAGTTCGACCGAAGAGGAACTCATTTCGACATGTGCGCGTCTTAACAATACATTGCGGCGATTTGGATCGGGCTGGGCTCTATATTTTGAAGCCGCCCGTATCCCCGCACAAGTTTACCCAAAATCTGAATTTGACAATGCAGCAGCGTGGATTGTGGAACAGGAACGCCTCGGAGCCTTTGAGGATGTAAACGAGCTATATGAATCTGCCTATTATCTGACCTTCCAGTTTATGCCGCCTGCGGATACGACGAATAAAGCCGAGAGCCTTTTCATCGAAACACCGGAAGACGAAGAAAATGTATCCGTACAAGATCATTTGCATGGGTTTATGTCTGAAACCGACAGATGTTTGGACCTCTTACAGGCACAGTTTCCAATGGCTAAATGGCTGAGTGATGACGAAACGCTGACATATTTACATTCAACCGTTTCGCCGCATCGCCATGCGATTAAAACGCCTGACACGCCAGCTTATATAGACGCCTTGATTGGCGGTGCTGATCTTGTTGGCGGTTTGGTACCAAGGCTTGATAATTATGCCATAAATGCTGTCAGCATTTTAGGCTTTCCCAATGATACAACGCCGGGAATTTTGGATGAGCTGAACAGGCTTGGTTTTTCCTATCGCTGGATGACGCGCTATATGCCGCTCAGCAAAGCCGAAGCCACAAAGGTCATTACAAAAACCCGGCGTCAATGGTTTGCAAAACGAAAATCGGTCGCGGCGCTTCTCAAAGAAGCCTTGCTCAACGAGCAATCGGTTTTAGTTGATAGTGACGCTGATAATAAAGCGGCGGATGCCGATGCAGCGTTGCAAGACCTTGGCAGTGACTATGTCGGCTATGGATATTTGACGACCTCCATTTGCGTTATGGACAAAGATGCTTCTGTTGCGGATGCACGTATGAGAGCGGTTATTCGTATCATCAATGGCAGAGGGTTTGCCACCATACATGAGAAGGTCAACGCCGTTGACGCGTGGTTGGGGACACACCCCGGCAATGCTTATGCTAATGTACGGGTGCCTTTGGTATCAACACTGAATCTTGCCCATATGATGCCTCTATCGGCGGTTTGGGCTGGGCCCGAAAAGAACGGGCATTTGGACGATGGGCCTTTGCTTTATGCCACCACAGAAGGCCATACGCCGTTTCGGCTCGTCACCCATCAAGGCGATGTCGGTCATACATTGGTTGTTGGCCCGACGGGTGCAGGTAAATCGGTACTTCTAAACTTACTGAGCCTTCAGTTTAAACGTTATGCAGGCGCGCAGATTTTTACATTCGATAAAGGCCGGTCTTCAAGGGCGACTATTCATGCCCTCGGAGGAGATTTTTACGACCTTGGCGAAACTGAAACCGGATTGGTATTTCAGCCCTTAAGAGACATTGACATCGAGACCGAGATTGTGTGGGCCCTGGAATGGGTCACAGGGCTTATCAGCTCCAAAGGTGTTGAGCTTAACGCAGATATTGAAAACAGCGTGTGGACGGCGCTGCAAAGCCTTTCAACTGCCCCAGAGGATCAACGAACACTGACAGGACTGTCGGCGCTCATTCAAGACACAGATTTAAGACAAGCCCTAAAGCCATTTACACTGGAGGGCGCATACGGGCACATATTAGACGGGAGCGAAGATACACTGCGTGAAAATTCAGTGCAGGCTTTCGAGATGGAAACGCTGATGCACACGAAAGCATTAGTCGCGCCGGTGCTCACTTATCTGTTTCATAAATTGGAGGCGCGGTTTGACGGAAAGCCGAGCGTTTTGATTTTAGATGAGGCCTGGGTGTTCCTGGATAATCCGATGTTCGCCGGCCGTATTCGAGAATGGCTGAAGATCCTCCGTAAGAAAAATGTTTCCGTTATTTTTGCTACGCAATCCTTGGCCGATATAGCAGGCAGCGCAATCGCACCTGCGATCATTGAGAGTTGTTTGTCGCGTATTTTTCTGCCCAACAATCGGGCGATGGAACCGCAGCAGCAAGAAGCCTATGCACGCTTCGGCCTCAATAAACGCCAAATTCAGATCATTGCGTCGGCTACGCCCAAACGAGACTATTATTTTCAAAGTCACGGCGGTAATCGGTTGTTTGATTTGCAGCTCGGGCCGGTGGCTCTCAGCTTTTGCGGAGCAGGGTCGGAACAAAATCACAAAGACCTGGACCAAGTCATCGGCCAGTACGGGGATAAAAACTTTGCCGCGCCTTGGCTTCGTTTCAAGGGATTGGAATGGGCCGCCGATCTCATCACCGCCGAATTTAATATCACTGACATAGAGGAGTATGTGCCATGGCTCGACGTAGCAGAATAACGACGTTGATTGCTGTTGCAATCTTGGGGCTTGCGCACATGCCTGCCGCTCACGCTCAGTTCTTTGGCGGAATTGTCTATGACCCAACCAATTACGCGCAAAACTTCCGTACAGCCGTTCACAATTACAATCAGCTCATTCGTCAAGCTCAACAGCTTCGCAATGAAGCCAATATGCTTATTAATCAAGCGAAGCATCTTCAGAGGCTCGACCTAAATGCTGTGAACGAGCTCAATCGTATCTTGGGCGAAATCGCTTATCTGAACGCGCAAGCAGAGAACGTCGCCTATGAGGTCAATCGAACCAGGCAGATCGTTAAAGAGCAATACCCAGAAACTTATGAAGGTTTTAGCAATGACGAGCTGATGGTCAGAGCTGAACATCAGTGGAGAATTTCACAGGCAGCCTATGCCGACTCCATGATTATGCAGTCAAAAATGGTTGAAAGTCTTGAAGAAGACCGCGTTATTCTCTCAGAGGCTATGAATAAGAGTCACGGCGCGGCTGGCGAGCTTCAAGCGACCCAATCGACAAATCAGCTCATTGCGCTGTTGATTAAGCAAAATATGCAGATGCAGCAGGTGATGATCTCGCAAAACCGCGCAGACAGTATCGATTCTGCACGCCGTATTGCCATTGAGAAAGAAAGCCAGGAACGCTTCAAACGGTTTGCAGGCGAGCGCTCTGCTTACGGCGGAGGCAAATAGTCATGGATGATCTCGGTATCATTGACCAATTCGTCTCGACGTTTTCCTCATATATTGAAAGCGGGTTCGGCTTGTTGGGCGGCGAAGTCCAATATCTGACCGGGGTATTGATCGGTATAGATATTACCTTGGCAGGTCTTTATTGGGCTATGGGCTCTGATACATCCGTTATCGGAAAATTCCTCAAAAAAGTCATGTATGTAGGCGTATTTGCGCTCATCATTACAAACTTTTCTGCGCTTTCAACAATCATTTTCAACAGCTTTGGGGGTTTGGGATTAGAGGCAACGGCCACCAGCTTGACAGTGGATGATCTTTTGAGGCCCGGCTTTATTGCGAATACGGGATATGAAGCTGCTCATCCATTATTAGACGAGATTAGCAGGCTTAGCGGCCCCGTGAAGTTCTTTACAAATATCGTCTTGATAGCGGTTCTGGCACTCGCTTGGATCATAACCCTGTTTGCCTTCTTCTTCCTCGCCATTCAGCTATTTGTTACCATCATCGAATTTAAGCTCACGACATTAGCTGGCTTTATTCTCATTCCGTTCGCGCTTTGGAATAAGACATCTTTCTTGGCCGAAAAGGTTTTAGGCAATGTGGTTGCTAGCGGTATCAAACTTATGGTTCTCGCGATCATCATTGGTATTGGGTCTACGATATTTGGAGATATTACGGCGGCCTTTGGCGCGCCAGTCGATCCATCAATCCCAAATCCGCCGCCAGCGCCGCCGATTAAGCTCGAAGACGCCGCTGCCGTTATCCTTGCAAGCATGGCGCTACTCGCACTCGGCATATTCGGACCGGGCATTGCAACTGGCTTGGTCGCGGGAGCGCCGCAACTCGGAGCCGGGGCCGCCGTTGGGACAATGGCAGCAATAGGGGGCGGGGCCGTTGTAGGCGGTGCGCTTGCGGGCGCAGCAGCAGGCGGTGCTGCGAAAGCCTCCGGTACGGCTGTAAAGGCGGGCGCATCCTTAGCTGGCGGAGCGCGTTCTAGCTTTACGCTAGGCAAAATATCCTCAGGTGCAGGCGGAGTGAAAGGAGCTGCCGGAGGCGTTGCAGCTATGGCCTATGCGGCGGGCGGAGCTGTCGTAAAAGCCGGTAAAACAGCCGCAGGTAAAATAACGGCGCCTGTTACGGGCGCACATGCCAGCGGGTATCGCGGCGCGATTAAAGCCATGTCCAAAAAAGGATTAAAAGCCGCGCCGAAAGAGGAAAGCCTGAACTCAGAGCCGGATTGGGCCAAAAAAGTACACCGTAAACAAAAGACAAGAGATGCCGGGCGGACGGCCTCTAACGCTATTCGCAATAGCGATAGCCGCGGCGGCTCAATGGCTGTCTCACTTAAGCAGGAGGATTAGATCATGTGGAAACGAAGCCAATCAAGCTATGGTAAGACCCCGGTGCCGGATACGCCATATCAACGCGCTAAACAGGTTGTTGATGACCGCTTAGGATCAGCCCTTGTGCGCGGCAAAAACTGGCGGGTCGCTTTCTTCGGACAAACGGCTTTATGCGCAATACTTGCCGCTGGATTTGTTTGGCAAGGCTCGCAGGCGACAATCATGCCTTATGTGATTGAGCTTGACGCCAATGCCGGTGTGAAAAGCGTAAGCCCGCTACAAGGCGGCTATGAACCAACAGATGCACAAATCGCTAGTCAGCTCGCAAGGTTTATCAAAAATGTCAGGAGTGTTTCCATAGATCCGGTTGTGCTGAGGCAAAATTGGATGGAAGCCTATAACTTCGCCACCGATCAAGCCTCAATTGCGCTTAATACCTATGCCAAAGAAAATGACCCGTTTGCTGATCTCGGGCAGCGCAGCGTCACGGTTGATGTCACCAGTATTGTGCGCTCTTCAGATGAGAGCTTTGAAATACGATGGCGGGAAACGTCTTTTCGGCAGGGCGTGCAAATAGGCTCAGCTGATTTTACTGCCAGCCTATCAGTCATTACCACGCCGCCGCGCGACGCAGAAACACTGCACCGAAATCCACTCGGCCTCTACGTTCATGGCCTTAACTGGTCAAAAGACCTCAACGCAACAGGAGCAAGCCAATGACACATCCACCAACACTCGCTCGATTGATTTTATCAGTATCAGCCATTGCCTTTGCTGCGAGCTTGTCAGGCTGTGCCAGCCTGCAAGCCGTCTTTGACGACATTGGAACAAATTCCGTCACAAAACCTGAGGAAATGTCCAAAGCCAACTTTCTCGCGGAACTCTCGGAGAACACCGATATGGGCGACATTCAGAACGCCGTTTATACGCCCAATATAATCATGGATGGGCAAATGAAACCTATGCCCGTTGATATCGAGTTATTTGAGAACGCGGTTTCCCAAACACCAGCAATGACAGGGTTTCAGGCGGTTAGCTATGCCAACCGCACAGCGATTGTGAAGCCAAGTTCGGATAATTATCTCAACGCCATTCAGCTTTATCCCTTTTCGCCGGGTTCGCTCTATCAGGTCTATACATCACCCAAGCAGGTGACAGATATTGCGTTAGAAAAAGGCGAGGGGCTGATTACAGTTTCCGCCGGTGATACGGAACGCTGGACGGTCGGAGATACGGTATCAGGGACAGGGGCGAACGAGCAAGTGCATGTTATCGTCAAACCGATGGCGGCCAATCTTTCTACCAATGCCGTCATCACATCGACAAAACGCACCTATTATCTCGATCTCAAATCCTTCACTGACACCTATATGGCGGCCGTATCGTGGCGCTATCCACATGACGCCATCAAGAATATGATTAAGAGGAAGCCCAATACTCCATCTTTTCAAAAGGCAAGCTTTACGACCGCTGTTTTGAAGCTCAAGCCTGAGAATTTGAAGTTTGATTATCTCATCAAGGGCGACAACCCGAATTGGCGACCAACTCGTGTTTTCGATGATGGTAAAAAAGTCTATATTCAGTTCCCGAAAAGCCTGGCCGTTTCCGAGGCGCCGCCGTTATTTGTGACTGACCGCAAGGGCAAAGACAGCAAGCTCGTCAATTACCGCGTAAAAGGCGAATATTATGTCGTTGATCGCCTCTTTAATGCCGCCGAATTGCGCCTTGGCGAGAAAGATCAAACGGTTGTGCGCATAGAGCGTCAATCGTGAGCGAGCAAGTTCCAGATCTTACCATACGGGCACGGCCACGTGCTGTGCGCCGTTTTAGCCGCAAGGCCTTAATCGGAGGCGGTACGGCATTAGGTGCGGTCATGTTCGCAGCGTTAGCCTTTGCACTGCAATCACCTGACTATGCCGATGAAAAAGCGAATGAGCTTTATAACGTCACTCATAAGCCTATGGCAGATGGGTTGGAGTTGTTACCCAAATCCTATGCGGAATTGAAGCCCAAGCTTGGCCCGCCACTACCGGGCGATCTTGGCGCGGCTTATCTGTCGAAAGCAGAGAACATAGAAGCCCCGCCTGTAAAAAAAGCGATAGCCTCAAAGCCCCGTAAAGCCAATTTGGGATCTTATACACCGCCTAAGAGACAAAAGCCGGCAGAGCCCGTCTATACCGCGCCGCCAGTCACAACGGATAGTTCAAGCCTGTTCTTTAAAGTGGGGAGTCGAAACGATGGTCGGTCACAGCCACAAAGGTATGCAAGCGTAGCCCCATCAACCGATCAAACGCTTGGTTTCCCCGCGCCCGAATATCCAGAGTTTTCCCCGCCGCCATCAGCATTCGATGCCAGCCCCCTTGATAGTGATCCAAATAGACAAAACGCGAAGCAGGCGTTCATTAATGGTGAGGCCAATGATATTTACAATTCTCATAATTTGGTCTCGCCGCGTTCACCCTATCAAGTCATGGCAGGAAATCTTATTCCGGCGTCATTGGTCACGGGTTTAAACTCTGACTTACCGGGGCAAGTGATCGGCCAAGTGACGGAAAACGTCTTTGATACAGTGACAGGTCAGCATCTACTGATCCCGCAAGGCTCTAGGCTCATGGGCCGCTATGATAGCGTGATTGCTTTTGGACAGCGCAGGGCACTTGTTGTCTGGACGCGCCTTATACTGCCCAACGGTGACAGTATTCAGCTTGATAACCTGCCGGGGACTGACAGCCAAGGTTTTGCAGGCCTCAAAGATAAGGTCGATAAGCATACATGGCAGTTCATAAAAGGAGCGGCTTTGTCCTCGCTACTATCCGTCGGCTCAGAACTCGCCAGTGATGATAGCAATGACCGTTTGACCCGCGCGCTGCAAAATGCCGGGCAGGATACCGCCAATCGTACAGGACAGCGCATCATTGACCGCAACCTATCTGTTCAACCCACTCTCAGTGTCCGGCCAGGATGGCGCTTTAACGTCATTGTCAGCCGTGACCTTATCCTCAAACCTTATGGAGATTGATTATGGCTGATGCCAATACCCCAAAACTGAAATTGTTGAAACTGCCTGATACCAAACCGACCAAGCGTACAATCATGCTCACGCCCGACTTGGATGCCGACTTGGTTACTTATGCCAAGGTCTATGAAAAGGCTTATGGCGAGACCGCAGATGTCAACACGCTCATTCCGTCAATGCTGACAAGCTTTCTTGCCAGTGATGCGGGATTTAAGAAGGCCAAGCGCGAGCTTGCCTAAATCCATCAGCAGCTACCTAAGAAAGGATATAGAAATCATGGCTACAATTGGAACATTTAAACCGACTAAAACAGGATATGAGGGGACTATCGCGACCCTCATGACCAACCGCAAAGTGCGCTTTGTGGCTAATGACGATAAGAAGTCCGAAAAATCACCGGATTATTTCGTTAAATCCGGCCGTTGTGATCTCGGCGTTGCTTGGAACGAAGTCACGGAACCAGACGACGATACCGACCCGCTGGAATATATCAGTGTAAAATTTGACGGCCCAGAAATGGAAAAGCCCTTTAACGCTGCCTTATTTGACAGGGAAGAGGGGGCTGACCTTGTTTGGTCACGGCCAAAGTCAGGACCAACTAAATAACACAGAGTTTCTGGGTGCTCATCGATGAGCATCCGGATTCAATTACGCCTATATGCGGGAGTATAAACATGAATCGTGAACTATTAGGAATGCCTCAACCCAGCGATAAAAGTTCTGAGTTAAACAGCCCATACAAAACTGTAGATGAAGCTGCAAATTATTTGAGACTTAATCCACGTACTTTAAATAACATGAGGTCTGCCGGAAAAGGGCCATGTTTTCATAAACATGGACGGCGTGTACTATATCATATTGACGAACTTGTTCGATGGTCATCCTTAACAAAGAAAGTAATGGACGCCCCTATAGAAAAGCCACAAGGCCTCTATGTTTAAGTAAATTGAGATGAATTCTATAACCGTCTGAGTTGGGGTGATTTACTTTACTGGCCGTAAAGAATTCATGTTTTGTGCAGTTCTTGGTCTATACTCTGCAAAAACTACCGCAGGATCAAGGTGAGTATACCTTTTAAGCATTTTCCAATCTTTATGGCCTGTCACCAGCGCCACTTTTTCGATACTTAGCCCTGCTTCAAAGAGACGGCTGGTTGCTTCATGTCGAAAGTCATGAAATTTTAAGTCAATAATGCCCAAATTGTCACGTCCTCTACGATAAACAGTACCGACCGTTCGGCTGTTATAAGGAAAGATACGGCCAGAGACACTACTATGAAACCGCTGTTCCTCGATCAGCTCCCATGCATCATAACCTGTAAGATCTATTAATGGGACTCGTTGGTCATTTCCTTGTTTGTGGCGTGGGTCTTTCCTGTCTCTCACTGTAACGCAGCGGGTTCTTGCATCGACATCTTCCCACGAAATTCTGCAAATCTCACTTTGACGCATTCCGGTAGCAACGGCGAATTTAATAATGCGAGCAATCGGTATTCCAGTTTTAGCAAAATTTTCAAAATACGATACTAATCTGTCCAGTTCTTGTTGCGTCGGGCGACGATCCCTTTGATTGGAACGGCCTATTAAACCCAACCTCCTCAAAGCAATACGAGCGAGATCGATCTGTTCGGTAGAAATTTTTAGTCCGTGTATAGCGGCCGCATGTGTTATGATCGTATGAATATATGAAATATCAGCTGATAAAGTTGCAGGGCCGGCGCCTTCTTTGGCTCGTGTTTTTCCATATTCAAGAACGGCTAATCTCGTCAGATGCGAAATTTTGACTTGTCCGAGGTGCTTATTCAAGGTCCTCAATGCAAAATCTTTAGATCGTCCAAGGGGTCTATCTACTTCGATCATGTCTGCTATATGCAAATCAATAAGTTGTCCAAATGTATTAAAACCCGTAAGTTTAGGTGAGGTAATATCCCAGCCTTGATCGGACCGGCGATCAGCTTCCATGGACCAAGACAATGCTTCAGGTTTACTTGAAAAGGTTTTTGACGCGTACTGACCTTTGCGTCTAATCTGGACGCGGTAATTACCTGATTTGAGTTTTACTATTGTTGCCATTTCGTGTGCAATTTGTGTGCAGTACTGCAGAGAATCGGGGTGATTTCCAGTGAATTTGAGTGCACACGCGTCCTTTCTAACTGATTGAAGTATAACATAAAATGTATAAAAAACAAGAGTTTAGAGTGAGTGTTGCACCCATGATGGATTGGAC
>CAZNWH010000061.1:0-14096 GCA_964576765.1 uncultured Hellea sp.
TGATAATCTCCTGTCTTGGCGTGCGGTAGGGAGAATGCCCGACCGATAAAACAGGGGTAGCCACATAGCTCTGAACTTACTCTGGGATTTTGTTTCATTTTCAGTTCATAAAGATTAAGCACTTATTTCGAAACGCCATGACGTTTCAGAAAGACGCCAATTTCATCCAAGGCTTGGTGGGCTTCTTGGACATAATTATCAAATATCTGCCAGACATGCGGCAGGTTTGTCCAGCTTTGAAAGACAATTGGGGAACCTTGACTGTCAGCTTTAACCGCATAGCGCGCTGCGTCATCAAAAAGCATTTCACTCGCGCTAGCTTGTATCAATGTCGGGGCGAGGCCGGATAAATCATCATAGACTGGCGATAT
Organism: uncultured Hellea sp.; assembly: GCA_964576765.1. Taxonomy (GTDB): domain Bacteria; phylum Pseudomonadota; class Alphaproteobacteria; order Caulobacterales; family Maricaulaceae; genus Hellea. The sequence goes on from CAZNWH010000061.1 coordinate 372, forward strand.
GACCGGATCAGAGGGATTAAATCCATAAGCTTTTTTGAGGCCCCAGAGTAATAATGTCCTTGGAGCCTTAAGAACGGGCTTGAGTAATGGTGTTAATATAAGGTCTTTATCAAGATTAGTTTTCATTGACGGACTTGAAAGCGCTGCATCCGTGACTGGGGACAACGCCACTATAGCATTAGCTTTGCGCTGCGCCGTATCCCGGGTCCAGTGGCTAACCATGAGTGCGAGGTTACCGCCTGCAGAATCGCCAGCTATGCCAATGGCATCTGTTGTCGACGGGCCGTCGGGACCATTATCTAAAATCCAACTATAGGCAGCGCGGCTATCATCTATTGTCGCTTGTCTAGAATTCTCTGGCATAAGCCGATAATTTGGCGCGAAGACGGCGCAGCCCGTTTGCTTGGCAAGATTATAAGTAATTGGGCGGTGACTGATCGCACTCCCGACCGTAAAGGCTCCGCCATGCAGATAAAGTATTCGCTTATTGGGGTCAGCCCCTTCAATTAAAGTCCAATCCCCATCTATTTTAATACCCTCGTGAACGAAACTATCAGACCTAAACTCACACTCATAATCGCGTGCGAGCCCTGCCGCGTCAAAGCGCTCGCGTTTACTGGCCCATCCTGATGACGCATTAGCTGCTTGGCCTTGCATGCCGAAATTTTCGTTTAAATATGCATTTAATCTCTCAAGGCCTTCAGGCTGCTCAGGGACATTATGGGTCAGGGGTAAATTGCGGTCGTATTTTTTTAAATTCTCTCCATCTAAAACGAAATGCGTATATAAGAGCAAGGCAATAATTATGACCGAGAGGATAAAGATAGTTATGAGCATATAAGCCCTATGGGTCATTCCCACGTATAATGAAAGTTACTTTTATCTGCTTGATATAGCAGTTGTATAGTCCGTGTGATTAAAAACTTTATCGGGCGCGAGCTCTCGCACGTGCTAAGATCGTAGGGTCCACATTATCCTCTAGACGTTTCTTAAGCTGAGCCCTGTCTTTGTCATAATCATCCACGCTGCTTTGTCCTGATTTCAGAAGCCAGTAATAAGCTTCTTCAAAGTTTTGCGTAACGCCTTCGCCTTTGGCCAAAGTAAAGGCATAAAGGAATTGACCTTCACTATCTCCGCCTTGGGCTGATTTTTCAAACCACTTAGCCGCTTCACTTTCTGAACGTGCTGCACCTGCGCCTTGATAGACTAAAAGTCCATAATCAGCTTGCGCTGCGGCATGGCCACCTTGGGCGGCCTGTTTTAGTAAGCTTGCTGACCGGGCAGAATTAGGCCGAATGTCAAAATTTTCAGCATACATCACACCTGCTATATAAGCGGCTTCAACATGGCCTGCTTCTGCAGCTTGTTCATAATATTCCAATGCTTTCTTGGGGTCTTTCTCAAAATGTCTATCCCCTAACCGTTTGGTCGCGTCTTTATCAAAACTTTCAGACGCTTTTTCTAGAAGCCTGTCGGATTGGGCCGTATTGACTTGGGTGCCTTGTCCTGTTCGGTAAAGATCAGATAGGGCGCGCATTGCATCGGTTCGACCCATATCTGAGGCCCGTGTTAAATAGGTTATAGCATCCGCTGTTGTTAATCCGGCTTCATTTCTAATTGCCATCTCGCCAAGCGCGACAAGCGCGTCAGGATGGTTTTTTGAGGCGGCCATACTGTACCAGCGCCGCGCATGATCAAGATTGACGTGACCAGCTTCACCTTTGCGCAGAATATACCCCGCCATAACGGCGGCATCTGCGCTGCCGTTATGAGCAGCTGCACTGGCATGAGCCAGAGCCGTCTTTTTGTCGCCAGCTTCAAAACTGCGAAGGGCATCTTCAAATGTAATGGTGGCCTCTGCAATATTATTGGTCGCAGCAAAAGCCGCTGGGCTGATAGCGATAGAGCCTAGGGCGAGGGGGGCTGACAAAGCTGCGAGAATTGCGACACGGCCGAACCGGGTCCGTCTTGATAGGCCCAGACTCCCGAGGAAATGGCGAGAAAATCCGCGCCTGATTGTACGAGCTGTTGGGCGTTGCTTACCGTTATGCCGCCAATTGCAACTGACGGTATTTCGACTGCTTCTTGCCACCATTTTAAAATCTCCACGTCTGCGCGATATTTGGCGGTTTTGGTATCTGTTTCAAAAAACGCTCCAAAGGCCACGTAATCGGCGCCAGATGAAGCCGCTTTAAAGGCCAATTCTTTGGAGTTATGGCAGGTGATGCCAATAATTGCATCCCCTCCAAGCAGTTCTCTGGATGAAAAATAGTCCATGTCGTTTTGTCCGAGATGAACACCATCTGCACCGACCTCCTTGGCTAATTCCGGACTGTCATTGATTAGCAATAACGTCCCATATTTATGACATATGGGCTTTATAGCTTGTGCAGCCTGAATAATGGCTGAATTTTCAGCAGGGTCCCCATTCATGTTTTTAAGGCGAATTTGCAAACAAGCGACGGAAGCAGATGACAAAGCCTCATGTAATGATACGCAAAAAGCCTTCAAATTCATAATTTGAGGTGGCGTAATTAAATATATCTGACAGGGGTTTGTTGTCGTTGACGCACTCATACTAATCTGGAGCCATCTGGAACGATGCTATCGGGGCTAAAGAGAGTAACTTCGCCTTTAGCATTATAAAAACCAAGAGTTAAAACCTCTGACATAAAGGGGCCTATTTGGCGCTTGGGGAAATTGACTACCGCTGCGACCTGTTTGCCAACAAGGTCTTCTGGGTTGTAAAGCACCGTGATCTGAGCCGAAGATTTTTTAACGCCAATTTCAGGGCCGAAGTCGATTTTAAGTTTATAGGCTGGCTTTCGTGCTTCTGGAAACTGTTTAGCTTCGACTATCGTCCCCGTTCGAATATCAACTTTTAAGAAAGTCTCAAAATCTGTCTCTGGTGTTTGGCTCATATCAGGTTTATGTCAATCCGGGGGAACAGCGTCTAGTTTTAATTGTGATGTTTAATACCAATGAAAGGCTTAAATGATGAATATTCGCCCAGCTTTACCATCAGACAATGGTCAGGTCTGGTCTTTGGTCAAGCCCGTTTTAAGGGCCGGAGAAACCTATCCCCTCTCGCGGGATATTTCTCGTGAAGACGGCCTCGCTTATTGGTTTGCTCAAGACAAAACAGTCTTTGTGGCTGAAGATACCCAAAAAAGATTGATAGGCCTTTATTACATCAAGCCTAATAATCAGGGGGGCGGAGACCATATTTGTAATTGCGGTTATGTGACGATGGAGACCGAACGCGGTAAAGGTATAGCGCAAAGACTTTGCCGACATTCCTTGGAATATGCTAAACAAGCCGGGTATCGCGGGATGCAATATAATTTGGTTGTCTCGACAAATAAAGCGGCGGTTCATTTATGGAAAAAAATGGGGTTTAAGATTGTCGGAACACTTCCGGGTGTATTCCATCATCCCGGCATTGGCGATGTCGATGCTTATGTCATGTTCCAAATCTTATGAATCATAAATGAAGAAACGTAGTTAATAGGCTCTTAAGACTTATAGTTAAGGATATCTTAAATTCGATTCGTTCCAGAGAGATCCGTGCTAAAAATAACACCCTTAAATAAAATCAACGTCTCAGCAACAGGGTCTAAAAAGAGAATCGATAAAAAATCTTTTAAAGCCCTATGCCTCTTAGGGGGCGTCCTAAGTTTGACGGCTTGTTCGACAGGCTCAGGCAGTGTTTATTCTTCAAGTAGTTCAGGCGGTTGCGGTTCTGCTTTCACGCAAGCCTGCGAGCATACCCATAGTGGCCAAACAGCCGTCATTAGATCACGTTATGGGGCGGGCTCTTCATCTTATGAATCATTATCTTTTGGTTCTTATGGACAAAACTATCCTGCGTTCCAATCAATCGGTTATGTACCGCAAGGCGTCACCTATGTGCAATCTCCGCAATCTGTTGTCAGCTATGTCGAAACAATCCCGGTTCAAAGTGAACCTGCGCCGCTCCCACTCCCCGCGCCTGCGCCTGTTATATTTTCTGAGCCTCAACCCGTTATTGAAGCCCTTCCGCCTGTTTCTAGCTGGGAAGCGACGCCATCTTGGGACAGTGTTGATGATATAAGCTGCCCTCCGGGGACCATACAGGGCTATGATGGCGGCCCATGTGTTCAGGTGGAAATCGGACGTAAATAGTCAGACCTCAAGACTATCATAATGCGAATAGGACTGTGATTGGTCGCCTAAAAACGTCATAAATCCTTAAAACTTATTCAATAAAAACAGCTGCGAATATAAGGACTTTATCATGACAAACCGTAAGCCTAAGCCCGCCCTCTCGCCCAATACGATTGAATTTGAGACCCAAGCTCTCGTGAAGCCGACGGGGTTTCGTGAATATGATGCGCGCTGGTATTTTGGTCTGCCGGGGGATGAGAAGCCGTCAGAGCTAAATTTATATGGGGTACAGGCGCTGGGCGAAGCGCTGGGCACGCTCATGCATGAGCGCGGCGTGCCGCCGAAAATGGCCGTGGGCCATGATTTTCGTCATTATTCTCTAAGTATTAAACAGGCTTTGATGTTGGGGCTGGTTAATGCGGGGGTTGAAGTTCTGGATATTGGTCTGGCGCTCTCACCCACCGCCTATTTCGCCCAGTTCCATCTGGACTGTCCCGGCGTGGCTATGGTCACGGCCTCACATAATAATAATGGCTGGACAGGCGTGAAAATGGGTATCGAACCGCCGCTCACCTTTGGCCCTGATGAAATGAGCCGCCTGAAAGAAATCGTGCTGGAAGCGCAAAGCAAACATAAATCAGGCGGGTCTTATCGTTATGTAGATGGCGTGCGAAAAGCCTTTATCGACGATCTGTGCGAGGGGGTGAAACTCAAGAATAAAATTAAGGTTGTCGCCGCTTGCGGAAACGGCACGGCGGGCGCTTTTGCCGAAGAGGTGCTGACCCGTATCGGGGCTGAGGTCGTCGCGGTGGAATGTGATTTAGATTATACCTTCCCCAATTATAACCCCAATCCCGAAGATATGAAAATGCTCCACGCCATGCGTGATAGTTGTTTGGAGCACAAAGCTGATGTGGCGCTGGGCTTTGATGGAGACGGGGACCGTTGCGGCGTCGTCGATAATGAGGGTGAAGAAATTTTTGCTGACAAGGTCGGGGTGATGCTTGCACGGGACTTATCTGCGCTTTACCCCAACGCTCAATTTGTAGCCGATGTGAAATCGACGGGACTGTTCATGACGGACCCTGTTTTGCTCAAAAATGGGGCCAAGACTGATTATTACAAGACGGGTCATAGTTATATTAAACGCCGTTCCAAGGAATTGAATGCATTGGTTGGGTTTGAGAAATCCGGACATTATTTTTTCAATAAACCCATCGGACGCGGCTATGATTGCGGACTGACATCGGCCATTGCCATCTTGCAAATGCTTGACCGTAACCCAGGAAAGTCAATGGCTAATCTGCGGCAAGCTTTGCCTAAAACATGGGGCAGCCCAACTATGTCACCTTATTGTTCCGATGAAGAGAAATATGGCGTGGTCGAGCGCATCGTCAAGCAGGCACAAGATGATGCGGCTGCCGGAAAGACAATATTAGGCCAGAAAGTCGTCGATGTGAACACCGTCAATGGTGTGCGTATAACTCTCGAAGACGGCACATGGGGTCTTATGCGGGCCAGCTCCAATTCCCCAAACCTTGTGGTGGTGGTGGAAAGTCCGACGTCTGAAGAGAATATGATAGGGATGTTCCGCGAGATCGAAAGCCGCCTGTCCCAATATGATGAAATTGGCGAGTTTGATCAAAAAATTTAAGGCTGAATTTTAAGGTATGATATGATAGAAACCAGCCAAACCATAACGGTATGGGCGTCAGAAACATTTGGAGAAGCGGAGTCTATCAAAGCCTATGTACTCCGGGCACAAGATGAAATGACCGAACTTCTTGAGTCCATAGATGCCAAAAAACCTGCTACGGAGATTTTATCTGAAGTGGCGGATGTTACAATTTTACTTCACCGCGTAGTGGGAACATTAGGGCTTGAACTCTCAGAAGTGGTTGACCGGAAAATGTCGATTAACCGAGACCGTATCTGGCAAAAATCCGGCAATGGTGTCGGGCGGCATAAATAAGGTAAATAAATAGAGCAAATCAATCATTCTCTTTGAATCTTCTCTATTGAGATCAACCTCTTGCCATTTAGGAGCACATCCCCCACATGGCGGGCATGAGTTTACTTGACGAAAATACCGATGATCTAGTGACGGTCTTTCAGCTGGACGAGCAGCCCGTCCGCGGACGTGCCGTGCATCTGGGACTGGCCCTGAACACAGCGATTGGCTCGCGCTATCCCGAGATCGTCGCCCGTCTGTTAGGTGAGGCGATGATGATTAGCGCGATTGTGGCGCGCTCGCTCAAATTCAAAGGACGCCTCGTCATTCAATGTCACGGCACGAATGTAGGCGCGATAAGTCTTTTGCTGGCAGATTGTACAACGGATGGCGCCATTCGTGGTTATGCGCGCTGGGATGAGGCCGCGCTTAAAGAGATACAGTTGGATAACCGCAATCCCGGCGCGGAAACTTTGCTGGGCGGCGGTACCTTTTCTATGACCATCGATCAAGGCGCCGATATGGATCAATATCAGGGACTTGCGGCTATTGAAGGAGAGTGCCTTTCCGATTGCGCCGAACATTATTTTGCGCAGAGCGAGCAAATCCCGACGCAAATTCGTTTGGCCTGCGGGCAAGTTCAAGAGCCGGGCCGCGAGCCTGTCTGGCGCGGTGGGGGTATTATGATCCAAAAAATTGCCGATGATGAGCTGCGCGGTGAGACAATCAATGCCTGGGTGACAGCGCAATCCCTCTTTGGCACGATTACAGATGCCGAGCTTTTGGACCCAAATTTATCGCAGAACCGTTTGCTCTACCGTCTATTTCACGAAGACGGTGTGCGCGTTGTTCAGACCGCGCCGATTAAAGCCCAATGTAGCTGTTCACGAGAACGTCTTGAAAATACGCTAAAATCATTTGAGGCAGATGCCCTTAAGGACATGGCCGATGCCGGACAGATCAAAGCCAATTGCGAATTTTGTGATACAGATTATATTTTTGATCTGGCTGAAATTTAGTCAGTTATCTCATGCATTTTGCGATAAGGCGAAATTGAAATTGAATCTTATTGCCCATTTTCAGATATGTTCAATTTAATGAAACGCAAATTGTACTAACTCCTCCAAAAGGCAGGGGTCATCACCACCAAGGCCGTCACGATTTCTAGCCGCCCGACAATCATCGCGATTAGCAAAATCCATTTCGCGCTACTTGGCAGGGTTTCATAAGTGCCTGCTGGCCCAATGATATCACCAAGACCGGGGCCGACATTAGCCACCGCGCTCCCCGCGCCGGACCACGCTGTTACAGGGTCTAAACCGATAACCGAGAGAGCAATAGCGACAGCTGCAAAAGTCATGAAAAACAAAAAGAAGTAACTCATCACAGAATAGACAACGGATTCGGGTAGAGGCCGTCCGCCATAGCGCAGCGGGACGATGGCGTGTTGACGCGGCATTTTAAACAAATATCCCCGTAGCGCTTCAAAAGCGACTTGATAGCGAAATATCTTGATGGAACAAGCCGTTGATCCCGCGCAGCCGCCAATAAACATAAAAGCAAAAAACGCAGCCATGGCAAAAGGTCCCCAGGCATTATAATCTGTCGTCGCATAGCCTGTCCCTGTCACTATTGAGACGACATTAAAGGCGGAGAGCCTCAGCGCCCGGCTCTGTGTGATTTCAGATGCAAACCAGAGATAAAATGTCATCATCGCTATCAAAGCAATCATAACGATAACAAAAGCGCGGACTTGGGAGTCTTTAAAGGGCGCTCGCCAATCCCCTCGCGTCGCTAGTAAAAGATAGATACCAAATGGCATGCCCCCTGCCATCATAAAAGCAATACAGACAAGATCAGCTCCGTCATCTATAAAGCCGCCCATTGAGGCGTCCGATGTGGAATAGCCCCCTGTTGCCAATGTCGTCATGGCATGGGCGACCGCGTCAAAGCCGTTCATGCCGGTGACCATATATCCGATGGCGCAAAGAGCCGTGAGCAAGATATATATCCCGCCAATCCCAGCCGCGAGAGAAGCAGCACGGGGAAGAATTTTCTCGCCCATATCTGAGGATTCGAGCCTGAAGAGCTGCATCCCGCCAACTTTGAGCATCGGCAATATGGCCATGGCTGTGACAATAATCCCGACCCCGCCTATCCATTGCAAAATCGCGCGCCAGAGCAAGACACCTTTGGGCATATCATCCAGTCCAGTTAATATAGTTGAGCCTGTTGTTGTAATACCGGATGTGGCCTCAAATAGCGCGTCGGTTAGGCTCAATTTCATGGGATCCATTAGGAAGGGTACAGCCGCAAATCCTGACAAAGCGACCCAGCTGAGTACAGTCAGGAGAAAAGCCCCTTTTGCGCGCAAATCAGGTTTGGGCGTATATGTTGCCAGAGCTGTTGCCGCACCAAGAAGCGTCGTTAAAAGACCTGAAATCCCAAAGGCGCGCCATGAGCGATCATTATAGGCCAAATCGACGGCCATAGGCGCGAACATCGAGACGCCAAGAGCGGCAATCATCAATCCGATAACAAAAAAAACGGGTCGTAAATCCGGCATGACCTCGCCATATAACAGCAGAGATAATTGTCAAATAAAGGGTTTGGTTGGCGGGGGTTTAATATTGGTGGCTGACGGATTGTTTTGGTTCCCAAAGTCTTGTCCCGTCATATCGCGTAGGAGATGATTTTATCGGGCCGAAATTTAAAGGTAGATGAGGCTGACCTAGGCGTGGTCAATCATAAAACTGACACCGGAAAAGCAATGGCAAAGGCTCGAGTGGTTGCTATACGACGATATCTGAAGACTTTCAAATTGGGTTAATGGTCTTTTAACAAAACAATAAGCTAAATGAAAAAATAGGTAATTCGTATAAACGTTACACGTCTTGTCATCTTTACTTCTGCTGTTTGCGTATCGCTTCATTAATATGCCCGCGCAAAAGAGCCGTTTCAATAACTGTAGGATCATAAGCTAAGGCATTTTCAATATCGACTTTAGCTTCAGATAATTTGCCTTGCTGCAAGCGTGCGTCAGCGCGGTAACGTAGCGCTCCTGCGTGTTTAGGGCTGATGCTTAGAACTGAGGTCAAATCAGTTTCAGCATATTTGTAATAGCCGGACATTGCATAGGCGCGAGCGCGAGCAATGCGTAAATCAAGATGATCGAACTTAAGACCAAGCCCGGCTGTTGCTGATTTATAAGCGCGGTCAGGCATGTTTGAGATCAACCAGAAATTGGCTGCTTCGCTGTAAAAGTCAGCGCGCATAGCTGGCGTACCGCCATCCGAGGCTTTGGCAAGAGTGTCCAGCCTGTTAGCCGCCTCATCTTCATGTCCCAAGGCGTAAAGTGCCATAGCTACGCAGTGTTTGGCGCGTCGTCCTCCGCCATCATCCTGCCAAATAAGAGCCTCTTCATAGGCTTGCTCATTATCTACCGCAATTCGTTCCAGACAGGTTTTATGCTTGGTATCAAACACGTCTGTCAGATCTTCTGCCTTTACGGGGCTAGCAACGACGAGAGCAAAAAATGATATTGTAATGGCGGGCAAAAGCCCTAGGAGGTAGCGGCGTATAAACATGGACGTAATTTAGCGAAAGGCTTATAAAGCATCAATGGCAACGCGCATTAAATCCCAGACATATTCCGCATCCAAAAAAACTGTCCTTTTATTAGGGGCTGGTTATAGCGCGCGTGCATTAATTCCCCACTTTTTAGCTAGAGAATATAACGTGTTGGCCACGACACGAACTGCGGAAAAAAGAGAGCGTCTTAAGGTTATGGGCGCGACGCCCTTACGTTATGATTGTATATTGTCTGCCGAGCTGACAGTCGCTTTAAAACAAAGTGATATTATTTTATCATCAATCCCACCCGATGATGAGGGCGACCCTTTTTTGAATAATCTGCCTGCCCCCATTGCCTCTATGGCTCCAAAAACTTCATGGGCCGGATATTTATCCGCCACAAGTGTTTACGGAGACCGCCAAGGACAATGGGCCTATGAAGATGAATTATTACGTCCGCTGACACGGCGCGGGCAAAACCGCATGGGCGCTGAAATTGGGTGGCTAGAATCAGGTTTACCGATACATATTTTTCGCCTTGCTGGAATTTATGGGCCTGGCCGTTCGCCCTTTAATCGCTTAAGACAAAGCAAGGCGCGCGCGGTCATTAAACAAGGTCATGTTGTCAACCGTATCCATGTTGATGATATTGCCAGCGCCATTCTAGCCTCCATAAATAAGCCTGACCCTGTGAGTATTTATAATTTGGCCGATGGCCACCCCGCCCCGCCGCAAGACGTTATAAATTATGCGGCGGATTTATTGGATATGCCTCGCCCGCCCCAGCTGAGCCATGACACAGCCATCATCTCGGATATGGCACGCAGCTTTTATAGCGAAACCAAACGCGTCAGCCCAGAGAGAGCTAAAACAGATTTAGGATGGAGCCCGCGTTATGAGAATTTTCGTCAAGGCTTGATGGCAAGCTTAAGAGCTGAAAATGAGGAAACGCAAAGCGTATGGCTCAGCGGATATATGATTGTGCCGACAGCTGATTTAAGCGGCGTTAAACGAGCGCTACCAAAACACATAAGACTTTCGAAACAAGAGGGAGGCTGTCTCTTTTTCCGCGTCTGGCAGGATGAAGAACGTCCATGTAAATTTCACGTTATAGAGCGATTTAAATCATTGACAGCTTATCACAGACATCAAGCGCGACTGAAAACTAGTGAATGGGCTTTGGCCAGCCGTAATGCAGAGCGGCATTACGATGTGATCGGTTTATGATATTCAATGCAAGCTTCCCCCTCCCCAAAGTAGCCTGAGAACAAGCCATAAAACGAGGCCGTAGCCGCTTTTGTTCCAAATCAGCCCAATGATTGTAAAAATCCAAGAAATTATCCCCAACTTTAGGCGTATCGCATTTTAGAGGCTCTATACTCATGACTGGCCTTATAAATGGAACAAAACCCCCTATAAATGGTCTTTCGCTTAAAACAACCCTTAACAGATTATGAACGATGCTGCATCAGCGACACTTTTGAGCTTGGATAAAAGCTGGCAAACTGGCAGTAATAGGAAAGAACACGAAAGAGAGATATGCCAAAATCACCTTCACGCCTGACTAAAATTGCTGCTGCGGCCAAAATTTATGGATCTCGGAGTTTTGATAATTATGCTCAAATTCGATCCGTGGCAGAACAGATACGCGATGGACTTTGTGCATGGCTTGATAGTGATCAGAAATGTGTCTTTTTAGTCCCCCCGCAAGGTCCCTTCACAGCGCAAAATTATCGTTCAGCTGCTTTTTCTGTCACGGGGAAGGGCTTTCTACCACTTGAACCCATTAGCTTCGGTTTGGCGATTAATATATCAGGGGATGGTGATTTCATGCGCCTTGTGCTGACCTGCCGCAAAGAGGGCGATAAAATGTTTATCCACCTTGATGAAGGCCGTGAAGCTGATTTGATGTTGCCTCTACAAGAAAAGGCCCTGATTGGCTTTTATGAAAGTATCTATGAACATTTAATGATTTGGTTTGAAGGCCGAGTCGATCAATATGATAATGGTAGCTACGGTAATAATGATATCGGGTTTGATATTATGCGCGTGGATGATTAGATTTAATCGAAAGAATCACTTAAGGTTTTAATATGGCTGCTGCTGCAGATGCTGCTCATCATGTTGTTAATTTGCTCCCTGTCAAAATTGCCCTCATCGGCATTTTGGGAATAGGCGCGCAATGGCTCGCTTGGAGGCTACAGCGGCCTGCCATTGTTTTAATGGCGATTGCAGGATTGATTTTTGGCCCATTACTGGGCTGGATACTTGGGTTTAACTTACCCGAGAGTATAAAACATCTTGTCGAAATGTTTCGTCTCGATCCCATAAATGACTTTGGTGACCTTTATAGACCTATGATTGGTTTGGCCGTGGCTATTATTCTGTTCGAAGGAGGCATGACCTTACGGTTCAAAGATCTCGGGGATGCCCGTCATGCGGTTGTGCGCATGGTGCTGTTTGCGTCTCCTATTGCCTGGATTCTCGGAACCTGCGCCTCTCATTATATTGTCGGTCTGCCCTGGGATATTTCTGCCATGGTGGGCGGTTTGTTTGTGGTCACCGGCCCGACCGTTATCATGCCGCTCTTGCGTCAAGCGCACCTAAAGTCCCGTCCAGCTAATGTACTTAAATGGGAAGGGATCGTTAATGACCCTCTTGGCGCGCTATTTGCGGTTGGTGGGTATGAATTTATCCGCTTTTCGCAATCCGAAGCCTCAATGTATTTTGTCTTTGGCAAACTCGCCTTTGCGGCCATTTTCGGAACGGTTATGGGGATTATTTCTGGTTGGGGCTTGGCTATGGCGTTCCGTCGCGGTCTGATCCCTGAATACTTGAAAGCGCCGATCGTTCTGGCTTGGGTGCTAGCCATATATGTTCTGGCAAATGCCATGGCCGATGAAACTGGCCTTTTGGCGGTCACCGCTTTGGGCATGACAATGGCCAATACAAAATTTGCAGCGATGGTGGAAATGCGCCGGTTTAAAGAAACCATTGCGATCATTTTGGTTTCGGGTGTCTTCGTTATCCTCACAGCGACTTTGACGCCTGAGGTCTTGAAAGCCTTCTTAACGGAATGGCGCGTGCTCGCCTTTGTCTTGGCTATGATGCTGATTGTTCGTCCTGTTGCGGTTATGCTCTCCACATTATGGTCAGGATTGCATTGGAAAGAGTCTTTATTGATTAGCTTTATTGCCCCACGCGGGGTTGTCGCTGTGGCCGTCGCTGGGCTTTTCGCAGCGGAACTCACAGCGATTGGCCGCCCTGAAGGCGCGCTCTTTGTGCCTCTCGCCTTTGCGCTTGTCTTTGCAACCGTCTTATTTGCGGGCTTTGCTATTGGCCCGATCTCTAAAGCATTAAACCTTGCCGCTGGCGGGGGTGATGGCGTTATGATTGTCGGGGCAAATCCTTGGTCCCTAGGTCTGGCCAAAGCGCTTAAAGAAATGGACGTCAAAGTTTTGGTGGCCGATACTAATTGGCGGCGCTTACGGGGTGCTCGTCTTGAAGGGCACCAAACATTCTTTGGCGAAGTCTTGTCTGAAAATGCTGATTTCCGCCTTGACCATTCTGCCTTTAATCACTTGATCGCGGCAACCCCTAATGATGCCTATAATGCCCTTGTCTGTGTTGAATTTGCGCCGGAACTTGGCCGACATCGCGTATTCCAAGTTGCGTCTCAGGACGTGGATGATGATGAAGATGCGATTGCCTTTACATCGCGCGGCAGAACTCTGACATCACGCGGGCGTAGTTTTGACGCTCTAACCCGCGATTGGTGGGGCGGGTGGCGCTTTCGCTCGACCACTTTATCTGAAGAATACACCTTGGATGATCTTTACCGCGACCGCGGAGATGATCTGGATTTGGTCTTGGCCAAAACACCCAATGGGTTGGACTTTATTCAGCCTGGTAAGGAATCGCGGGCATCAGGTTCAACCGTGCTAAGCTTTTGTCCGGTCAAAGATAAAGGTGGCCGCGGCGCAGGGGCGAAAGAACCCGGCCTAGCGGGCCCCGCCGCGTCTCTGCCGTCTTGATTGAATATTGACGGAAACTGT
>CAZNWH010000062.1:0-13909 GCA_964576765.1 uncultured Hellea sp.
GTGATCAGATTTACAGTCTGACGCCTTTAACCACTCGGCCACCTCTCCGCCATAATCCTGAACCTCAAACGGTACAGAATAATTGTGTTGCCTCCAACAAAAAACGCTCTGTCAGTTGCGCCACTAATGTGTTAGCTGCGCGACTTACAGAGACAATGTCCTAAAACTTGACGGGTATATAGAGATGTCGCACGATTCACGCAATAGCCGATTTAAAAGAAAATCGGGCAAAAACAGGCCAAATTCAGGGGATTCCACTCCCCCTGCCAGCGGTCCGCGCAAACGGGCCTATGGGATGCGCTCTCATGGCGCTACGACTCAGCCTAAATCGCCTAAACACCGCCCGCGGCGGGGGCCTCGGGCTGGTTCAGGGCGCGAAGGCGGCTCTGGCTGGCTCTACGGAGCCCATGCCTGCAAGGCTGCTCTGGCCAATTCGCGGCGCACAATTCACGAAATTTTACTCACCGAGCAAAGTCAAACCCGCTATCCTCTGCCCAAAGGCGCTATTCCGCCCAAAATCGTCCTGCCCAATGTTTTGGACAAAGTTGTGGGCCGCGATAGCGTTCATCAAGGTATTGCCGTCAAAGCCGCTCCGCTGGAATGGCCGGACCTTGAAACCATCGCCGATGAAGAGGGCGATGGGCTAATTCTTGTGCTAGACCAGATCACAGACCCGCATAATGTCGGCGCGATGCTCAGGCTCTGCTCGGCCTTTGGCGTCAGAGCCCTTGTCATGCAGACCCGCAAAGCCCCGCCCCTTTCGGGCGCATTAGCCAAAGTCGCGGTTGGCTGTCTTGAAACTATTCCCGTCTGCCTTGAAACCAATATCGCCAATACGCTGCAAAATCTCCAGCGCATTGGTTGGATGGTGACGGGCCTTGCAGGAGAAACCGATATGATGCTGAAAGACGCGGTTGCAGGGGGCGGCAAACATGTGATTGTGATGGGCGCGGAAGGCCCCGGCCTACGGGAGCGCGTCCGTAAAACCTGCGATAGGCTCGCCAAAATCCCGATGATGAGCCGTGATGCACTTGGGCAGGCTGAAAGCCTGAATGTGGCAACAGCGGCGGCAATTGCGTTATATGAGGCGCGGCGGGGTAAAAATTAAGCAATTGATTTAGGACTGACCCCATACTTGTTTTCAAATGGATCAGAATTTTTTGCAAACCAATAAATATAAATCGCAAGAAGTATAAAAAGGGATAAAATAACAATCCCAAAAGTAGTGTTGGATTGTAATGTAACAGAAAATTCAAAAATGAAAGGCATCAGAACTAGCCCCAATAAACGCCATCCAGTTAACCCTATATCGTGAAATCGTCTCACAGCTACGCTAAGTGATGGCACCAATGTCCCATAAAAAAAGATGTTTGAGAGGTGATGTTTATCCCATAAAATGGAAAAAACATCCTCTAGAGTGTACTTATGCGGAATGGCCTGCGGGTCAACAAAATCATTATCAAAATGGAAATCGATTGCGCCGAATATAGCTTCATCTACAAAACCCAATATCATAAGGCACAAAGTACAAAACAGTTGAAACCACCAGAATTCAGATCGACGAGCACGGCCTGTAAAATCAAAATACTTGCTAAAACAGATACGGACAGATTCGAAAAAGTTCATACCCTCTATCTACACTTACATTAATACGCCACAAACCCGTTTATAAAACTCACCCCTGAGCTGTAATTTCTATTAAACGGGCATCTAGCTCTGCTTGCTTTTGAACCGCAGCTGGATCAAGATCGCATTGGGCCGGGATATCAACGCAAAAATGACCATATGTATCTGTTCCCCTTACCAACACAGCCGTGTCATGATCATTTTTGGTCTGACTCATATGAGCTGCAAGATAATTTACGCTAAGGCCAATACGGCGGTCATCGCTGGTGTTCGGCAAAGACCCATGCAGCGTCCAGCCATGATGAAAAGACGCCTCCCCAACCGCAAGAGGGCACATGATTGCGCTGCTTTCATCAACGTCGTTCACGGTCTGGCTTTGCCAGAGAACATTATCCTCATCATCCATGATATTATGCTTTTGAAAGCCCGTTTTATGACTACCCGGTATCATACGCATACAGCCTGACTCCGCCGTTGCTGGCGATAAAGCGAGCCACATGGCGATCTGATCATCATCGCTAAACCCCCAATAAGTCAGATCCTGATGCCAGCTCACATGGCTGCTTGTGCCGGGTTCCTTGATGATATAGGTGGCGTTATAGAGCAAAATATCAGGCCCGATTATACGTTCAACAATATCAAGCACGCTTGGCATAGTCGCAATCTCATAAGGTGAGGTCAGGATTGTATGCACTTTTGACTTATAGTGCATATTCCCAATTTTTTTCTCCGCCTGTTCCAGTCGGCCCCTGTGAGCCAAGGCATCATTTTCTGACAACAGCCTTACACCGGATACAAATCCATCGCGCTCATAATCAGTTTTAATTTTAGCAAGATCGTGGCCGAACATCGTTAATCACCTAATATCTAGAGATATGCTACATAAAAATTTACCAATGCCAATGATTTCAAAATCATTATTAAACATATTACTTACCTATATCAGCGTTGTAACACTTACGAAACTTTGGTCGTAAGTTCTGATGCGACAATAAAACCGTCACGCATAAGCTCCCACCATCTGTGCCTTGCGCCCTATCGTTCCTATATCTAAGGTAGATAAGTATGGAGCGCATATGAAGACCCTAGATAAACCAGCCCCTCGCATTGTTGATTATGACATCGCCCTTGATATTCATATTCCGCCAGCCACGGTTAGCGATAAAATTGCTTATGGCTTTGTGCGCTTCTTACGCTTTTTTGCCGATAAATTTTTCGCCAAACGCTATGGTCACCGCGCGGTTGTATTGGAAACTGTCGCCGCCGTACCCGGCATGGTGGGCGGGCTCTGGCAGCACTTAACAGCCCTGCGTAAAATGCGTGATGATGAAGGCTGGATCAGAGTTTTGCTTGATGAAGCGGAAAATGAACGCATGCACTTGATGACCTTCGTTGAAATCGCGCAGCCCAATTGGTTTGAGCGGTTTTTGATTATAACCGTACAATTGATCTTTTATAATTGCTATTTCTTCCTCTATCTCTTTGCTCCGCGCACAGCGCATCGCGTCGTCGGCTATTTCGAAGAAGAAGCCGTGATTAGTTACACTCAATACCTCACAGAGGTTGAAGAAGGCCGCCATGAAAATGTCGCCGCCCCGCAAATCGCGATTGATTATTGGCAACTCGATAAAGATGCGACCCTGCGCGACGTTATCATTGCTGTGCGCGCTGATGAAGCTGAGCATAGGGATGTCAATCATAGCTTTGTCGATAGCTTGGATGAAAGGCGCAGGGTTTAATTTACCATGTAATCTGTCATCCCTTCTAAAGAGGGACCTAACCTCAAAAACAGACTTCGAAGATAGGTCCCGTGTCAAGCACGGGATGACAGTCCGGAAGAAAAGATGTAAAAGGCTCGTTCATGCTAACAGACATACTCGTTAATTTTTCTCACTCAGCGGCTGTGGTTTTCGGGCTGCTGACCTTGCTCTGGACGATCAGCCTGGCGGTCAAAGATGCTAGCTTGATAGATATCTTTTGGGGCTTTGGATTTTTAGTTGTCGCGGCGGTCTGCCTTTATCTTGCCCCCTTAAAAATACCTTATCTAATCCTCCTAGCGGTCATGCCCATCCTTTGGGGTATTCGCCTCTCACTTTACCTAGCGAAGCGCAATCTCGGTCACGGCGAAGACAAACGTTATGTTGGTATGCGCAAACGCGCGGAGAAAAAAGGCATTAGCGAAATGGCGTGGCGTATTCGCACGGTTTTCACCGTCTATTTCGGGCAAGGCTTGTTAATTATGATTGTCAGCGCCCCGATTTGGCTCGCAATGGCGACAGGAAAGTTCGACTTCGTCGCGGGAAGCGGACAAGTCGGAACCGAGGAAATCCAGAGTTTTTCAACAAAAATCGGCCTCCTTTCTATCTTAGGTGCAACCCTCTGGCTCATCGGATTTCTCTTTGAAACCATTGGCGATGCGCAGCTCGCCAGCTTTCTCAAAAAGAATAAAAGCTATGAAGGTCCTTATGAAGATAAGCCCGTCCTTAATACAGGGCTGTGGAAATATACGCGCCATCCCAATTATTTCGGTAATGCCTGCATGTGGTGGGGCATATGGCTCGTCGCCTGTCAGGCCCCTTGGGGCTGGGTCACAATTTTCGCTCCAATTATCATGACATTTTTGCTCACCCGCGTTTCAGGCCGTGACTTGCTCGAACGGCAGCTAAAAAAACGTCCTGCTTATCAAGACTATATCAAACATACGAGCGGGTTTTTCCCGAGACTGCCTAAGAAAAACCTCTAACCTGCGTGCTTGAATACCCGCCGGCGTTCGATGCTTGACGGAATGCCCATGCTTTCCCGATATTTTGCGACGGTTCTTCGGGCAATATCAATACCTTGAGCCTGCAAAAGGTCGACAAGCTTATCATCCGATTTCACGTGGCCTTTGGTTTCTTCATCAATTAAAATTTTGATTTTATGACGTACGGCTTCGGCGCTATGTGATTCACCGCCATCAATAGACGGAATACTAGCCGTAAAGAAATATTTGAGTTCAAACACGCCCCGCGGCGTAGACATAAATTTATTTGACGTCACCCGGCTGACTGTACTCTCATGCATCTCAATCGCCTCGGCAACTGTTTTAAGATTAAGTGGGCGCATATGATCAACGCCATAAGCAAAAAAACCATCTTGTTGTTTCACAATTTCACTAGCGACTTTCATGATTGTGCGGGCACGTTGATCCAGAGACTTCACCAACCAACTGGCATTGGCGTGACATTCACTCATAAATGATTTGGACTCTTCATCTTTGGCAACCGCGCACACTTCATTATAATAGCGGTTATTAACCAGAACACGCGGTAATGTATCTGAATTAAGCTCTACCGCCCAACCGCCTTGGGGCGTTTCACGGATAAACACATCCGGAGCAATAGCTGCGGCCATATCTCCGCCATAAGCCAAGCCTGGTTTAGGAGAAAGCGACTTAAGCCGTTTAATCATAATCAAAAGCTCATCCTTATCGACGCCGCATAGCTTCATCAATTTAGACAGATCATGTTTGGCTAGTAATTCCAGATTATCGAGTAAAGCTTCCATAGGGGGGTTAAGTGACTTTTTCTCACTAAGTTGAAGCTTTAAACATTCGCGCATATCACGCGCAAAAACCCCTGTCGGTTCAAATGTTTGTAGCTGCGTGACTAAGGACTGAACTCGTGTCAAAGACACGCCAAGATTAATTGCTAACTCGTCCAGAGAAACACGCAAATATCCGTTTTCATCCACATGATCGATCAAGTGCTGCGCAATCAAATGTTCGGTTCCAACCAATCCAAGCATAGTCAATTGATCTGTTAAATGCTCATTCAGGCTTATTTCAGCCGCTGTATTGGCCATCGCGTCATATTCGCCGCTATGATTAAAACTGCCCCCAGATCCTGCTTTGGACCAATCAACGGCCCCGCCAACATCAGCCGCCATCTCAGAGACAGTCGCCTCTGGCGTGACCGCATGGTCGGGCGCGTCCAAATCTGCTGCGCTTACAGCGGGTGTATCAAAATTAACGTCGCTTTTCTCAGATATTTCAACTGCACTCGCGCTTATATCTTCACCGCGGCGATTTTCATCGCCTGTACCGCGTTCCAACAAAGGATTGCTTTCGAGTTGCTCATCGACATAAGCTGAAAGTTCAATATTGGATAATTGCAATAGCTTAATCGCTTGCTGCAATTGAGGCGTCATAACAAGGGACTGGCCCTGTTTGAGCTGGATTTTCGGCGCTATCGCCATATGCATTCACCATGTATCAAGGCCAGTTTTCCGGCTCATTGGCAACAGGTTTAGAGGAAAACCTTTAAAATATAGTTTGCGGCACGGTTTTTGCTTAAGGCCGCATATTTTTACTAATTCTTCATTGTAATCACGACGGCTTGGCTGATATCAAACGCCATGGCCACCCCCCTAAATCCTGCCACCATAACGGCCATTTTAGGTCCTACAAATACGGGTAAAACGCATTATGCGATTGAGCGTATGTTAGGACGAAGTTCGGGCGTTATCGGGCTCCCTTTGCGACTGCTGGCACGGGAAATTTATGACCGTATCGTCGCCCAAAAAGGGGCAGCGCAATGCGCCCTCGTTACTGGAGAAGAGAAAATCATCCCGCCCAAGGCGCGATATTTTGTCTGCACCGTCGAGGCTATGCCAACGGACCGCTCATTTGCCTTTTTGGCCGTGGATGAAATTCAGCTCATGGCCAATCATGAGCGTGGGCATATTTTTACTGACCGTGCCTTGCATGCGCGAGGGCAAGAAGAAACGCTACTCATGGGCGCTGAAACTGCACGCCCGGTTTTACAAGCCTTGATCCCCGACATCCGTTTCGAGCATCGAGAGAGATTTTCAACGCTTAGCTTTGTAGGGCAAACAAAGATCACACGCCTGCCAAAACGCTCGGTTGTTGTCGCCTTCTCATCCAGTGATGTTTATGCACTAGCCGAGCTTATCAGGCGCTATCGAGGTGGAGCCGCTGTCGTCATGGGCGGACTGTCACCCCGCACACGAAATGCTCAAGCTGACTTATTCCAAAACGGGGATGTGGATTTTCTTGTCGCAACAGACGCCGTTGGAATGGGGTTGAATCTGGATACAGATCACGTCGCATTTGCCGCCTTAGATAAATTTGACGGGCGGCGTCGGCGTCGCTTAACAGCAATGGAAGCCGGGCAAATTGCCGGACGAGCGGGACGATTTCGCAATAATGGAACTTTTGGAACTACGGCCGATTGCCTAGCTATGGATGACGATCTTGTCGGACGCATTGAACGCCATGATTTTGAACCCCTGCAATCTGTCGAGTGGCGAAATTCAAATTTGGATTTTTCTACGCTCAATGCACTGTCCGAAAGCTTACAGGCCCCGCGCCCGCATAAAAGGCTTCGACGTATAAAAGGCGCTGCAGATGAAGCTGCTTTGGAACGCCTCCGCGCCATAGATGAAATCAGCAATAGAATCACTACCCCAGCTCAGGTTAAGCAATTATGGGATATTTGCCAAATTCCGGACTTTCGAAATCTCACCATTGATGCCCATATACGTCTGTTGCAGGACATCTATCGTATCTTGATCTCCTGCAGCGGGAAATTACCAGATGATTTTTTACATAAACACATCTCACGCCTTGACGATCTAACAGGGAGCGTTGACATATTATCTTCACGTTTGGCGCATATTCGGACCTGGACCTATTGCGTAAGCAAACAAAATTGGGTGCAAAATGCTAAAAAATGGATTAATTCAGCCCGCGAGGTTGAAGACCACCTCTCAGATGCGTTACATACAGCGCTCATTGAGCGATTTGTCGATCGCAGAACAAATAAATTACTCAAAGGCATTGGACCTGAAGCATTTATGACAGCGACAATCAGAGATAATGGTGACGTATTGGTTAATGACCAGCTCATCGGACATTTGGACGGTCTGAAATTCGCTCCATCCGCTAGCGGCTCAGAATTAGAAGCCAAGGCCTTACAAGCCGCTGCAGAAAAAATTGTTGCCCCTGAAGTCAACCGGCTTTTAACTAGCTTATGTGGTGGCACTCATGATATTTTCACTCTCTCGGAACGCGGCGAAATTTTATGGGGCGGTAAAAGAATAGGACGGATTTCGGCAGGGGGCACCGTGTCAAACCCTGATGCCGAACTGATAGGGGCTGAATATGGACAGGAAAACCTTCAGCTTTTAGCGACTAACCGTATGCGCGATTTTCTCAAAGCTGAAGCGAGTAAACATCTCGTATCACTCTTCGAACTTAAAACGATACAGGAGCGGCCTACGACGACACCCGAAGCCCGAGGCTTTGCCTATACACTCTTTGAGAATAATGGTTCGGTCAAACGTAAGGATCACTATAAAGCTCTCAAAGAATTAGACCAAGACTCACGGCGTCAATTACGCGAGGCTAATGTCCAGTTCGGACAATATGACATTTACATCCGCGACCTTATGAAACCCAAAGCCGCGTTAGTCTTAAGTGTGTTGACGGCTTACGGCGCAGGCGGCGATCGTAAGCCTTTCATTCCTTTCGCGGGCATGACTTCAATCCCGAATGAAGGGGATATGGCGAGTGATAATTTTTCTCAAGATGCCTTATCAAGAGCAGGCTATCACGCCGTCGGGCCCCGCATAGCCCGCTTTGATATTTTAAACCGTTTAAGCCTTCAAATCCGCCAAGCCAGCGATCAAAACAGGAAAGCTAAGCGCGGCAGCGGCTTTCAGATCATGCAAGAAATGTTGGCCCTTTTGGGCTGTAGCTATGATGAACTGCGCGGCGTTTTACTCGCGCTGAATTTCACGCCTGAAACACGTGACTTATCTCAATATCCGCCGCTGTCAGATACTGATAGTGATGCTCCCGCGGATAGCATTGCATCCGCCAAAACCTCGCCAGTTCAGAATACCCCGCCGCATGACACCAATAAAACTGACACAGCAACTCCTGACAAGGCCGTACAAGCTCCTCAGAGTCCAGAGTCAGAACCAACTGCAGAGACAAAATCAATTGAAGCCGCGGCAACCGAGAATACATCACAAACTGAAGCTGCTAAACAATCTGAACCTTCTGAAACGCCTAAAAAGGCTCATAAAATTTATAAAACCAAACCTCAAAAAAGACTCTGCATATATAATCATCGGGAAATGAAAGAAGACGGAACCGCCGTTGAAATACCAAATTCCGAATTCTGGATGATGCCCAAACGGGCCAAGCCTATGCATAAGAAAAACTCTCACCGCTCCGAGCGTACTCACAAAGGTAAGCATAGAAACAAACCTAAAAGCCAAAATTTCCAATCCGCGCCGCAAAAACCCCGAAATCCGAAAAATTCTCCTTTTGCTGCCCTTGCCGCTCTTAAAAACGAGAATAAGGCCGATTAACTTTTGCGCCAAAACACTAAACATCAACATACTACCCCAACAGACTCCCACGACTATGCTATAGAAGTCTGTCGACTGGATGTCTGGCTCTATAGAACCCGGATGCTTAAAACACGCCGCCTTGCCACACAATTCATTCAAAAAGGAAAAGTCAGGGTGACGCGCAATGGACAGACAGTGCGTGTAAAAAAGCCACATCACCTTATCAAAACAGGACAATCAGTGACATTTATGCGCGGCAGAGAGCTTATAACAATAGAAATGATCGCTGCAGGAACGCGCCGCGGACCCGCACCAGAAGCCCAAAGACTTTACCACCTGTTGACAAGTGAGGCAACAAGCGTCAAATCGCCTCTCAGTTAGAGGAACACTGATGACCTATATTGTCAAAGATGAATGCGTTAAATGCAAATATATGGACTGCGTTGAAGTTTGCCCCGTAGATTGTTTTTATGAAGGCGAAAATATGCTCGTCATCCACCCGGATGAATGTATTGATTGTGGCGTCTGCGAACCCGAATGCCCTGTCGATGCTATTGTACCTGACACTGAGGATGATCCGGACGGCAAGTGGTTAGAGATTAATTCCAAATATGCAGAGCTCTGGCCTGTAATTACAATCAAAAAAGACCCGCCGGCAGACCGTGAAAAATATGAGTCAGAGACTGGTAAATTTGAAAAATATTTCAGCGAAAAGCCCGGAACAGGTGATTAACTCTATCATATTACACCCGATACGAGAAGTTTAGGGGAAGGCTGGATTTTATAACATTTTTATGATATACGGAACTTAGTTAACTCGGTGCGGACCTCATCATCTGCGCCGTTTCTTTGTTTAACACTCAAAGCTTCCAGTGAAGCTCATAAGAAGGCATCAATTATGGCAACAGCAAAAAAGACCAGCGCTAAAAAATCCAGTAAGAAAAAAGCCTTTAAAGCAGGACAATTCATTGTCTACCCTGCTCATGGTGTGGGCAAGGTCACAGGCGTTGAACGTGAAATTGTCGCCGGATTTGATGTCGAGCTTTATGTCGTCAATTTTGAACAGGACAAAATGACATTACGCGTCCCAACGATAAAGGCCGAAAAAGCAGGTATGCGAGCCCTATCAAACGAGCTTATTCTAAAAGATGCCTTTACGACGCTAAAAGGCCGTGCCCGTATCAAACGGACGATGTGGAGCCGCCGCGCCCAAGAATATGAAGCCAAAATCAATTCAGGCGACCTTATTCTCGTCTCTGAAGTCGTGCGCGATTTACATAGAACGGATGCCCAGCCCGATCAAAGCTATTCAGAACGTCAGCTCTATGAACGGGCTACTGATCGTATGGTCCGCGAAGTCGCCGCAATTAATAAAACGGATCGCGGCACTGCATTGGACGAAGTTTTAGATACTTTGACAAAGGCACGCACACGTCAAGCCGCCAAAGCGGCTGAAAAAGCGGGCGAATCCAAAAATGATAATGACGGTGAGACGGCAGCGGCTTAATGCACAAGCCATCTTAGGTTAAATTCATCCAAAAGTTAGTCAAATAAACTTCAATGGAAGTTATCTCGCTCATTGAGCTATAAACTTAAAATTTTATTATGTCATTGTAATATAATTGTGATGTAACACCCCTTTACAAAATCTTTAAGAATCCCATAATTTGAAAAAATAGATTTAGGGATTTTCATGGCTTATCACTTCAAAAACTTATTAATCCTATCCTCACTCTTGGCTACCTCCTCTATCTTGGTTGCCTGCGGCGGAGGTAATAGCACCGCATCCTCAACACCACCGCCTATTGCCACAGCCGTAGCTCCTCCCCCTCCTCCTCCCCCTACAACCACTCCTGTTAGTCAGGCTCCAACCGTCCCGGATTATGTATCTAATGAATTTCCGCCTTCCTCTGGGTTACAGGCATTGTGTCGAACTGTCCGTACCGATACGGATATCAACGGGAACCCTCGTCCAGACCAGCAAGGCGAACTTTTACATGAATTATTTTGGCTGCGCTCTTGGATGAATGAAACCTATCTTTTCTTCGATCAAGTCATGGATAGTGATCCTAATGACTTTACTGATGTTGAAGCCTATTTTGATGAGCTCATAGTTGCCCCTCCCACAGATCGTTTCTCTTTCCTGCAAACCACAGAAGACTTCGAAACACGTACGTCTGGGGCTCCTACCTTTGGCTATGGGGCACAATTTGCTGTGCTTAGCAATCAACTCCCCCGGGATTGGCGTGTCTCCTTTACTCAAGACGGAAGCCCAGCTGAGACGGGAGGTTTGACGCGCGGAGCCCGTATCCTAACTATTGATGGTACAGACTTCATAAATGGTAATACACAAGCTGAGATTGATACAATTGTTGATGGACTTTTCCCAGACAGTGTGGGCGAGTCCCATGTTTTTGGATTGCGTTATCCTGATGGAACTGAAAGCGAGATCACCATAGAGTCCACGTCCCTGACAATTCAACCTGTTAATGTTGTGGATATTATTGAGCAAGGTAGTCGCAATGTCGGCTACCTACATTTTAATAGTTTTGGGCCGCGTACTGGCGAAGCTCAGCTCATTGACGCCTTCGAAACCTTTGAGAATGCTGAAATTGACGATCTGGTTTTAGACCTGCGCTACAATGGCGGTGGACTGCTATTTTTGTCGGCTCAACTTGGCTACATGATTGCCGGAACACAGAGTTCCAATCGAATCTTTTATTCGCAAGAATTCAATAGTCGTGACCCCCAAAGAAATCCCATAAACGGAGACCGCGTCTCACCAATTAATTTTCAAAGCGAAACACTTGGATTTACGGATGATGTCACACCCGGAAGGCCACTACCAACCGTCAGTCTGAATCGTGTTTTTGTCTTAACGACTGGACGTTCCTGCTCAGCCTCTGAGGCCATTATGAATGGCCTGATCGGAATCGGCGTCGAAGCCATACAAATTGGCACACGGACTTGTGGGAAAGCGACAGGTCAGTTCCCCGTTGATAATTGTGGAACAACTTTTATCCCCTTACATTTCAGGGGCGTTAATGCCAACGGATTTGGTGATTATGATGGCGGTTTTGCGCCCGGAGAAATGACGGGTAGTGCTGGGCCTGTTATCATGGGCTGCTCCGTCGATGATGACTTTGCGAACGCTTTGGGTGATCCAAACGAGGCCCAACTTGCCTCTGCATTAAATTTTGCCGAGACAGGCACATGCAGCGAAGACACACCTGCAACCGCGAAGACCGACATAGCCTCAAGCAAAGTTACGGTTTTTGGAGAGAGTGACAAGCTTTTTGAGCATACACGCATGAAATCATTTGATATAGATTTTGGCAGGCTTGATCTCTCCGGGATGAATGAAAAATAGTGACGTTCTGTCGCCAGATAATTGCACTTTGTGTGCTAAGTGCGGCAGGGATAAGTGTATCTTGCGCGGCAACATTCGAGACAACACACACGCGAAGCGAGGCTGTTCTTCTTAATGTTGATCGTCCCGATATACGTGAAGCCATTCGTATTTTCGTGCGCAAAGATGCAGGCCGATTTGTCATGGCTGACCCTGATTCTCTCGCCCATAGTCCTGACATGGTTTTACATCGCAGGGCACAGGACTTTGAACGTCGAAGCCGCACCTTATCGCCAGCTAATCGAAACTACCGTCTTCTCAGTGATGGGGTACATTGCTGGCTTATTCGTCATGAGTCTGGCACGGATAGTCCTATTGCAGCGGAACTTTTACTGCCAGAATCAGCACGGTGCGCCTTCTATTCTGAAAATGATGGCTAATTAATCAGTTGAAGAGCTAATCCAATACCTCCAACCGCTCAGGATGATCCAGCCAAATCATCGGGCCGTTCATGAGCTCGATCCAGCCCCGCACACGAACCCGCGCTCCTTCTAGGCTCATTGGGTCAAGACCAGCACGTTTGAACCGTTTGCGATCACGCTTGGATATCGCGATGGTAAAATCCGTTTTATAATCAGCTCCAAAATTTAAATAGACCCGCCCTCTAATATCTGCACTAGATGTGATGATACCCTCCACAAGCTGAAAGCTATCAACGTCTTGGGCCAACATATTGGGCTCAGGATTTCGAATAACGTAATAAGGGTGACTCCAAATCCCACGTCCTGCGCCTCTAGCCTCGCGCTCAGCGGCATAAAGCTTTCCCGAATTTTGATAGGTATCTGGCCAAGTATAAACACGGGCCATCCCCAATCTAATCATCTCTTCTTGTACCCAAAGATCACGATGGCCCTTATTATCCAGCGTAAAGACTTGCGCTAAGGCTCTGTCATAGCGATCGCGGCGCTCACCTCCGTAATAAAGCCCAACCTTCTGCCCTTTGGTAAGTACGCCCAGCGCTGCTCTCGCCTCTTGACCCAAAGGCCACGCTTTAAACCCTTTTCGCCCCAATGGAAGTTTAGGAGCCTGCATAGCGGATAGCCTAACCTTGAGCCCGCCCTCAAGATAAAGCGTGTCCCCGTCAAGTACAGAACTCACGCGCCCGACTTCGCCCGCACTTAGCTCGGGCAAAGACCCTATTCCAGCCCCGCTAATAAAGGCGGCCCCCGCCAGCGTTGCTATACGCCGGGACCAGATTTTCAATCGTGTCCTATTTGATTTTTGGGCCATCTCCACCATAGTGGCAGAAATTAGTCTTTTCGTCGAATCTCAAGATTTATTATGTCCAAAAATATCGACCTTTACTGGTCCGTCTCCACGTTTTGCAGTGACGTCTCGATCAATTAGGGGTAGGTTGATAGGTCCGGTCCCGTAGCTCAGCCGGATAGAGCGCAAGATTCCTAATCTTGAGGCCGGTGGTTCAAATCCACCCGGGATCGCCATGCCACCATTTCACCGCCCCAAACCCATCCGGCTTAGCAATCCATCCTTATTGACAAATTGATGTTTGAG
>CAZNWH010000063.1:0-13832 GCA_964576765.1 uncultured Hellea sp.
GCGCATTTACGCGATTTATCACCAGCAATGAACGCCCCGTCTGACATATCCAAAAAGGCTACAAAAGTAACGCCAATGATGGCGCAATATTTGGGTATCAAAGCGGATTGTGGGCCTGAGGTTCTGTTGTTTTATCGTATGGGTGATTTTTACGAACTTTTTTTTGATGATGCGGTAAAAGCGAGCGCGGCACTTGATATTGCGCTGACGAAGCGGGGTAAACATGAAGGCGCAGATATCGCGATGTGCGGCGTTCCCGTTCACGCGAGCGAAACCTATCTTCAGCGCTTGATCAAAAAAGGTTTTCGGGTTGCCGTTTGTGAGCAAACGGAAAGTCCGGCAGAGGCTAAAAAACGCGGCTATAAATCCGTTGTGCGCCGCGAAGTTGTCCGCACAGTTACACCCGGAACATTAACCGAAGACAATTTACTTGATGCACGGGGGCGTAATTTTATACTGGCGCTTGCGCAAACATTGACGGGAGATTTTGCATTGGCCTGGGCGGATATCTCGGATGGGATGTTCAATGTGTGCGATGTGTCAGGGGAGCGTCTTTCCAGTGAATTATCATCTTTATCACCTCGCGAAATTATTTTGCCGGAAAAATTATATCAAAGTTCTGAATTTATGGCAGCTCTGCCTCTGGACGGGGCTGCGTTAACACCGCAACCTTCGACTAAATTTGACGTGCGCTCTGCCGAGCGCCGTGTAAAAGAGCGCTTTGATGTCAAAAGCCTTGAGGGCTTTGGCGACTTTTCGAAGGCGGAGCTTTCGGCAGCCGGAGCCTTGCTTGATTATTTAGAGCTGACCCAAGCGGGAAATCCGGTACAAATATCCCCACCGCAAAGACGGGTCGCCAGCGGCTATATGGCGATTGACCCGGCCACGCGGGCAAGCCTTGAAATTGACCGCACTCAAAAAGGAAAAAAGTCTGGTTCGCTTTTATATGTTATTGATAGAACTGTCTCTGGCGCTGGTGCGCGCCTATTAAGTGACCGAGTGGCGAGACCACTGGTTGATGTTTCATCTATAAATGCGCGCTTGGACGCGGCCCAGTTTTTTGCTGAAAGTGAGGATTTACGGTCTCAATTACAGGAGCATCTTAAAACCACAGGAGATATGGCACGCGCGATCAGCCGGATAGCTCTTGGACGAGGCGGCCCGCGCGATATGCTCACTCTTGGCAGAGGACTCAAACAAGGCGAAATTATCAATGCGCTATTTGCCAAATTTCCAGGAGTTGATGTTCCGAGCAATGTCACTGAAGCTTTGAGAGTTATTAGTCTTGCCGATAAGGGAGAACTAGCAAAATTCACCTCCGATATCGCCAAAGCCTTTTTACCCGATGTCCCGATAATGACCCGTGATGGAGGTTTTATTGGCCCTAATTGGTCAGTTGAACTAGACGAGCTAAAGAAACTTCGCGATGATAGCCGCAAAATTGTTGCAGGCCTTCAGGCAGATTATGCCAAAGACGCAGATGTTCCGACGCTTAAGATCAAACACAATAATGTGCTCGGCTATTTTATTGAAGTGACGCCTAAATATGCTGATGCGATGCTGGCCAAGGGAGCCGATAGTGAGTTCATTCACCGCCAGACATTGGTCAGCGGCGTGCGATTTACAACAACCAAGCTGGCCGCTCTAGACGCAAAAATTTCGGGCGCTGCAGATAAAGCCTTAGCGTTGGAAATAGAAATATTTAATCAATTTGCGCAGCGCGCAGCCACATTTGCCGAACCTATAAGAACCGCCGCAAATGGACTAGCCAAACTTGATGTTCAAAGCGCGTTGGCAGTGTGGGCAACAGATAATGATGCGGTCAGGCCTGTTGTTGATGATAGTCTGGAATTTCAGATTAAAGGAGGTCGTCATCCTGTCGTTGAAGCCGCCTTAAAAAAATCAGGGGCAGCGGGGTTTACGGCTAATGATTGCGGGCTTGATGCCAGCATAAAATCGGCACCGCGATTAACCCTTATTACGGGGCCAAATATGGCTGGTAAATCGACTTATTTACGTCAAAACGCCTTGATGTTTGTCTTGGCACAAGCCGGAAGTTTCGTACCTGCCGCCTCGGCGCATATTGGCGTAGCGGATAGTTTGTTCTCGCGCGTTGGCGCGTCGGATGATCTGTCACAAGGGCGCTCTACATTTATGGTGGAGATGATAGAAACAGCAGCTATCTTAAACCAGTCAACAGAGCGAAGCTTTGTTATACTTGATGAAATCGGACGTGGCACGGCTACATTTGATGGTCTGTCCATTGCCTGGGCGGCGGCGGAGCATTTACATGAAGTGAATAAATCACGCGCGCTTTTTGCAACGCATTATCATGAACTAACGGATTTAATTGACGCCTTAGACGGGGCGAGCAATGCAAGTCTGCGCGCTAAAGAATGGGATGGAGATTTAGTATTTTTACACGATGTGAGACCGGGAGCAGCGGATAAGTCTTATGGCGTACAAGTCGCAAAACTAGCGGGCCTTCCTCCAGCCGCAGTTGCACGCGCGAGAGAAGTATTAAATAGGCTTGAAACCGATCATGATGGCCAGAAAGATAGTCTCGGAGCTCTTCCTCTTTTCACAGCTGCTATGCCTCAAGCCGAGCTTAAACCTTCCGAAATTGAAATTGCGCTAAAGAGACTTAATGCTGATGAGTTATCCCCGCGCGCCGCACTAGACCTTATTTATGATTTAAAGGCGAAGTTAAGATAATGGCCCGTAAGCCTAAAATACTTGAAATACCAGCCCGCATGAACGCGCCTTATAGCGGTATTGACGGAGGTTTGCTCAGGCAAAAGCTCACGCATATTTCGAAAAATTCCAAGAATATTAGAACGGATGCGTTAGGTGTTTTTAAAACAACATTGGCGACGGCTAAACTTTCGGCCAAAGAGCGGTTTGAAGCTGGGCGTTTGGACGGGCTTGAAACGGCGCGTCTTTTAGCCTCTATTCATGATGATATTGTTCGGGCGCTTTTCGATTTTACCACAATACACATTCTGCGGGCGTCTAATCCGACAAAATCTGAGTATTTGTCTCTCTGTGCGGTTGGAGGATTTGGTCGCGGCGAGATGGCGCCCGAGTCTGATCTCGACCTTTTATTTTTGATCACAGATAAAAAAGGCTCGGCTCATACGGAGCAAGTCACAGAATATATTCTCTATATGCTATGGGATATGGGCTTAAAGGTAGGACATGCGGTTAGAACGATTGATCAATCGATTAAGCTAGCCAAAGAAGACCAAACAATTTTGACCTCACTTTTGGATATACGATTCTTGGCCGGAGATGAAGTGCTGGCCAAGACTCTCTATGCGCGGTTTCGTAAAGACATCACCAAGGGTAAGGGCCGATCCTATATCGCAGCAAAACTTGCCGAACGCGATGGGCGTCATGAACGTGAGGGAAATTCGCGCTATGTTATTGAACCGGACATTAAAGAAGGTAAAGGCGGCTTAAGAGACCTACATGTGCTTTATTGGATTGCGCGTTTTCTTGACAAAGATGGCCGTATCACAGACCCGCAACAGGCAAAAGATTACGTCGAAATGGGATTATTTGATGAGGCTGCTGCGACACGTTTTGTTAGAGCGGCAGATTTTCTATGGCGGTCTAGAATTTGGTTGCACTTTATAGCAGGACGAGCGAGCGATACGCTAACTTTTGATAAACAGACCTTACTCGCACGAAAAATGGGATATGCTTCGGGGCCTATCGAAATTGCCGTTGAAAAATTCATGCGTGAATATTTCACCAATGCCAAAGAGGTGGGAGCCTTAACGCGGATTGCCTGCGCTAAGCTTGAAGCGGAAAAGGCAATACGTCTGCCAAAGGGTTTGGACGCACTGCTTCCTAATTCGCGACGTAATTTAAAGAATAAAGATTTTATTTTAGATCATAGTCGTTTGATGTTCGCCAAGCCGCTAGACATTAAAATGAAACCCTCTGTCATTATGCAAATTTTTGAAACGGCGGGGCGGCGTAATTTGGATATTCACCCTGATGCATTTATGGCGATCGATTTTCGCCGCAACTTAATCGATAATGAATTTCGCCGAGATGCCGATATTTCAAAGATATTCCAGAAGACATTATTAGGCGCGCGTGCGCCTTATGCGACTCTTAAAGCGATGAATGAAGCTGGCGTGCTTGGTCGTTACTTGCTCGAATTTGGGGGGATTGTCGCTCGCACCCAGTTCAATATGCATCATGCCTATACGGTTGATGAGCATAGCCTTCGCTTGGTCTTCCATTTTCACGATATTCTCTCCGGGCAGATGGAAAAAGAACATCCTGTCTCCACAGAGATTGTCAAAGATTTCACCGATCGTGAGAAACTCATCCTTTACCTTACCTGCCTTTTACATGACACAGGCAAAGGGCAGGGGGACCAATGTATTGAAGGGGCTCAGCTCGCCCGACGAGCCTGTCGACGTTTAGGTTTTGATCAGGACATTACAGATACGGTCGCATGGTTGGTGCGGCGTCATCTGGATATGTCCGAAACGGCGCAGCGCCGAGATATTTCCGATCCCGAGACTGTGGCGGAATTTGCGGCTCTCGTCGGATCCAAAGAACGCTTGAAATTATTAACCGTCCTAACGGTTGTGGATATCAAAGCGGTTGGTCCTGGTATTTGGAATGATTGGAAAGCTGTTTTACTGCGTAATTTATATTTTAGTACAGCGGCTTATCTCGAAGGCCGTTCAGAGCTTGCGCCTTTGGCTCGGGCCGAAGCTGCTAAAGAACAACTCAAAGAACGTCTGCCAGGAGACATAGCCCAGCGTATAATTCCGATCACATCTAAACTTAGTCCTAGCTATTGGCTTAATTTCGATATGGCGCAACTCATGCTTCATGCGAGGTTTTTTGATCAAGTCATTCAGTCCAAAGAGACAACAGCCGTTCAAACGCGTCGTAACCGTCCCAATGACATTACGGAGCTTTGGGTCTTAACACAGGACAGGGCGGCTCTCTTCGCCGATATTACGCGTGCTATATCTTCGAGTGGAGCTTCTATTGTTGGCGCTCGCTTGCATACGGGTGATGAGAGGCAAGTTATGAATGTCTTTTATCTGCAAAACCCGGATGGTCACGCCTTTGGTCGCAAAAATGATCATGTACTCGAAACACTTCGAACTCGTGCGCGTAAAGCGGCTTTCGGGGATACAGCCGAGATGAAAATTCCAGTGCGTGTAAAATCTCGACGGGCGGGGGCTATTCCTATCAAGCCTAAAGTCAAATTTCTGGAGCATGCCTCCGGCGATTCTACAATTATTGAAATGGAAGCACGTGATCGACCGGGTCTGCTATGCCATCTTGCCGAAGCTCTTAGAGATTTTGAAGTAGATGTTTTATCGGCCCATATCGAAGTTGTTGGGGCTAAAGCAGTGGATGTTTTTTATGTTCGACATCAAGGCGAAGATGGAAAAATACCCGATAAATTACGCAAAGATTTGAAATTAAAACTCTTAGATGTTCTTGAGATAAAACCCGTTAAAAAGGCGGCCTGATGCGCCTACTCAAATCAACCGCGATTATAGGATCATGGACATTGGTTAGCCGTGTCCTTGGCTTAATCCGAGATATATTAATGGCCAGATATTTGGGCGCGAGTGTTATTAATGACGCGCTGGTCACGGCTGTAAAACTACCTAACTTGTTTCGCCGTATGTTTGCAGAAGGGGCCTTTAACGCAGCTTTTGTTCCGCTTTATGCAAGGCGGATTGAACAAGATGGTGATGATGCCGCGGCAAATTTCGCAGGGCAAGCTATGGCCGCGCTATTTTTAATGGTCGCTGTTATTACAATCTTATTCCAGATAACTATGCCGTGGTCTTTAAATATGATCGGCTTTGGGCTCGACCGTGTAGGAGAAGCTGGCGCGACCGCACCTTATGATTTGGCTGTACTTTATGCCCGAATAACGATGCCTTATTTATTATTTATGTCTTTAGCGGCGTTATTTTCAGGTGTCTTGAATACACGTGGATATTTTGCAGCGGCAGCTTTCGTCCCCATTTTATTGAACCTTGTTCTTATCGGCATTTATACCATTGCACCTAAGATGCTCAATAGTCCCGCGCAATTAGCGCTCTATATTTCCATAGGTTATTTCGTCTCAGGCCTTTTACAATTGGCGTTATTGATATGGGCTATCCGTAATGCGGGTATTAAACTGCCAATCTTCAGACCCCGCATGACGCCCGGCGTAAAACGGCTTTTAACCTTAGGTATCCCGGGCGTTATTTCGGCGGGCATTACGCATATAAATTTGATGGTCAGTCATCTTATTGCGACGACGATGGATAGCGCGGCGAGTTGGCTTTATTATTCCGATAGGCTTTACCAACTCCCTCTAGGGATGATTGGAATTGCGATGGGCGTGGCGCTATTGCCGAGCCTATCACGCAGCCTACGAGCGGGCGATGATGCAGGGGCTATGCTGAGCATGAATCGTGCCGCAGAAATTTCTGCCTTTTTAACGCTTCCGGCGGCGTTTGCGTTGGCGATTATGCCTGAATTTTTAATTTCGGGTCTTTTTGAACGCGGATTGTTTACAGCCGAAGATACAGCACAGGCTGCCAAGGCGCTGCGCATGTTTGCTTATGGCTTGCCTGCCTTTGTTTTGCTCAAAATTCTAACCCCTGCTTTTTTTGCGCGTGAGAATACGCGAACGCCTATGATCTTTGCGGGTGTCTCGGCGATTATTAATCTTGTTGTCGGGGCGAGCTTATTTTTTACAATCGGCTTTTATGGTCTCGCCTTGGGGACAACTATAGCGGCATGGACAAATGTAATTTGTTTATCCGTCATTCTAGTGAGAGATAGATTATTTGTTGTGGATCAGCGGCTAATCCAACGGCTACCGCGAATATTTTTCGCCTCTGCTCTGATGGGCGTGGCGTTATACTATATCGCGCCCAACGCGCGCCTCTTTTACGAAAATAGAATAATAGTTGATTACCCCATTTTGATTGTTGTTTGTGCTGTGGGATTTGCGGTTTACGCTCTTGCGGCTGCCCTCTTGCGGGCGGTGAGTATGAGTGATATTCGCGACGCCTTCAAAAAGAAAGCAACATAAAATGTCTGACGCCGAAAATACATATCAAGGACCGAAAAGGGTCTTTTCAGGCGTTCAGCCTTCAGGGGATTTACATCTTGGAAATTATCTTGGCGCGCTGAAAAAATTCGTCAAATTACAAGATGAGATGCCATGCGTTTATTGCATTGTTGACCTGCACGCGATTACTGTCTGGCAAGACCCGAAAGTTCTAGCCGAACAAACCCGTCATATTGCGGCGGCCTATCTTGCAGCGGGTATCGATCCAACCAAGGCTATAATCTACAATCAATCAGCTGTAAGAGCGCATGCAGAGCTGGCGTGGTATTTTAATTGTGTTGCCCGTATTGGATGGTTGAACCGGATGACGCAATTTAAAGATAAGGCTGGCAAAAATTCTGAGAAAATGTCTGTAGGTCTTTATGATTATCCGGTGCTTCAAGCGGCTGATATTTTAACCTTTAAAGCTACTCATGTTCCGGTGGGTGAAGATCAGAAACAGCATTTGGAGTTAACACGCGATATAGCCGCGAAATTTAATCACGATTTTGATGTCCCTGATTTTTTCCCGCTATGTGAGCCGGTCATCAAAGGCCCGGGGGCCAAAGTGATGAGTCTTAGAGATGGTACATCCAAGATGTCAAAATCTGACATGTCAGATAATTCACGAATAAACCTGACTGATGACGCCACGACAATTGCAAAAAAAATCCGTAAGGCAAAAACAGATGCTGGTGAAATTCCGGGAACTGTTAAAGAGCTAGAAGGACGTCCAGAAGTCGCTAACCTTGTCGGTATTTATGCAGCCTTGTCTGAAAAATCTGACGCCGCTGTTTTGGCAGAATATGAAGGTAAAGGTTTTGGCGTGTTTAAACCTGCTCTGGCGGATTTGGCGGTCGAAAAATTAGGGCCAATTACGGACCTTATGACGCGCTATCTTTCTGACCCTGAAGAGCTAAATTTAATTTTATCCAGAGCCGCAGATAAAGCCGCAGAGATCGCTGATCCGGTTGTGGCTGACGTCAGAAAAGTCATCGGATTTTGTGGAGCCTAAAATGAAAAAATTATTTATTTTAACAAGCACGATTATACTAGCCAGCTGTACAGGTCATGATGCCGTCGATCATGCCGGACATCAAAGAGCGGAAGGGATTGTCATATCTTCAGCTCGTGTCCTCCCACCTTTTCCAGGGCGCGATACAGCAGCGGGCTATTTTGAAATCACAAATCACGGAAAAACCAGTGATAGGCTTATCTCGGCGACAAGTCCGATTAGTGAGAGCATCGAAATCCATAACCATATCGAAGATAATGGTGTCATGAAAATGCGCCGGGTTGAAGCTGTGGAATTATCTCCGGGAGAAACAGTTATTTTCAAACCGGGCAGTTTTCATTTAATGATGTTTAAAACGCAGATTGCCGAGGGGCAGGATGATGTTTCCATAACACTGAATTATGAGAAGTCAGAACCTACGACCATGATTGTTGATATTGAAGGCCATGAAGAAGATGAAAATTATGGTTCGTCTCATAAAGGCAAAGGCTATGGCTCATCGCATAAAGACAATGAACATAAGGGTGATGAGAATTAAGCGTTACTTTTGAGTTTTGAAGTTGGGCAGTAAAGCTTGCCCCGAAGCCTTTTTAGCATTAATTTCATCACGCGCAGCCGAAATGCGCAGATAGCGATCCGGAAATGTCGGATGGGTTTTTGCTCTGACCACAGATTTTGGATTTGATATGGCTAACCGCCGCCATACATCTTCAATGTCGTTCAGACTATATCCCGCGCGGGCGATATAATACATGCCGACATAATCTGACTCGGATTCAAAGGGTCGCGTATAGCGCGTACCGCCAGCAGATAAAATCATATTGGTGACGATTTTTCGAATATGACCCATTGTATTATGCGCTAATTCATGTCCGAGAATGAGCGCGAGTTCATTATCGTCTTTGACGAAATTCATCATACCTGCTGTCATGATAATTATGCGTCCATTGGCATAGGCGTTTATAGTCGATGTTTGTGATAATTTCACAGGATAGTTACAGATTTTTTCCGGCTCGACGCTTACACTGAATTCCCTATCGCCGCGTTTAATTCGAAGGGAGGCAGGCGTTTGCTTAAGCATCTCTTGGAAAACTTTACTATTAAGCCCTAGACCTTTTTGATTAGGACCTAAAATGATATCCCCGCGCCGGAGACCAGCTTTTTGTGCTGAAGATCCTGACCTGACATGAAAAATTGAGATATCCTCCACTGCACCTAATTCCCGGCTAGCGGCGGAGCGTAGCGACTTTGAATAAGATTTGAGGCTATGGGTGGAAACTCCAATATCTAAACGTGTTTTACGGCACAAAGCTGTATTAGCGCTCATGATTGGCCCCGCAATAGTCATCAACCGTTCTAAATTTGTTTCAAAATTGTCAAATGCGGCGGTTTCCTGAAGCTTCTGTTCCGTTGTGAGGCTTGGGATTGAAATTTCAGGCAAGCGGGTCTGAACAGAGGCGCAACTTGCTAGAAAACCCGTAAGAGACAGGGTGAATAATAGGCTTCGCCATGACATAGATGCGTGTCGCAAATATAAGCCGCGGCGTCAATGCGCCTCTTGCACAGGATTGCGGGAAGGGCCATGTATGTAAGCCAGATAGGAGAACCATATGTTTATCCAAACCGAAGATACGCCCAATCCAGCCACTTTAAAGTTTCTGCCTGGCAAGGACGTAACAGGCACGGGGCAACCGCCTGTTGATATTCAGCGTGGTGAGAACGTCTCTGCGGCGCCGCTGGCTGAAATGTTATTTATGATCCCGGATGTAAGCCGCGTCTTTTTTGGAAGCGATTATATATCAGTCACCAAATCCGATACCGCGCAATGGAAACACCTTAAGCCTGCCGTTCTTGGGGCGATTATGGATTTTTATGTGGCGGGCGGTGTACCGCTGTTAGATCAAATTGCCAAGACGGAGATAGAGGAGCGAGTATATGAAGGCGAAACCTTGGAGATCGTTGAACAAATTAAAGAACTTATAGAACTGCGCGTGCGGCCCGCCGTGGCCCAAGATGGTGGTGATATTGTCTTTAAGCATTTTGATGATGATGACGGGGCGGTTTATCTTGAAATGCGTGGAGCTTGCGCTGGATGTCCCAGCTCCACAATGACGCTTAAATCGGGCATAGAAAACCTGCTTAAGCATTATGTGCCCGAAGTGACACGGGTCGAGCAAGCCATTTAACACATGCGGGTTTTAGGACTGGATACGACAGGCCCTTACTGCACAGTCGCGCTTTGTGACGAGGCCTCGGTTTTAGCCTATAAAACGGAAAAGATTAATCGTGGCCATGCGGAACGCTTAGCGCCGATGGTCGCCGAGGTGATTGCTCTGGCCGGCTTAACAGCGTCGGATGTTGATAAACTTGCGGTCTGTACAGGCCCCGGAAGCTTTACAGGAACGCGGGTTGCTTTGTCTTTTGCCAAGGGTTTTGCCCTGCCACGTAAACTACCTGTTATCGGTTTGCCGTCTCTGGTGATTTTAGCCGCTCATTATGATCCTGCGGGAATAAAGAAAATTATCACGGTGGCTGATGTACGGCGTGGTGATTTATGTTGGGCCGCTATTTTTAACGGCCAACTGATACAGCCCCCGATCACGCAGCCCGCAGAGATGGCCCGAAAAACTATGGCGGGGTTAAACCCCGATAACATCATTGAAGATGGTGTTGTTGATGGCCGTATATTATCATGGCTGGGCGGGGAGTTGCGGCCTGAGGACTATCCGGCCATTCCGCTTTATTCGAGAGGCCCAGACGCAAAATTACCCGGCGGTCTTAATCCGAAATGACTCGGGCAGTGCATGCTAGAGACGCGCCGCGTATGGCGCAGATACATGAGGAGAGCTTTTATAAAGGGTGGTCTGCTGAGGAGATGGCCTCGCATATCAAAAAAGATTTATGCTTGGGTCATGGCCGTCCTTTGGACGGGTTTGTAATTATATCCCATAGTGCCGATCAAGCCGAGATCGTGACGATTGCAATTGACCTTCAAATGCGGCGCCAAGGACTAGCAAGAAAATTACTCGAAATTGCAGAAACCGAGCTGACGGATTTGGGTGTTGATACATTGTTCCTTGAAGTCGCTGAAGATAATCTGACGGCTATTACTTTTTATAAAAAAAGTGGATTTGAACCTATTGGCAAAAGACCAGCTTATTATAAACGTGAAAAGGGACGGGTTGCGGCCCTGACCTTTCGAAAAGCTTTATCCAAAATTGAAGGCAAGCTCTAGACGTAGCTCGCCCTAAGGGGTAGAAGAATCGCATAATAATTGGATGCAATAATGGGTAGCTGGATAGAAAAGAAATGTGCCGAGCGCGGACTGCGAATGACAGATCAGCGTAAAGTCATTGCTAAAGTTTTGTCTGAAGCCACGGATCACCCTGACGCCGAAGAGCTTTATGCGCGCGCCTCAAAAATTGATTCTAATATTTCTTTGGCGACCGTTTACCGGACTGTGCGGTTATTTACCGAAGCTGGCATAATCGAAACCCATGATTTTCGTGATGGCCGCGCGCGTTACGAAGCGGCCGATGTCGACCATCATGATCATTTGATTGATGTAACCTCAGGCGAGGTCATAGAATTTGTAGACGAAGAGATAGAAGAGCTGCAAAAGCGTATCGCCGCCAAGCTCGGTTATGAACTTGTTGACCACAGGCTTGAGCTTTACGGGAAGAAACTTAATTAAGGCTCGAAGACCATGTGTTTCATGGCGGAGAAAAGCGCATCGGTCATATTCCATCAAAGGGGTTTGATCTAAAACTCTCTTAAAGCGAGATTTTTTCAAACATTTTCGCCTCAAATACGATATTTGGCACCTTTCTTGCTCGGACAGGGTCAAAGTATTGTGAGGTATTGAAAATGACCAAATTAAAGAAAACCCTATTGAAAACGATCTTGGCTGTTGCAGTGTTAGGCGGCGCTAGCATGGCTTATTTTGCGGTAAAACCGGATGTTTCTCCTACGGCGGTGCTTGAAAGCGTAGAGACTAAAACGGCTGTTGTAGCCAATGCTGTCGGTGAAAAGACAGATGTTGTCCGCAAAGCTTGGCAACGCTTTGATCTAGAGAGTAAAGTGAAAACCGTTCAGGATAAATCACGTCCGGCCGGGAATAAATTACGGTCAAAATTAGGACAACATAGTGTTCCGGGACAGAAAGCTGCGATTTGGGGGGAGCGCAATATGAGCTTACCCGCGATTTTGCTCATTTTAGTCTTTGGTGGAGTCTTTATGCTTATGAAAACGTCAGGTCCAAATTCGATGCTAGGTGGGCGTCACTAAATGCGCTGTTAGGCAGATTTAAAACACAACTTTAAAATAGAGGCAGGCTCTAAGCCTGCCTTTTTCTTTGGGCTTGCCGCGCCGTCTTTTCCCGCCTATAGGCGGCACACGATAAATGTGAGCTTAAAATGACCGTCCTGTTACCGCGCGATGAAAACGCGTCCCGTAACGTTGACGCTCCGCATATTGCCAAAGGAAACCCTAAGGCGAAATCGGACGGCAATGTTACGCCTGAAAATACAAACGCCAAAAAGGTTTTCATCAAGACCTATGGTTGCCAGATGAATGTCTATGATAGTGAGCGTATGGCCGATGTGCTGGCCCCGATTGGTTATGCCCCAACCGATGTCCCCGACCATGCTGACCTTGTAATTTTAAATACGTGCCACATCCGCGAGAAAGCGGCAGAGAAGGTTTATTCGGAGTTGGGCCGTATTCGCCAGCATAAGGAAAAAAACAAGCCGGATATGAAAGTTGCTGTGGCGGGCTGTGTGGCCCAAGCCGAAGGCCAGGAGATTATGCGCCGCGCCCCTGTTGTCGATATGGTGTTGGGGCCGCAGACTTATCATAAGCTGCCTGAGATGATTGCCAAGGTGCATCGGGGCACAGGCGATGTCCTCGAGACCGAGTTTGATACGCTGGAAAAATTTGATCAGCTCCCCGAAACGCGTCAGCCTAAAGGGTTCTCCTCTTTCCTGACCATTCAGGAAGGCTGCGATAAATTCTGCACCTTTTGTGTGGTGCCCTATACGCGCGGAGCTGAAGTCTCTCGCCCCGTCAGCCAAATCGTGGCGGAAGCCCGCAGTCTCGCCTCTCAAGGCGTGCGCGAAATTACGCTGATCGGACAGAATGTGGATGCTTATCACTCTGAAGGTCCAGATGGGGCCGAATGGGGCCTTGGTGAGCTTATCCGTCATGTTGCTCTCATTGGCGGCATTGACCGTCTGCGTTTTACCACATCCCACCCCCGCGATATGGATGATAACCTTATCGCGACGCTGGGCGCAGAACCGAAATTAATGCCTTATCTGCATTTGCCGATACAGGCGGGCTCCAACAAAGTGCTTCACGCTATGAACCGCGGTCATACTTATGAGGATTATAAAACCTTGATCGCGAAAATCCGCACTGCGCGGCCTGATATTGCGCTTTCCGGTGATTTCATTGTCGGCTTTCCTGGGGAGACGGAAGCCGATTTCGAGCAGACACTGCGCTGCGTCGAAGAAATCGGCTATGCGAGTAGCTTTAGTTTCAAATATTCCATCCGCCCCGGCACGCCGGGGGCCTCAATGCCGCGTCAAGTCCCCGAAGATGTGAAGTCCGAGCGGTTAAAACGCCTCCAAGATTTACTCTACACACAACAAATGGCTTTTAATAAATCCCTCATCGGACGCACGCTCGATGTCCTCGTCGAAAATGGCGGCC
>CAZNWH010000064.1:0-13748 GCA_964576765.1 uncultured Hellea sp.
CAGATCGTGACCTAGCCAACGCTCTTAAAGCGCGCGGCGAAACCTTACGCGCCGAAGCGCTTGACATCATCCGTGCCGAAGGCGCCCTTTGCTCTGGCCGCAATATGTTATCGCCGCCGAACCGGTTTGAACGCAAGTTAAAGAAATGTGATCTTAGCTAAAATTTATAAAGACGCTGCCCAAAGAGCAACAAATAGCCGTCTCTGACATTAAAGGTGACTTCCTGATCTCCGTTTTCATTTTTAGGCAGGAGCAGGGCGCCGAGTTTTATGGATCGCGCTTGTTTCTCTGTAAAAGTTCCTGCCGCGGATAATTGGTTAATCATGTGCGGTAAATCCTCGACTTCTGTCCAGAGCTGTCCCGTCAGACCAGCCTCGGATGTGGTAAACTCACACCCGCCGGAAAACTTATTACTTCCCCAATTTATGTGTGCGTCCTCGCAAATAAGCGTTCCGTCTTTTCTCCAATTTTCGCGCGCGTCTTCGTCTAAAGAAGTAAGACCTTTTGCAAGGATAGTCATATCAATCCGGGTTATGTGAGGGCCGAAAGCGGCCTGTAATTTAGGCCATGTGTCTTTATTCAAGAAAACATTTTCTGCTGATAAATCATAGTGCATATCCCCCTTGTGCGGACGGGCGTCTATCTGGGCCTCATCAAGACCGACAATGGGCGGCAACGTACCTATCACTGCTTGGGCTTTGGGGCGCATTATAACGGCTTTCACGCCTTTAAGCTCTCCACTAAGCCGTGCTTGTAAGTCAATATCGACCGAGAAGGGTTTGACGCCGAAGAGCCAACGCTGGCCCTGCGGTCCACGCAGATCAATGCGGGCTTTACCGCGGTGGGTGGCTGACCAATGGGTGGGACGAAATGTTGACGCTTCTAAGACTAGGTTATCGGCTTTGATCGACCAAGGCTTTGTGTCTGACCGGGGCGAGACGAGGCCCGGTTCATTGAGGGATGATCTGAATTTAAAGGGAAAGCCTCCAGCAGATAGACCCTTATGATCAATCTCATATCCTTCTGATGTCAGATTTTTTATGCCATCTGTGAGTGCACTGATCATTATAGAGCGCCCGCTTGCCCAATAGACGCAGTAAAGGACAAAGGTGACGATGAGGGCTAAGAGCGCTTTTTTCATTTGTCCTCAGCGTTTATATTTGCGTTTGTTCCAGTTTCTTTTGGGAGCTGGTCCAAGAGGGGTGGACCTTGTTTGTCTTTACTGGCAGGCTCTCTAATATAGGTTAAGAGAAGTTTGCCATATTCCTGAGATAATCTTTTGAATTGGATTTTATCGCGAAACCAGGCTTTGCGGTTTTGGCTTACAACAGGGTAGGGTGTAATCTTTACCC
The DNA here is from genome assembly GCA_964576765.1 of uncultured Hellea sp. Lineage (GTDB taxonomy): Bacteria > Pseudomonadota > Alphaproteobacteria > Caulobacterales > Maricaulaceae > Hellea. The sequence goes on from CAZNWH010000064.1 coordinate 1,353, forward strand.
GCCCGGCGACAGACCCTATTTCAATTTCAGCTCGCGGCATATGATAAGCTGATGTCACAAGGATAATATGTTCATAGCCAAGGGCGCGGGCCCAATTTGCGGTTTCGCGGGCATTTCCGATCGTATCCTCTGCGCTATAATCAAGGTCGATACAGCACTCGGCTTTTTGGTCGGGTAAAATAACCAGGTCTTTTATGGCCTCCAAAGATGTTTTTTCATTCACGCCTGATATGAGCAGGCGCTCACCTTTATCTTGACGTAGCAGATCAGCCCCGGTTTCAAGCCGACCGCCGCCTTTTCCTGTCCAGACTACAATCCCGTCAGCATTAGGAATGATGTAGGGGGGGGTAAGTTTATTGATTTTTGAGGCAAATGTTAAAAATCCAAGGCAAAACAAAACAGCGCTAAGCACGACCATAAAGGCAAAAAACTTTAACCAACCTTGTCGTCTTTCTTGCGGCGATAGTTTTCCGGGAGCGGAACTCATATACGTCTATGCTCCTGTCGTAAAAGATTGATTGCTGTTACTCCGGCCGCAATAGCGCAAAGCAGGGTGATAGATATTATCAGGCAAAGGAGACCAAAGACATCGGCCCAGTGCATAGTAAGGTCCGGTAAAAGGGCTGTATTATGTCCTTGGCGTAAGGATAAGAAAGCCGAGGTCACTCCGCCTATACTCACGCCAATAATTCCTCCCCACAGCCCGCGCTTGGCGGCTTGTTCAATCAGAAGCTTTGTAATGAATTTATCAGAAGCCCCGACTTGGACTAAAACTCGTAGCACATCGTGCTGTGCGGTTAAGGCGGCTTGTGTTGCGTAAACAGAGACGGCGGCGCAGGCGGTAAATATTAAACTCAACACGGTTAGAGCTATGGTTTTTAAGCCGCGACCTGTTTTCCCAATTTGATCGGACCAACGTGAATGATCATCAATTTCGGCGATAAGCCCTTCATTGGCCAGTAAAGCCGCAAGGTTTACGATTTTTTGCTTATTTTCTCCTGAAAGTTCAATTGTGATTAAGGCTGGAAGTGGTAAATCATCGGGCAGACTAACACTGCCGAGCCAAGGTTTTAATAAAGACCTTGAGTATTCAAGACTTAACTCCGTAATTTTGGCATCGGGCAATTGAGTTTCCAAGACGGATATAGCGTTGGCGATCTTGGTGTCACGAACTTCAGTGTTTTCCAACATGACTTGAACTGTTACAGATCGCCCAAGTTCATTTTTCCAATCACTGTGCAGACGCTGAGTGGATAGAAGAAAGACCAAGGCTAGGCCTGCCAAGAAAGCCATGATCCCTAAAATCAGGATTAAGGTTTTTGTATTGTCTTGTTGCGTGCTGAGCAATGGGTGGATATTGGGAGCCGTGTTTTCCATCACAGATCGCTCAGCCCATTTAATAATTGTCCATTTTCAATGCGTAGCACATCGGTTTGCATTTCTCGAATGAGCGTCAAATCATGCGTAGCAATCAATATGGTTGTTCCCATGCGGTTCATCTCGAAAAACAGTCGTAATAATCGTCGTCCGATCCGAGAATCAACATTACCAGTAGGTTCATCCGCGATCAGTAGTTCGGGTTTTGCAATAACCGCGCGAGCAATGGCTGCGCGTTGTTGTTCTCCACCTGATAATGTTTGCGGTAATGCGTCCATGCGGTGCCCAAGTCCTACCCATTGCAATAATTCGATCACATCTTGTGAATATTGGTCTCGTCCTTGACCAGTAACCCGTAAAGGTAAAGCAACGTTTTCAAAAACGCTGAGGTGATTTATCAATTGAAAATCTTGTAAAACGACACCGATTTTACGTTTCGCAGCCTGTTCTTCGGCACGGCTCATAATTGAGACATCGTTTTCAAAGAGATTTATCAGTCCGCGAGAGGGTTTTAATTTTAAGTAGCAGAGTTTTAAAAGTGTTGATTTTCCAGCTCCAGATGGCCCGGTTAAAAATGTAAAACTACCTTGTTTTAATCTCATATTGACATCAGACAGAATTTCAGGACCGCGCGCGTAGCGCAATCCTACACGCTCAAAGCGAACGACATCAATAGCCGTGGTGGCGCGAATAGCTGAATGTTGGCTAGGACTAGACTTCACAATAATATTTTTGCACACATAATGAAACGAATCGAGAAATAATGATACTCACTTGTCCAGAATGTTCTACGCGTTATTTGACTAAAGAAGACGCGATTGGCCCAAATGGTAGAACTGTACGTTGCACAAATTGCCACGCGACATGGTTTGCCGCCTCTAATGCTGATGAGTTTGCCCTCAAAGAAAATCAAGCCGAGACACTAACTATTGCGCCTGATGAGAGCAAAGATGATCTTAAATCTGATTTAAATATGCGCGAAAAGGGGCCGAGTACAATACCCTTAAAGCCAGGCCCTCATGTTGATATTCGTAATAGAGCCGATGATCGTAAAAGGCGCAAACGTCTGACGTCTGTTGGCCTGATTTGGGCTATTCCTTTGGCGCTATTATCTTCAACCGTAGTTCTGGGTTATGTTTTTCGGCAAAATATCGTAGAGGCTGCTCCTACTTCTGCAACACTATATAAGCAGCTTGGAGTTGAAGTCACTCTATCGGGACTCATCATTGAAGATCCTATTACCCGCACAATTGATATTGATGGTAAGACGGTCTTAGTTGTAAATGGCGCGGTGAGAAATATTTCAAGAAAAAGACAAGACGTACCTTTGATAAGATTGTCTTTACATGGAAAGTCAGGAGCTGAATTAACGGCGTGGCTGGTTGATACAAAAAAAAACCAGCTTGATAAGAAAGGAAGACTTACATTCCTTTCAGAATACCCCAACCCACCTTTAGACGCCGTATTGCTGAAATCCAAATTTGCTGACGAAAGTGGTGTTGGCCTAACCGGAACTACCGAAAGTCCTCATTCTTTTGAATAGACGCAGTTACAGAAAGGTTAGGTAGACCATCACTTCAAATATAAATAACGCGAATTGCTCAAGCCATTACTTTAGGCAAGATAAAAGCACTAAAGGTGCCAATCACCCAAACTGCAAACCCAATATATAAAACCCATCCGCCCAGGTGTCTTAAGCGCGTGCAGGACTTTGCTAGCACTGGATCCGCCGGGCAGGGCATGTTGCGGATCAGATACCGAACACCCCAAGCCAGACTGAGCAAAATAAATGAGCCGCCAAAAACAAGAGGCTTGTGAGCAGAAAGCCAGATGAGCTGAGGTACATTGGAGGTGAGAGATGACAGCGCCGCGCCCATACCCAGCGTGATCATCACCGCCGGAAGTGTACAGCATATAAGGGTGGACACACTTGTCAAAAGCGCAAGGGTTGGCGCTGCGGTTTCTCGCAGGGCGAGACGGGCTTTGCTCATGACTTTTCTTTTTTGGATATCTTTTTAAGGGGAATGAATTCAGAGCCGTCTTTGCGCGTGATTTTAGTAACGCTATATCCTGCCTTTTTAACGAGTGATATCACGGCGTCATTATCCAAACTCTGAGCTTGCACCAATGCAACGGAGAGAGTTTTCGTATCCAAATCAATATAAGTTCCGTGCACTTCATCGCGTTTTCTGAAAGTCTTATTGAGGGCCAATGTACAGAAATCACAGACAAGCCCGTTTAGCCCAACCCAGATATCGGCTATCTCGACAACTTCGGGGCCATTGGGTTTTATGTCTTTGGCATGGGCCGTAGTTGAGGCCATCATCGCTGCTGCGCCTATCAGGGTGGTTATGATTAAAGATTTGAGTATTTTCAATACCATCTCCTAAAAAGTGTGAATGTAATTTAGCAGAGCTTCGCCTTGATCGTCTACACCAATTTCCAGTAGGTTGGCTCCCTTAAAAAGGCGTAATAGCGCTGCGCCGCTCAACTTATTATCGCGCTGTGGTCGGTAGCGCCCTTCCACCATAATCCAACTGTGAAGCGCGCCTGTATTCGCGACATAAGGTGCAACGCCTAGTCGTCCGCGAAAGTTAGAAAAACTATCGAAACGGCCATTTTCCCAATGCTCGGCAGCGACTGAGACAAAATATTTTCGAGTTTCCCAATCCCCTGACGCGCCGATGAAAAGGCCTAAATCATCCTCGCGCGTCAGCGGTCCCGAGCTGTCGTCAATGACAGTGCCAAGCGCCGCGTGCGCGTATATATTAGCTTGGCTATCAGGTTTGTTCCAGCGTTTGACAAGGCGGTTAAGCTGCGCGCCTACAAAGCTATAATCTCCATCACGGTCATAGCGCAGGCGCAGGCCAAGGGCGTTATTTGTGTTGAGCGTATAGTGGACAAGCACGCTATTTTGAACGTCATTATTGTCTGAAATTAAGGTCCATCCGTCTGGATAGGAGACGGGGCGAGCTGTTGAGGTTGGAGCCAAAGCCCATAGAGCTATGCACATGCTAACAAGGTTAAAACCTCGAAGTGGCTTACCCAACTTGTCCTCTATGACGGAGCTTATGATCTGCAAGGACGCAGGCGAGCATGGCTTCGGCGACGGGAACGCCGCGAATGCCAACGCACGGGTCGTGACGCCCCTTTGTGCGCACGTTGATTTCATTACCCTGTGCGTCAATGGACTGCACTTCAGTCAGGATAGAGGATGTCGGTTTAATCGCGACGCGCACAATGATCTCATCCCCGTTGGAAATGCCGCCTAAAATACCGCCCGAATTATTGGATAAAAATACCGGTTTGCCATCTTCCATACGAATTTCATCCGCGTTATCTGTGCCGCTAAACCCGCCAGAGGCAAAGCCTGCGCCGATTTCGACGCCTTTAGCAGCATTAATGCTCATCATTCCCATGGCGATATCACTATCGAGTTTTCCGTAAACAGGGGCCCCCCACCCAGCAGGTACGTTCGAAGCCCGTACTTCGAGGATCGCGCCGACGGAATTCCCGGATTTGCGTATATCATCAAGATAATTTTCCCAGTCTTTGGCGGCTTTAGCATCAGGACACCAAAAGGGGTTGTTATTAACCTCAGACCAATCCCAGTTTTCGCCATCGATCATCTTCTCGCCAATTTGTATAACCGCGCCTTTGATCTCGACGTCGCCCAAAATTTTGCGGGCAATCGCGCCTGCCGCAACGCGGTTGGCGGTTTCGCGGGCAGAGCTTCGCCCGCCGCCTCGATAATCGCGAATACCATATTTGGCATCATAGGTCAGATCGGCATGGCCGGGGCGATAACGTGATTTAATCTCAGAATAATCCTTGCTGCGCTGATCTTTATTTTCAATCATCAAGCTAATCGGTGCCCCTGTAGTTTCTCCGTTAAAAACACCAGAGAGAATTTTGACTTGATCAGGTTCATTTCGTTGGGTCACAAAGCGTGATGTGCCGGGGCGGCGTTTATCCAAATAAATCTGGATATCAGCTTCGGAGAGAGTGATTAACGGCGGGCAGCCATCAACAACACAGCCAATAGCGGGCCCGTGGCTCTCGCCCCAAGTCGTAAATCTAAATAAATGTCCGAATGTATTATGCGACATAGGCCTGTCTTTAACCCCAAGCGTAGCAATAGGCTAGCTGAAAGATATCACAAGACTTGCTATGCCTGATAAGCCGCGTTAAGGGCGATAAATGTTCGATGTAGAATTATTCCTCTCGGCCTTTGCCGTGCTATTCGTGATTATCGATCCGCCGGGCTGCGCGCCGGTTTTTGCGACCCTCACTAAAGGGACGTCACGCAAGCACCAAACCACTATGGCGTTTAAATCTGTTTTAATAGCGGCCATTATACTCTTTGGTTTTGCTTATGGGGGTGAGTGGATTTTTGCCAAATTGGGAATCAGTCTCGACGCACTTCGGATTGCGGGCGGTATCATGTTGTTCATTATTGGCCTGAATATGGTCTTTGAAAAGCGTACGGAAAAACGCGAAGGCCGCGCCGAAGATGCTTTGGAAGAGGTTATGGACCCAGAGGATATTTCCGTCTTTCCCATGGGTATTCCGATTATAGCGGGACCCGGAACGATGGCGTCGCTATTGATTATGATGGGGAAGGCTGCGGGCCATCCGCAAGAGCTCGCGATCTTAGCGGCTTTAGCCGCCGTTCTTGTGGTGACCTTGTTATCATTTTTGGTCTCAGGGGTTTTGATTAAGCTCATGGGAAAAAGCGTAACAGATGTTCTGACAAGAGTTCTCGGCGTTCTGCTCGCGACATTGGCAGCGCAATTTGTACTCGACGGTCTCCAAGGTGCTTTTTTCTAAGCTTGCGCTCTGTCGCAAACTCCGCTTTATTCTTTGGAAACTATAATTGAAATCCGGGGAAATAAATGATCACTAGATCGTTAAAATTGTCGCTATTATTTATGTCAGCCTTATCTATGACGTCTTGTTCTGAGCTTCAATCAACGTCAAAAACAACTGACATAATTGCCACAAGCTCCGCCGTTAAAATCGATGCCCATAAAGATGCCAAAAAGATGATAAGTTACGAAACCCCCGGACAAACAGACGATGATCACCTTTACCTCGAAGAAGTACTTGGCGAGAGGGCGCTGGAAGAGGTTAAATCCTGGAACAAGCGTAGCCTGGACCGCTTGATGGCTGATCCGCGTTTCGCCGTGATGGAAGCGGAAGCTCTCGAAATTCTGCAAAGTAAAGATAAAATTCCTTACGTATCTTATCGGGGGGGTGAGGTGCATAATTTCTGGCAAGATGCTAATCATATTCGCGGGATTTGGCGCAAATCTACATTGGATAGTTATCTTTCCGACATTCCAAAATGGGAAACTGTACTCGACTTTGATAAGCTCTCTAAAGAGGAAGGAAAGAACTGGGTGTACAAGGGCAATAATTGCCTCTCGCCTGATTATGACCTTTGCATAGTCAATTTATCTGATGGCGGAAAGGATGCCACAATAAGACGTGAATTTAACACCCGTACAGGAGAATTTATCAAAGACGGATTTGTCACAGACGAATCCAAAGGCTCTGTTGATTGGCTTGATAAAGATACACTTCTTATAGGCGTTAACTTTGGTGACAATACTATGACGGATAGCGGATATCCGATGATCACAAAATTATGGAAACGCGGTACGCCCCTCTCAAGCGCAAAAGAAATTTACCGCGGACAAAAAGATGATGTGAGCATATCGGCCGAGGCGCTCGAATTATCTGATGGGACACGTGAAATTATAATTTATAATTCAAAGACATTTTATGACCGCGAACATTTTTGGGTTCCACGCAATGGGGATGAATTAGGTAAAGCGGTAAAAATCCCGGTTTCAGATAAAACCCGTATTTCGAGTATATATAAAGGACAGATACTGGCTGAGCTTAATGAGGATTGGGGCGGCTATAAAACTGGAGATTTGGTCAGTTTTAGTTTCGAGAATTTCAAAGATAATCAAAAAATAGAGACAGTTAATCTCGTCTATTCACCTGATGAAAAATCGTCAATCGAAGACTTCGGCATGACAAAGTCCAATCTCTTGGTCGCCATTACCCGTGACGTTATAGGAAGCGCCTATGCCTTTGATTGGGACGGAAAAAGCTGGAGCTCAAAGAAATTGGATTTTCCCGAAGGCGGTCAACTTTCAATAGGAGCTACTAATGATAAAGAAGATGTTGCCTTTATCTCGACCGAGTCTTTTTTAACCCCGGATACGCTTTGGTCTTTCAATGCTAAGACATTGGAAAAAGCTAAAGCTAAGGCCTTGCCGGATTGGTTTGATGCAAGCTCCATGGTTTCGGAGCAATTCTTCACCCAGTCACCCGATGGCACCCAAGTTCCTTATTTTGTTGTTCGCCAAAAAGACACTGTTATGGACGGAACAAACCCGACATTACTTTATGGTTATGGAGGATTTCGTATCGCGCTTAATCCATCTTATTCGGCCACACGCGGGAAATTATGGGTCGAACGCGGCGGTGTTTATGTTCTGGCCAATATTAGGGGCGGCAGTGAATATGGCCCCAATTGGCATGCTGCAGGCCTTAAGACTGAACGGCAGAGAATATATGATGATTTTATTTCTGTGGCGGAAGATTTAATCGTTAAAAAAATAACATCACCCAAACATCTAGGCATCGAAGGTGGGTCTAATGGAGGGTTATTAGTCGGAGTTATGTTCACCCAACGGCCCGATTTATTTAACGCGGTGATCTGCGCCGTGCCTTTACTTGATATGATGCGCTATCACACATTATTGGCAGGCGCGTCGTGGATGGGTGAATATGGGGATCCTGATGATGCGGTAGAAGGAAAGTTCTTACGTTCCATTTCACCCTATCATAATATAGATCCCGAAGTAGATTACCCCGAAGTCTTCTTTATCACCTCTACCAAAGATGACCGCGTTCATCCCGGTCATGCACGTAAGGCTGCAAAACGCATGGAAGACCAAGGCCATGATTTTTTCTATTATGAAAATATTGATGGCGGCCATAGCGCGGCGGCGAACCTGAAAGAAACAGCTAAGCGGCTAGCGTTGCAGCATACATATTTGATGCAAAAATTACGGGACGGGGAATAATATGTTTTCAAAATGGCAGGCCATAACGCTTTGGAAACGGGTTATAATCGCCCTGATATTGGGCGCGCTTGTCGGCCTCTCGGCGCATTATGGTGGGTTTTCCGATAGTATTACGACGTGGATAAAACCCTTCGGGCAGGCTTTCGTCAATTTGATCAAGATGTTGATTGTACCGCTGATTGTTGTCACTTTGGTGTCGGGTGTCGTGGCGATGGGGGATCCTAAAAGGCTTGGCTCTTTGGGGGTGAAAACCATCGCGCTTTATATGGGCACAACGTTTTTTGCCGTGAGCTTGGGCTTGATATTCGGGACGTTATTTCAGCCTGGCACGGGCGTTGAATTTAGCGGAGTTGATGAAGCGACGCGAGCGATGTTGGCCGAGCGTGTTTCTGCGGATACTCCCTCCATCACAGAGCGTTTGCTCGCCATTATTCCGACGAACCCGATTAAGGCTATGGTTGAGGGCGATATATTGGCAGTGATCTTTTTTTCGATCTTAATAGGTGTTGGTATCATTGCGGTTGGCGATAAAGCGAACCCGCTGAAAAGCTTTTTCCATAGCGCCGAAGAGGTGGTGATGAAAATCACGCTCTTTGTTATGGAGCTTGCGCCTATAGGTGTCTTCGCGTTGATTGCGTGGGTGATGGGGGATATGGGGCTCGGTATTCTTAAGGCACTCGGAAAGCTGACCATCGCACTTTATTTGGCCTGTTTTGTTCATATCATTCTAGTCTATGGCGGGATAATTGTAAGAACAATTTTGAGGCTGCCATTAGCCCGATTTTTCTATGGTGTTCTGGATGCACAGGGCGTGGCCTATTCTACCGCCTCCTCCAGCGCGACATTGCCCGTCTCTATATCTTGCGCGCAAGATAATCTTGGGATTGACGAGTCTGTCGCGGGTTCAGTCTTGCCCCTCGGCGCGACGATTAATATGGACGGTACAGCGATTTATCTCGGCCTGATTGCGCTCTTTTCGGCGCAGGCGCTCGGTATTGATTTATCGATGGTGGATTATGTTATGATTGCAATGACCGCGACGCTCACATCCATTGGCGCGGCGGGCATTCCGTCGGCGAGCTTATTCTTGGCCTTTGCTGTGCTGGGTACATTTGGCGTTACGCTCGATCAATATACGCTCATTATCGCCTTCATCCTCCCCTTTGACCGCCTGCTTGATATGATGCGGACGGTGACGAATGTAACAGGCGATTTGGCCGTTGCCTCAGTCGTCGCTAAATGGGAAGGTCAACTTGATGAAGAGGTCTTTAAAACCAAATCTGTTGTGTAATGTGGTTATCTTAGGCGCTCGTTTACGAAAGCGTGCTGTAAAGCGAATATGTTTCTCAACCGCAATATTATAAAGTTTGTTTGTTTCAATTTTGTCATCATGACGGGACTACATCAAGCTACGTATGCAGACTCATTTTGTGGCTACGATGCAGGATTAATCGGAACCAAGGCTGTAGGATCTATCGCCGCCTTTAGCGTAAAAGACGTCACCATAGACCCGGAGACATATGCTTGTACGGTGCTGGCCTATGATGAAGTGCCTGCGCTCAACTCAGAAACTAAAACCCCGACAGCGCCACAAGCCTATCCCTGCGAAGACTTTATTCACATGCCATCCCCCTATGTTGACGGTTATAAAGGGTCTAAATATCAACCGGAAGGTTTTCCGATTGCCAAGTCGGAATATTTTGCCTTCCTTGTCTTTGCCTCCAAAGACAATATGGCTAAAATTTCTCTCAGAACTGGCGAAGAAAAATGGATTGATACAGCAAATCCCAATGCGCGGTCCTTTCCATATGAGTATCAGGGTGAGGGGGTTAAGGCCACTATAGGGTTAAGTTCGCCGACCCAATCAGGCATATATTCTGAGCCGCGATTCGACTCTCCTGACAGGGTTATAGGAGCATTTATTAAACCTCGTTGGGTATCGAGGTTTGAGGATGATGCTTATGAAAAGTTTTTTCAGCATCCCTTCTTCCAATATCTTGCGCGCGAAGGAAAAATAAATATTGAGGGTCAAAAGATAGGCGAATTTGTAAATAAACTTGGCTCTGGGTTTGAAATTATCTATGATGTAGAAGAGATCATTAAAGACGATGAGGGGCGCGAATGGCTAAAAGCTAGCGAACGCTTTTCACAAACAACTCACTATTATGATTGGGACTCCAGACCGTATGAAGGGGATGGAATAGATCTAAGCACATTGGTTAGCGACCCAATAAGAACGGTCTATTTTCCTTATCGTGAACCCAGCGGGACTATTACCATGGTCATGGTGGATGGCGAGGCTTGCGATTAAGTCATGTATGGTATCTAAATTTATAAAGGTTGATTTAAGGGTTTCGGGTTAGGCCTTCTCTATGTTGAGGGTGTTTTTAATTTTATCTGTGGCGCTTTTGTTAGTCTCTTGCGGGACGACGCCTTTGCCGCCTGAGACTCAAGCTGGTCTCCCGCCGGATTACCCGGCCTCGGTTATTCCGGTGCCGCAAGTCACGCCGGCTCCGCGTGGGAGCTTGTCATTACCGGATCGATCAGCCTTTTATCAGAAAGATACACGCTGGGCTTCTGAACGTCTTGGCCGCTCAAGCGACACGATGGGCTCTGATGGCTGTCTCGTCACGGCGGCCTCAATGGCTTTGGCTAATCTTGGATTTCAAACCAACCCGTCTGACCTTAACGCGCGACTGACGCAATCTGATGGCTTTACAAAAAATGGCTGGCTGATTTGGGATGGCATTCGCAAAGTTACGGGCGGGAGAGCCGCCGCGCAATATTATGATAATGTCAGCGAAGAGACTATCAATAACTGTATGCGCAGAGGAGATTACCCCTTGGTGCAGTTCTACCTTAAAAATGGGCGCTCGCACTGGGCGATGATTTTAAAACGTGACGCGCGTGGTTACCATATGCGTGACCCGTTACGACAATCGAGCGTCCCTCTGATTTTTCCGCGCAGTAGTGAGGCCTTTAAAGCCGTGCGTTGCGTTGGCCTTTCTAAAGTTTAGAATATAAAGTTCTTGATTTGTTCTAAGTCCGTGTATAGGTGCAATATCTATGGTTGCTTGCATTTATACAGTTGCATTTGAAGGGGCGGAAGCGCGGCGCGTTGATGTTCAAGTCCAAGTGACCTCATCAGGTCGCCAATTTTTTAATATTGTTGGCTTGGCCGATAAAGCCGTCGCGGAATCTCGAGAACGTGTCAGATCTGCCTTTGCAGCGTTGGGCATAAGCCTACCGGGTAAACGTATTACCGTTAATTTAGCGCCAGCTGATTTACCTAAGGAAGGCGCTCATTATGATCTACCTATCGCCTTAGGGCTATTGGCCGCGATTGGCGCTGTGCCTGTGGACGCGATTGAAGGCTATGTCGCCATTGGTGAACTGTCTTTGGACGGCACGATTACGCGGGTTCCCGGGGCCTTGCCAGCCGCGATGTTGGCTAATGCTGAAGGTCTAGGTTTGATTTGCCCCGAGCCTAATGGGCCAGAGGCTGCGTGGGCGGGCGATGTCCCCTTGCTAGCGCCGCAAAACCTTATTCAATTAATGAATCATTTTAAAGGGACACAGGTTTTATCCCCTCCTAAACCCGGGGAAATGCTCGAAACAGATGACACCTTAAATTTACGGGATGTGCGCGGGCAGGAAACAGCCAAACGCGCCCTCGAAGTGGCGGCGGCGGGAGGCCATAATATGTTGATGGTGGGTCCGCCGGGCTCAGGAAAATCAATGCTGGCCGCACGCATGTCCGGATTATTGCCGCCCTTAACGGCCAAAGAACTCCTCGACGTGTCGATGGTACATTCTGTTGCGGGTCTTTTGGACCGTGGAAAACTGTCTCGCTCGCGTCCTTTCAGATCACCTCATCATTCTGCGTCTATGGCGGCGATGGTGGGCGGAGGTG
>CAZNWH010000065.1:0-13568 GCA_964576765.1 uncultured Hellea sp.
CCCGCGAGATTATCATTGGCCGCCGGGCTTTGTAGCTCTTCGCCGAACGGCGTGTATTGCTCGCGCCAGATAATGGCTCCACTCGCATCCGTGCCCGCTTGCGCGCTGCCCAGGTGGTCAGGATGTAAGTAGGTTACAATTCCGTTTTTTATGCGGGCCAGTGTGCCCTGCGGCCCACTGACATAATCCGTCTCGCCTGTTTCATTTTTATTCGCGGTGTTCGGATCATCCCCAGTCTCAATATGCACCAAAGCGCCCGACAGGTCATAAACATTGTAAATAGTCTGTCCGTCAATAACCGATTTGACCCGTTTCAGATTACCGTCATAGCCGTACATATGTTACCAGATCTTGACGCGTTTTTCTGGTGGTAAATAGAGCGCGTCACCGGGCTGTACATCAAACGCTTCATACCAAGCATCAAAATTTCGTACGATACCATTGGCCCGATATTCACCCGGGCTATGCGTATCCGTTTTAAGACGGTTTAGTAAGGCGGCGTCTCTGAATTTACGTTGCCAAATTTGACCAAAGGACAGGAAGAACCGCTGATCACCCGACATACCGTCAATAATCGGAGCCTCTTTACCGCCTAGTGATTTTTTATAGGCCGCATAAGCCATTGTCAGGCCTGTGAGATCCCCAATATTCTCACCCAATGTGAGTTCACCGTTAATATGCTCTCCCGGCAGAGGCTCAAACGCATTGAACTGTTCGACGAGGTCTTTGGAGCGCGCCTCAAAGGCTTTACCATCTTCTTCGGTCCACCAATCGCGCTGCTCACCATTGCCGTCTGTTTTACGGCCTTGATCATCAAAACCGTGGCCCATTTCATGTCCAATCACAGCGCCGATACCACCGTAATTGACCGCCGGGTCAGCCGCAGGGTCAAAGAAAGGCGCTTGGAGAATAGCGGCCGGAAAAACAATCTCGTTTAAATCAGGCCTATAATAAGCATTGACCGTTTGAGGGTTCATCGCCCATTCGTCGCGATCAATAGGCCCGCCGAGTTTTTTGATCTCGTCATTCCAAGCCCAAATATTGGCTCTTTTAACTGTTCCTATCAAATCATCACGATCAACGGTTAACTTAGAATAATCGGTCCATTTATCGGGATAGCCAATTTTAGGGTTAAACTTAGCCAGTTTATCTTGAGCTTCGGCCTTTGTTGCTGGGTCCATCCATTCCAAATTATCAATACCGTCCTTGAACGCCGCCCGTAGGTTTTCAATCAGCTTATCCATTTCTGTTTTTGCAATAGGCGGGAAATGTTTTCTGACATAAACCTTACCGACAATTTCGCCCATTGTGCTATCGATTTGACTAACGCCGCGCTTCCAACGATCGCGCTGAACTTCGGTACCGCGCAGTTTTTTGCTGTAAAATTCAAAGCTCGCATCATCTACGCGTTTGGGCAGGTAAGCGGCATTGGCGCCCATATAACTTATCGTCATATAGTCCTTGAGTGTTTCCACACTGGCCTTGGCAAATATCTTAGCGGTGCCTTCAATCGCGTCCGTTTCGCGGACAACGAAATTATCCTGATCACCCATACCAGCTTTGGCTAATACGGCGTCCCACGGAAAACCCTCCGCCATTTGTTTAAGCCCTATCAAGCTACGTTTATTATAGGTCAAGCTTCGATCTCGTCTCTTGGTTGGTGACCAATGCACTCGCGCCAAATCCGATTCAAATGCCATAACTTTCGCCGCTCTTGATGCGGCATTATCAACGCCAGCTTCAGCCAGCATAGTTGACATATACTCAATATAGGCCGCACGAAGGTCATCTGACTTTTCGTCCTCATCTAGATAATAATCCCGGTTAGGCATGCCCAGCCCGGCCTGGGTGAGATAAACAACGTAATTTTGAACATCTTTTAAATCAACACTTACAAACGGGGCGATTGGCAATCGAAGACCCATAGCCGGATCAGCCATCATAACACCAACATCTTCATGCGTTGCTACGGCGCGTATTTTTTTAATATCCGCTTTAACAGGCTCCAGTCCTGCGGCTTCAATAGCGTCTGTATCCATAAAGGCCGCGTAAAAGTCACCTATTTTTTGTTCTTCAGATCCTAAGGGGGCATTTGTCGCCGAGGCCTCTGCGATAATCTCTCTCACGCGTTCTTGCGATAAATCCGCGAGAATAGAAAAGCCGCCATAATTATCTTTATCAGCCGGAATCTCGGTTTCTTTCAACCAAGTCCCGTTCACAAATTTAAAGAAATTATCACCAGGCTTAACGGACTGGTCCATGTTTTCTGTCGCGATACCGTAAGTGCCCCGCACTGGTTTTGCTGATGTATCTTGCGCGATTTTGACGACAGCTTGACCTTTATCTTTTACGTTATCTGTAGCCACATTGTTACAAGCCGCAAGTGTTACAGCCAATATACTGGCCGTCATAAGATGAGTGAATTTCATACCTCTATCCCTTCAATTAAATAAATTTTACTATATAGATTTTATTATTCCGCAGGCACCGTGGGTGTCAGTGTATGTGAGGGGTCGCGGATAATTATATCCTCTTCCAGTTCCATATCGTCCAAAGCCAAAGCCATTTCAGGGTCATAAGTTGACCCTAGACCCGGTTGCTTTTCGCCGCGCCATAGGCCGCGGAAGAAGCGCGAAATATCAACGCCTATACCATACATTGCTGGCACCAACATCAAGGTTAAGAAGAAGTCAAATAATACTCCGAATGCTAATGCAACAACCATGGGCTTGAGAAACTCTGCCTGAGCCGATGTTTCAAATAAGATCGGCATAATCCCAATAAAGGTTGTGACAGATGTCAGAAGAATGGGCCGAAAACGCGCTACACAGGCATCTAGCATCGCTTGATAGGCCCCAACGCCTTTATCGCGAAGCCTATTCACATAATCTATAAGAACGAGGTTGTCATTCACCGCCACACCAGAGGCGGCAAAAAAGCCAAAAATTGACATCATCCCAAAAGGCACGCCCGTCACGATATTCCCAAAAATCATCCCGACAAGTGCAAAGGGTATAGCAATCATAATCAAAAGAGGTTGAGCATAGGATTTAAAAGCAATCGCCAATAAACCGTACATCATAAATAAAATGGCAATGAGTGATATATTCAATTCCTTTACGAAATTCGTCTCTATCTCATCTTCGCCAACATTAATACGTGTGGCGCGAGGGTGGCGTAATTCCCATTGCGGGAAAAAATTCTCATTTATGTCTTTTTTGATATTCGCAATTTCACTTTGCTCCCCGCGTATACGAGCGCCTGTATAGGTTAAGCGTTTACGGTCGCGGCGCTGAATACGACCAACGCCTTCTGCAAAGGTTACGTCAGCGACAGAAAACAGTGGAACTTCGACTCCATTGGCTGCGCGAATTCGTAATCCACGAAGACTATCAATCGACTCTCTTGCTGCCTCCGGATATCGCACCATTACGCGAACATCCTCACCGTTGCGAGGAAGGCGCTGAACTTCCAGACCAAAAAACGCTTGCCGCACTTGGCGAGTCACATCAGATAGTTTCAACCCTAAAGCTTCAGCGCCGGGTTTTAAGGTGAATTGAATTTCACTGGCGGAGCTTTCTAAGCCATCCCAAGCGCGTGTGACTGAGCTATAGCTTTCCATTTCAGTTTTTAAATCAAGAATAGCTGCTTTAAGCGCATCTGGGTCTGAAGACGCAACGCCGTAGAACAGCCCTCCTCCTTGTCCTGAACCACCTTGATTGACTCCATAACTTACACGATAGGCATCAGGTATCGAACCAACATATTCTTCGAGCTTATCAGCTATATCTTTGCTGGAAATTTCCGGCCGTTTGTTCGGATCAGAAAGGCCTAAGAAACCATCAACTCTACGGCCTTCCGAATATGTCCCTGCTTCCGTGATAAGTTCAAAATCAATATTAAAATCTTTTTTTGTATTCTCGTTCAGTTTTATAACACCTTGATCGACCTGATCTCTGACTTGTGTGATACGTTCATAATTTGTGCCTTCAGGAAAACGGGCATTAAATTGGATCATATCCCCTTCAACTTCGGGAATCATAGCGCTTGGGGCCACACCGGATCTAAGCAACATGATCGACATAACAAATAGTCCGACAAAAATAGAGAGCGTCACATATCGTGCTTTAATCAAGGCCGCGACAAAAGGACGGAATGTGTTTTGGGCAAAGCTAACCAAACTATTCGCTATACCCGTTTGGAACCGCATCAATCTACTTTGCCTATCGTGATCAATAGGCTTTAAATGGCGTAAATGAGCCGGTAATATGAAGAAGGCTTCGATGAGTGAAAAAATTAAAACCGCAATGACAACAAGGCTTATTTGACCCAGCATGGTTTGAATGGGGCCTGTCATAAGCAAGAAAGGTACAAACATTAAAATAGTTGTAATAACCGCAAAATAAACAGGCTTAACAACCATGTTCGCACCTGCAATCGCGCCGCGGTCACCATAAATACCATTTTCAACATGAAAATGCGCGCTTTCTCCGACGACGATGGCATCATCGACAACAATTCCAATCACTAATAGGAAAGCAAAAAGAGAAATCATATTTAAAGAAATGCCTATATATGGCGCGACAGCGATGGCCCCCATAAAGGCGGCGGCAATGCCGATCGTCACCCAAATCGCAACAGCTGGTCTTAAAAATAGAACCAAAATGATCAGAACGAGTATCATGCCTGATAGAGCATTCCCTCCGATTAGGTTCAACCGACTATCAACCATTTTGGAACCATCAAACCAGATCGCAAATTGCAATCCAGGAGGTAGTTTTTCATTAATTTCTTTTTCATATTTACGGATAGATTTTCCGGCTTCCGTCCAGTTCGCTTTTTCAGGTGACAAAACCCTGAAGACAGCTGCATTTTCCCCTCTAAATTTTGCGTCAAATTCATCATTGTCGAAGCCATCAATGACATTAGCGATATCTCCAAGACGAATAGTGCCACCATTGGCCGTTTGACGAATGATGATTTTTTTGAACTCTGCCTCGGTATTAGCCAAAGACCGCGCCCGCAATTGAAGTTTCCCTCCCGTTGTCTCAACGGTTCCGGCTGATAAGTTTACAGATGACCCTGAAATCGCCTGAGACACTTGCGAGAAAGTTAAATTATATTGCCGTAAGGCATCCTCAGAAACCTCAATTGTAACCTGCTCATCTATCTTCGATATTTGCTGGGTTAGCTGCAACCCTGTTAGCTTTGATATCTCTAATCTTAGATCATTGGCTGCCCTTTGAAGAGTTAAACGATCAACATCTCCATATAAAGCGAGATACAGAATTTCCACTTGCGCATCCCAACGAAAAACAAGAGGTTTAAACGCATCAGGTGGCAAATTTTGAATACCATCGACACGAGCCTTAACTCGGTCGAGCATTTTCTGATAATCAACACCAAGCTTTGTTCTAATATTAACCGTATAGGTTCCTTCACTTGCAGTAGCTTCAAGATAATCAACGCCATCAAGCCCATCGATAGCTTCTTCGATACGGACAACGATTTGCTCTTCAACATCACGCGGTGACGCCCCAGGCCAGGCTGAGGAAACCGTCATTCCATTAACAGTCACTTGCGGGATGAATTCGCGCTGTAAATTATTATAACCAAAAACGCCTACCACAAACATGGCTACCATCATCAGGTTGGAGGCAACGGGATTTTTTACAAACCATGCAATAAGTGATTTCATTACTCGCTCCCTTTTGTCATCGCCCCGTTTGTTTCCTTCGAAGCCGACTCCGTCTTACTATCCTTTGAAGGAGCATCGCCTTTTTTACGAGGACGTTCAGATTTTTCACTATCATTTTTTTTCTTACCCCATCTTCGTTTTTTCTTTTTATCTTTGTCTTCCCCCTTAGCATCGGCAGCCTCTTTCTTTTTCAGCCATTCTGGTTTTGGCGGGTCAACCAGAACCGTTTTAGGGTCATTAACATCCAGAACTTTCAAAGTCATAGTCACACGAGACTTTTCCATAGGCGATAAGACAACAAGTTCACCAACGCCGACACCACCCAAGAGCATGGCCCTATTGGCATCTGTATCCAATACTGTAGCTTTGCGTATTTCTACTTTTCCTTTGTCATCGACAATATAGATTTCATCTTCGGGGCGTAGTCCATCACGCGGCAAAACAATTACATCTTCATAAAGTTTGCCGTCGATCTCTGCATCAACAAATAATCCCGGCGCAATCGGCATACCGTTTTGGGATTTGCCCTTTCCATAAGGGTCAAAGACTTCGGCAATCGCCGAAAGAGCGCGTGTTTGCGTATCATAGGTACTGTCAGTGCGCATTATCTTCGCATCCCAATTTTGCGTTTTTCCGGCGATTATGGCGCTTAATTTGACGTTCGGCGCCGAGGCCCGATCCTTCGCTACATAAGCAATTGGCAAATCCATTTTTGATAAATCATTATCCGTTAAGGGCAATCTGACTTCAATAATATCCGTCGAGAATATCCGCCCTAATGTTCGCCCAGGTGAAACATATTGACCGAGGTCAGAGCTCTTTGTTCTCACACGGCCAGAAAAAGGGGCTTTGACTTCTGTCCTCGTGAGTTGAAGATTAGCAGCAGCAAGTTCGGCCTTAGCTAATTGCAAGGCCGCCTGAGCTTGCGCTTGTTGAGGCTTGCGTAGCGCAAGGGCAGTTGGTTCACCCCGGCCTAATTCTTCATAATCCTGACGTGCGATTTCACCTTCAGCTTGTTCGCGGATCAAAACTTGTTCGGCCTGTGCGATACCAGACTGCGCGCGAACAACTGCCACCTTATAATCAGCGTCTTCAATCCGGATAAGCGTTTCGCCCTTTCGAATGATGCCGCCGTCAATAAAATTAGGCGACACATAAATGATTTTACCACCCACCTCCGGAACGAGATCAATTTCCGTCCGCGGGCGTGCCTCCCCTTGAGCTGTAACTTTAAGCTGAACGTCGTCTTGCACCGCATAGTCAGCCATCACAGCCAATGTGTTAAAAGGCTTTTTCTTTTCTTCTGGCTTCTTATTCAGCTTGATGATGATATTCGCAGCTAGGATAAAACCTATTATAATGAGTAACGGGAGCGCAATAATGAGCAGCTTACGAAAAAGTCCTCCGCTCCGCTGGATACCAACTACATTCGCTTCACTTGTCATGTTTATCTTCCGCGCCATAATTCATTGGGTACGTCACTTGTATAAACCCACTACCTTATAAGATGACTGTATACCACCTTGAGCTTCAAAACCACCGCCAAGCGCAACATGCATTCTTACGCGGTTTGTTAGGCGTTCTTTTCGAGCACTAATCAATTGGCCTTCTGCAGATATACGGCGAGATTGAGCATCTAATAATTGCAATATTGTTGCTAGGCCTTCTGTGTATCGTAATTCAAGACGATCTTCAGCTTTGCGGGCTTCATTTAATGAGGTTCTTAGTGCCGACTCTCGTTCCCTAAGTCTTTGTTCAGCATCAAGTGAATTTTCAACTTCTAGATAGGCGTTTAAAGCCACGCCAGCATAAGTTTCGAGTTGTTCGCGTAATATAGCTTCTTGTTGTTCAATATTTCCTTTTAGACGTCCACCTTGGAAGATAGGCGCGCTTAAGTTGGCAACTAATTGCATTGCTAGAGCGTCAATATCGAAAAAATCCTCGACGCTTGTCGCGCTCAAATTTCCATTCCCCGTAAGCGACAAGCGGGGCAGTAGATTTTTGCGGGCTATGTCTACCTGCAAGCCTTGCGCTTTGAGCCGTCTTTCCGCAGCCAGAAGGTCAGGCCGCTTACGCAGGACATATCCGGGTGTTCCGGCTCCTGAGAGAACAGGTAAATTTGGCAAATCTTCTGCACTTTGGATTTCTTCGGCTGGGTAGCGGCGTAGTAGAACTTCTAAGCTCCGAGTTAAACTCGACAATCTTTGTTCGCGGCTAGCCTGTAAAGCCTCGGCATTAGCCACAGAAGACCTTGCAAGGCGCACATCACTCGAGCCTGTGACTCCGCCTTCAAATCTGCGCTGAGTCAAGCGAAGCGCCCGTTCTTGTGTTTCTACATCTCGCACAGATAACTCGTTTAAGAGCCGTGCCTCGATTAAATCAAACCACCCTTGCGCAACTTGGCCTGCAATAGACAAACGCGCTCCAGCGTAATCAGCCTGCGTCGCCTCTACAGCCAATGCATCGGACTTAACATTATTCTTGATTCGTCCCCAGAGGTCAGCTTCCCAATTTACAGCCAAACCCGAAGATAAATTGGTAGGCGTTTGGAAGGGTAATGATGTTTCAGTTCGGGTGACCCGGCTATTCGTGTCAATGGTAGGCAATCTATCCGCCCGGGAAATACGGGCGCGGGCGCGGGCTGCATCAAGGCGCGCCGCTGATGATCTGATATTTGTATTCGCATCTAAGGCCTCACTCACAAGACTCACCAGAGTTGCATCCGAAAAGCTACCGACCCAATCAGTCGTTGGGAGGTCATGAGGCGCAACTTCATCCCATATTGGCTTTTGCGGTGTAAGACCTTCAACCGACACGATTGTCGCTGCGGGTTTAAATTTTGATACCCCCCCTAGGTTGGCACACCCGGAAAGAGCTATCACGCTTGCCGATATAAATACCGCTAAACGCATATCCTGTCTCCTCATAGCTCTCTCATAAACACCCAATAGCGAAAGTCAACAAACTATTATTGAAAAACAATAAATATAAAGCTAACATTCTTCAAATATTGAGAGCAACTTGTACCTTTTAGATACGATAGTCACTTTAAATTATAGAAATTTTTGATGAAATCAATTTTGCGTCATTCCAACCGAAAATTTGACCAGAAGGCTGAAATCAAAAGAGGGGCATAAAGAAAAAGGCGGCTCACGCCGCCTTGCATAAGACCTTTTCGTTGTAAAAAATGCTATCTAATACGTTTACGGCTTGTCGGATTTGGTCCTAAAGCACGCGTTGAGCTGCCCCTGCGCCGACTCGCCTGATAGGCCACTGAGGAATGCGCCAAACAATAGGGCTCATCCTTATCTTCCGTCTTACGTCCACAAAAACGGAAGTCGGATGTACTTGGATCGCCAATGGGCCATTTGCACATATGATCCGTAATCGTCAGGATTGTTGCAAATTCACCATTTGCCATAGGAAGAGCTTCGATAGGCGGCGGGGCAGGACGAGGCTGAACAACAGGACGTGGCGCGCGCGGCGCAGATGGGACACGAGGCTGTCGTGTCCGCTGAACTGTTTTACGGGCTTTTTTCTTCGCCGGATTAGAGGGTTTAGCGCGCCCTGATAGTCCAAGACGATGAACCTTACCAATCACAGCATTTCGTGTGACCCCGCCTAATTGTTTGGCTATTTGCGAAGCACTTAAGCCTTCAGCCCATAATTTAGTCAGAACTTCTACACGGTCTTCTGTCCACGCCATAGCGCTTCCCCCTCATCTTAAGCCATAGCAGGCTCTTACGCCCACCCGGTAATATCAAAATATTGAACCACTATATATAGTGTGAAGCTTTGGCAGCTCCTTTCAATCAACACTAGATAATGTAAAGAAAACGCCACAAACCACAAGATAAAGTTTTCAGCTATCCACAGAAATCAATATGTTGTGTGAGCAAAAAATTCCAATAATTGCCACTTTCTAAGGCTTGGCTTGCAAAAACACCCATGTTACGCCGCCCTATGACGCGCGTAAAAACAGTTCAGGCCTCTTCCCAGTCATCAATGACACCTGCCGCACGTCATTTCGGGGCCATCAACTGGATGGGACTTGCCACTCTTTATAAGAAAGAGTGTCGTCGTTTTATGAAAGTCTTCCCCCAGACCCTTCTTGCGCCGATTATATCCAATCTCTTATTTATGACGGTTTTCGTTTTAGCTTTTGCCGAGCAGCGCGGCGGCGGAAGTCCTGAATTTATAAAATTTCTTGCCCCCGGTCTTGTCATGCTGGGCATATTAAATAATTCCACAGCCAATAGCGCTTCATCTATGATGACAAGCAAGATGAATGGTAGCATCATTGATGTGTTAATGCCGCCCTTATCATATTTGGAATTGGCCTTAGGGTATATTGGCGGCGCGATGACACGAGGAATTGTTGTAGCCCTTGCAACAGCTATCGCGCTGTCGATTTTTTTCACTCCGCTCATACCCGTTCACTGGTGGGCCGTTATTTACTTCAGCTTGTCCGCAGCAGCGGCCCTAGGCATGATCGGGTTGCTTTCAGGCATTTGGGCCGAAAAATTTGACCAACTTGCTGTGGTAAATCAATTTATTATCTTACCACTCTCTTATCTCTCCGGAACATTTTATCACATTGATATTCTCCCCCCGATTTTCCAAACACTCTCTTTTGCCAACCCTCTCTTCTATTTGATCGACGGGTTCCGATATGGATTCCTCGGTGAAGCCGATGGCAATGTCATGATAGGCGCTATTATGATCGCCATAATTAACGTCATTTTATTCTGGCTTGTCTTAAAAGTTTTAAAATCAGGATGGCGGCTCAAAGCTTAAGACGAACAAAAGGACAATCTCATGGCTCAAGACGATAACCTTTATGACTGCTACAAACCACCGGCGCAGGAATTTGTGCGCGGTGAAGGAGCTTATCTTTATACCGAAAACGGAGATAAATATCTGGATTTCATTGCGGGTATTTCAGTCAACTGCCTCGGTCATGCTAATCCTATACCGCTAAATGCACTTAAAGACCAAGCCGATAAGGTTTGGCATGTCTCGGGTATGTTCCAACTGACTGGTGCGAAACAACTCGCTAAAAAATATTGTGACGCCCTCCCTTTTGCGGAAAAGGTCTTTTTCACCAACTCGGGAGCCGAAGCCATTGAATGCGCCATGAAAACGGCGCGCAAATATCACTATGACAATGGCGATGTTGAGCGGTATGAGATTATCACCTTTCAAGGCGCGTTTCATGGCCGTACATTCGCAACCATTAATGCAGGCGGTAATCCTAAATATTTAAAAGGATTTGGGCCTAACCTCCCAGGTTTCACTCATCTGCCCTTTGGCGATCATGAGGCTCTCAAAAAAGCTGTGAGTGATAAAACAGCTGCAATTCTTGTTGAGCCTGTTCAAGGTGAAGGAGGCTTGCGTCCCTTACCTGAAGTTTGCCTGAGAAGCTTGCGCGAGCTGTGTGATGAAAAAGGGATCCTGCTAATCTATGATGAAGTGCAATGTGGCGCAGGACGAACCGGTAAACTCTTTGCCCATCAATGGGCAGAAAACGCGGAACCTGATATCATGGCTGTAGCTAAAGGCGTTGGCGGAGGGTTTCCCATGGGCGCCTGTATCGCAACAAAAGCCGCAGCGGCCGGCATGGTGCCCGGAACCCATGGCAGCACCTATGGCGGCAACCCGCTGGCGATGGCTGTCGGTAATGCTGTCTTTGATGAAATATCAAAGCCTGAATTCTTGGAGCATGTTGTCAAAGTCTCTAACTTCCTCAAGCAGCAATTTGAATCTCTGAAAGACGAATTTCCTGATGTTGTCGTTGAGCTACGAGGTAAGGGCCTACTTTGCGGCATGAAACTCAAAAAACCCGCGATTGAAGTCAGGCGTATGGCGCTGGAAAACGGCCTTCTTGGTGGCAGCGCGGGGGACAATACACTTCGTCTTGCGCCAGCCCTTATCATTACAGAAGACCATGTGCGCGAAGCCGTCGGTATTTTGCGTAAATGTTTCAAAGAGGCGCAAAGCTTGGATGATTTTGAAGGGTAAGATTTTTCTTTCATCTGCCTGCTCATTTGGTTAAAGACTCTTTTTGCCCGAGGCTTTGATGTCAAACCCGAAACACTTTTTATCTCTTGCTGACATATCGACCAGTGATTTGCGATCTATCTTGGATGAAGCCCACCGTATCAAAAAAGCGCGACGCGGCATTCCCAAAGGGCAACCGGATGCTGATGCCCCCTTTAACGGCGAAACACTGGCTTTAATCTTTGAAAAATCTTCTACCCGCACACGGTTTAGTTTTGATATGGCTATGCGCCAATTAGGCGGTTCATCTATCACAGCAACCAGTCATGATATGCAAATCGGGCGCGGCGAAACGATTGAAGATACTGCTAAAGTTCTCTCGCGCTTTGTTGACGGCATTATGCTGCGGGCCAACAGTCATGAAACCCTCGTTAATCTGGCCCATAATGCGTCTATCCCCGTCATTAATGGCCTAACGGATTATAACCATCCGTGCCAAATTATGGCTGACCTTGAAACGCTCGAAGAACGCGGCGGCGATCTATCCGATATGACTTTAACATGGATTGGCGACGGGAATAATGTTGCCGTTAGCTTTGTAAATGCTGCCGCGAAATTTGGTTACACATTACGCATATCATGCCCTGAAGGCTATACGCTGCCCAGTCAAACAATTGAGGCTGCGCGCAAAGAAGGGGCTAAAATTGAAACAATCTCAGACCCCCATAAGGCCTGCAAAAATACCGACGTAGTCATTGCAGATACCTTTGTCTCCATGGGTGATACTGACGCTAAGAAACGTCTCGCTGACCTTATGAGCCATCAGGTCAATGACGCTTTGATGAATGCGGCTGCCAAAGACGCTATATTTCTGCACTGTTTACCAGCCCACCGCGGTGAAGAAGTCACAGCCAAGGTCATTGACGGGCCTCAAAGCGCTGTTTTTGACGAAGCGGAAAACAGGCTCCACGCCCAAAAAGCGATAATTCGCTGGTGCTTGGAAGCATAATAAATTGGGGTTTTTAAAGCATTTTAGAGGCTTAAGCCTTAAAAACGGAGGGATATATGTACATCAAACCGGCGCGACTATTCCCATAAATGGAAGTCTCTTAAAAGACGGTTTTGCCCTTACAAAATTCAACAGCTATATTATCGGGTTACGCCTGTGGCGATATCTACGCCGCATGCCCTCAGCAGGCACGCTTGCATTTTATCCGCAGCAGCCAGGCCCATGGTATAATGCGTGGTTGATGGCACGGATAGCCGGATTGAAAATCACTAAAGATATCAACACTGCGGACCATGTTTTTATATTTGACGATTCCACACACTCAGACATTGGGGCTACATTGGACCCCCATATTGAAGCAAAAGCTATCAATCCTAGAGTATCTGATATTTCCAAAACACATGTCGCGAATGTTTTCGCTGATGTTTTCGGATATGGTCTTAAGATTGATCCTTTAACCTATGAAGGCCCAGCCGTTCAAAAATCAGATGCCAATGGAACACATGATGGTATCATCATTCATTGTCCCATTAAGACCAAAGATATGCGCGATGATTGCGCTTATCAAAAGCTTATCGATAGCACTTTTAATGGTAGCCAAGGCGAAGACCTGCGCCTCATTTTTGTATTAGGTGAAATGCCAGTTATCTTCCACAAATGGAAAGATTTGGATAAACGCTTCGGGACAGATTACGCCCATGTTGATATCAAAACACCAGAAGATGTTTTATCTTTTGACGAACAGAATTTGATCTTGAAATTTTGCCAGAAAATGGGACTTGATTTTGGCGCAATTGATGTGATGCGGGACAAACATGACGGGCAAATATATATCGTTGACGTCAACAAAACTGGCATGCC
>CAZNWH010000066.1:0-13283 GCA_964576765.1 uncultured Hellea sp.
AGGCTCCACCAAGTCTTAGTTTGTGACTTATGTTATTAATCACAGACGTAACAACCATTCAAAAACATCATTGTTTTGCCCTACACTCAATCAATATTCAAAATTGACAGCGCTGTCATAACTGCTTATAACCCATGAAAAGGACGGTGGATATGGCTTTAAAAATTGCGATTAATGGGTTTGGGCGCATAGGGCGTATGGTGTTGCGCGCGCTTGTTGAAAGCGGGCGTAAAGATATAGAGGTCGTGGCGATTAATGATTTGGCCGAAGCCTCCCGCCTCGCCCATCTCTTAAAATATGACAGCGTTCACGGCGTCTTTCCCGTGCCGGTTAAGTCAGAAGACCAAAATATTATCGTCGATGATCACACAATAAGGGTTTATTCGGATCGCGATCCCGAAACCTTGCCTTGGGGGAAGCTGGAGGTAGATATTGTGATGGAATGTACAGGGTTTTTCTTAACGCAGGACTTGGCCGGAAAGCATATTATGGCCGGCGCAAAGCGCGTTCTAATCTCAGCCCCTGCCAAAGATGAGGCCACAAAGACAATCGTTTACGGCGTCAATGATAATGAGATCGGCGCCAATGACACGATTGTTTCTAACGCCTCTTGCACTACCAATGCTTTGGCCCCGCTTTTGAAAGTTTTGCATGAGAAATATGGTATCGAGCACGGCTTGATGACAACAATTCACGCCTATACCGGAGATCAACCAACCCATGATAGCATGCATAAAGACGCCTATCGCGGACGCGCAGCCGCGCTCTCTATGGTACCGACAACAACAGGCGCAGCCAAAGCCATTGGTAAGGTGTTGCCCGATCTGGACGGACGGCTGAGCGGCGTGGCCGTACGGGTGCCTGTCTCTAATGTGTCCATGGTAGACCTCT
Source organism: uncultured Hellea sp. (assembly GCA_964576765.1). Classification (GTDB taxonomy): domain Bacteria; phylum Pseudomonadota; class Alphaproteobacteria; order Caulobacterales; family Maricaulaceae; genus Hellea. Next base: position 892 of record CAZNWH010000066.1, read on the forward strand.
CCATCACCACCCATAAGCCAGCCAATGTGGAGGATATTCAAAAGGCGTTTAAACAGGAGAGTCAAAAAAATAACCCCAGCATTCTAGGCTATATTGATGAAAAGCTTGTCTCTTGTGATCTGAACCATAATCCCAATTCATCCAACTTTATCGAAGATCGAACCCTTGTACAGGGTGGGCATCTTGTACGCATCATGGCATGGTATGATAATGAATGGGGCTTTTCTAATCGCATGCTGGACACGGCAGCGGTTATGGCCAAATTTTTGTAGGAGCCAGACATCGTAAGACGCCTGACAGAAACACAGTGGCTTGAAAAACTCTCTGATGATCTAGGAGGCCATGAAACTCGTCTGGAGAGTGACCCTCAAAGTAATCCTGTCAAATTACTGGCTTATGATATTTCTAAGGCAGTTGAAGACCGCAGCCTTGCCTTTCGTGATATTGAAGCCCTGGTCAAAATTATCTCGGATAAAAACGCGATTAAAAGAGCCAAAAGATTAGGTCAGCGTGCCGGAATCGAACCTAAAGCTAAGCTTGATAAAAAAATCAAGACACTGGCGAATGCCAAAGCTGATCAAGGGTTTGAAAGCTTTAAGCTTTGGGCCGAAACGGCCTCGCAAGGCATCGTCCTGACGGCTCATCCAACTTTTTCCCTCTCCGGTAATATTCGCGATACGCTGGGCGATATCGCCTCGTTAGGCGGTGATACGGATGAGGCGCTAACGCAGCACTTAAAGACATTACCCTTTTTGCAAAAAACCGCTCCGACCTTACAGGAAGAACATGCCGATACCCAAGCGGCTATCCTAAGGCTGCAAACCGCACTTGCGAAAATAAATACTGTTATTCTTGATGTTGCCGCCAAGCGCTTTCCCTCGCAATGGACAAGCGTTACGCCAAGCCCCGTTAAAATCTATAGCTGGGTGGGATATGACATTGACGGACGTACAGATATTGGCTGGGCTGACGCCATAAGATTGCGCTTACAGGAAAAATTTGATCAGCTCTGCCGTTATCATGAAACCACCTCTAACATTATAAAGAAAACGCCTAAGACAAATAAGCATTTAGAGCAGCTTCATGAGAAACTGGAACAAGCCCGTGAAAGCACACGCCAAGATCTTTTACTGTTCAACAAAGACATGCATATTCCGGAAAACCTGATTGCTGCCGCGAATAATTTAACGCGCGAATCTGGTCGCCGTATTCGTTCCACTGCCAATCTTTACCCCAGTATCGACGCGGCTATAAAGTCTGAACCGAAGGTATCCCTCCAGCAAGAGCTCATATTATTGAGGTCAAATTTAAAAATATTTGGACTCGGTACATCCAGAATACATTTCAGGCTCAATGCAAGGCACGTCATAAATGGCGTACGGGCCGCATTTGGTATTCGCGATAGCGGGAGCGATACCCGCACCCTCTTACAGCGCGCCTCGGAAAAAACGCGTCAGGTCAAAGCCCTAGCAGTTAACTTTGCCGCCTTAGAGCTTGAGAAAAATGTCGCCCACCAACAAATGATGCTCATCGCGCAAATTCACAAATATATTGATGATGAAACGCCGATCCGTATGTTGATTGCGGAATGCGAAGATAGTCTTATTCCTCTGGGTATGCTCTATCTGGCCCGACTTTACGGACTAGACAACCATCTTGATATTTCGCCCCTTTTCGAGACGGCAGAAGCCCTGAATAATGGCGGACGCATCATTACCAAAATGCTCAATAATCCGGTTTACCGCGATTATGTTCAGCAGCGCGGTGTCTTCGCGATCCAAACGGGATTTTCTGATGCTGGGCGTTTTATGGGGCAAATCCCCGCCACATTATCTATCGAACGTTTGCAATCTCATCTGGCCGCAGCCCTTGAGGCCAGTGGGTTGACAGATGTTATGGCCATCATTTTTAATACGCACGGCGAATCCATGGGGCGGGGTGGGCATCCGGGCACACTTTCAGACCGCATAGATTATGTCATGAGCCCTTGGGCGATACGACAATTTGAAGACAGGCATATCCCTCTCTGTCATGAAACAAGCTTCCAAGGCGGGGACGGATTTTTATGGTTTCAAACTGATAGATTAGCCCATGCCAGCTTAACCTCTATTATCAGCGCCAGACATAGTGACCGTAGCCAAGCCGTTGATGATCCCTTTTATACGGATCGGGATTTTTCATGGGACGTTTTCAGAAGCCTTTCAACGGAACAGGAAGGGCTTTACGGAGACTCCAACTATGTCAATTTGCTCAGTGGTTTCGGACAAAATCTATTGATCCCGACAGGTTCGCGTGCGGCAAAGAGAGCGGTAGGGGATAATAAGGCCTTAACCTTTGACCCCAGACAGCTTCGGGCTATTCCCCATAATGCCATCTTGCAGCAATTTGGCACGCCCGCAAATGTCTTTTATGGTCTGGGACGGGCCTCTGCCATTGATCCTGAAAAATTTGCGGCCTTGCTAGAAAATTCCGATAGGGCGCGCTCTATTTTCGGGCTCGCCCGTATGGCAATTTTGCGAACCAATATTTCTATTCTGACTGGCTATGGGCGGTTATTTGACCCCGGCTTTTGGATCAGCCGGGCTTTATCTGGAACCGAGCCACTTCTATCGGATAAATGTCTGAAAGTCGCCGAGACGTTGAAAACATCGCAATGGCGTTCGCAAATGACCGATCTAGCCAATGGCTTACGGATAGATTTATTTGAAAGTCAAAACTTAGTCTCATCGGATAATCCTTATGACGATCAAAGCTTGAAAATTCTACATGCCTTGCGTCTGGCCGTGATTATGAAAATTTTGATATTAGCGACCGAGCTGCCAACCTATAGCGTTGGTGGAACATCCCAGCTTGATGTCTTACAGCGCCTGCAACATTTTCAGATCGATTCCATTATTCATGATTTGGAGGCCAAGTTCCCGGCCCAAGATCAAACCATGACATGGACAGATGAGCTTTTGGAAAAATCGGATGTGACTTCGCTCAAGCCTATGGGGTTTCCTCATATTGCCGAAACCGTTATCAAGCCTATGAAACGCGGGGCTGACCTCGTAAGACAAATTTCAATTGCCATCACACATAGCTATGATGCCTTTGGATAAGTGATGAGAAGAGACTAATCTAAATGGCAGAATTCATACCTGTTGATCCCTTTAACATCGTCATCTTTGGCGGGACAGGCGACCTGACGCGGCGCAAATTGTTACCCGCTTTATATCATAGATATCTGGATGGACAGATCGATAAATCCTGTAAAATTATCGGAGTTGCCCGCTCAAAACTCAGCCGCCAAGACTATTGCGATATGGCCAAAGAGGCCTGTCAAAAAGCCTGTGATGAAGCCGACAAAGACTGGAGTGCTTCAAAATGGAAAGGTTTTGTTTCCCTGCTCGAATATGAGGCCATGGATGTCTTGAAAAGCGATGCTGATTGGAAACCGCTTAAAAAACATTTAAAAAACAAATCTCGAGCCTGCATTTTTTACCTCGCAACAACCCCTCTTATCTATGTCCCTATTTGCAAGGCTTTAGGTGAAGAGGGTTTAAACGGCGATAATACGCGTCTGGTTTTGGAAAAACCCATTGGCGAAGACTTAAAATCTGCGCAGGAAATCAACCAAGGTGTAGGGGCGGTCTTTGATGAAAATGTTATTTATCGCATTGACCATTATCTGGGCAAAGAAACGGTACAGAACCTCCTTGTTTTGCGCTTTGCCAATGCGCTGTTTGAACCTGTTTGGTCGCGCAACGCCATAGACCATGTCCAAATTACGGTGGCCGAAGATATTGGTCTTGAAGGCCGCGCAGATTATTATGACCGCTCTGGGGCGGTGCGCGACATGGTTCAAAATCATCTATTGCAACTTTTATGTATGGTCGCCATGGAACCCCCGAATTCTATGGACGCAGATGATGTGCGCACCGAGAAAATGAAAGTCTTGAAAGCTTTAAAACGCTTTAACGCAGATACTGTCAGCCAGAATAGTGTCCGGGCGCAATATCAAGCGGGCGTTTCCCAAGGCGAAAAAGTCAAAGGTTATCTGCAAACATTATCGGGCGATAATCCCAAAAGCCAGACAGAGACATTTGTCGCGATTAAAGCCGAAATCGAAAATGGCCGCTGGGCGGGCGTACCGTTTTATCTGCGAACCGGTAAGCGCATGGATACACGGCGCTCATCCATTATGATTCAATTTAAACCAACCCCTCACCCCTTATTTGATTCAGCTGATCGCGTGCCTAACCGCCTTGTCATGCGCTTGCAGCCCGATGAAGGCATGCGGCTATTCATGCAAATCAAAGAACCCGGGCCCGGCGGCATGCGTCTAAAATATTTGCCGCTTGATCTGTCTTATGCAGAAAATTTCACGGTCAGATATCCTGATGCTTATGAACGGCTTCTTATGGACATTGTCCGCGGAAACCTTGCCTTATTCATGAGCCGTAGCGAAGTCGAAGAGGCTTGGAAATGGGTTGATAATTTGCTCGCCATGTGGACAGAAAGAGATCAAGCCCTAGAGCATTATACTGCCGGAACACAGGGGCCGTTACAATCTGCCATGCTGCTGGATAGAGATGGGCGTGAATGGTGGGAGCAGTAGTGAGTGCACCACGTTATATCTCGAATTTATCTCAGCCCGGTTTTGAAACTCTCAGCGCAGGGTTTATTTTATCTGGACTTGAGACCGCCCTTGACCGCGAGGGCCATGCCAGCTTGTTTCTCTCAGGGGGATCAACGCCTGTTCCGGTCTATGAAAAGCTCTCACGAACGGGCTTTCCTTGGGAAAATGTCAATATCGGCTTGGTCGATGACCGCTGGGTCCCTGAAACAGACCCAGGTTCTAACGCCGCCCTTATTCGCAAATATTTGTTAAAAAACGGCGTTAAAGCGGCGCCGTTCACACCTCTAAAAACCTCTCATGGGACGGCGCTATTAGGACAATCCACAGCAGAGCAAACATATACCATGTTTTTCAACAGGCCTGCTCTGGCTGTGATTGGTATGGGAACGGATGGTCATATTTGTTCTTGGTTTCCAAAGGCCAAAGGTCTGAAAGACGCAATAGATCCTCAGAATAAAAAATCTATCCAAGCCATAACAGCCAAGCCGTCACAGGTCACAGGCTCATATCTTGAACGCATATCGCTGACCCTGCACGCCCTTTGCCAATGTTATAAAATCTTACTCCTCATTTCCGGAGATGAAAAAAGGTTTGTATTAGAAAGAGCGATGGATTCTAATGCATATGACTATCCCGTTTCGCATTTGCTCAATGTCTTAAAGACAAAGGTAAATAATCCGTTGACCATTTTACACGCCTCGTAATCCATGACCGACATTCATCCGAAACTTGCGAAGATTACTGAAAAAGTTACGCAGCGCTCTAAGGCCTTGCGGCAATCTTATCTCAACCTGTCAAAGTCCATGGGGCCTGACGGCCCCGCAAGGACGGGTCTGAGTGCAGGCAATCAAGCCCATGCCTATGCGGGATGCGTTCTCCATGACAAAAAAGCCTTAATGGGAGCCAGCTGGCCCAATATCGGGATTGTTACAGCTTATAATGATATGCTCTCCGCCCATGCCCCTTACGCGGGATATCCCGAGATTATAAAACAGGCTGCGCGCGATAACGGGGCGACGGCCCAAGTCGCTGGCGGCGTACCAGCCATGTGTGACGGGGTTACGCAAGGCACAGACGGGATGGAGCTATCTCTCTTCTCGCGTGATGTTATCGCCATGGGGACGGCGGTGGCGCTCTCTCACAATACTTATGACGCCGCGCTTTATCTTGGTATATGTGATAAAATCGTTCCGGGGCTCTTAATCGGCGCGCTGCAATTTGGGCATCTTCCCGCGGTTTTTGTGCCGGCCGGGCCTATGCCGTCGGGGTTACCGAATAAAGAAAAAATCAGAATTCGCCAGCTTTTTGCCGAAGGTAAAATTGATCGCGACGAGCTGTTAAAAGCCGAAACCGAAAGCTATCACAGCCCCGGCACTTGCACCTTTTACGGCACAGCCAATTCCAATCAAATGCTCATGGAAGTCATGGGATTGCATCTGCCTGGCTCAGCCTTTGTCAATCCGGGAACGCCCCTACGCAAGGCTTTGACCATCGCCGCGACGAAACGTGCGACCGAGATAACTGTCATGACGGATAATTATACGCCGATTGCTGATGTCGTTTCTGAAAAATCGATCATCAACGCCATTGTTGGACTTATGGCGACGGGGGGCTCAACAAACCACACCCTGCATATTCCGGCTATCGCCAAAGCGGCGGGTATCATCGTCAATTGGGATGACTTTGACGCTATTTCGGAAATCACGCCTTTACTAACAAAAATATATCCGAACGGGCAGGCTGATGTGAACCATTTTCATGCGGCGGGCGGTATGGGGTTTTTGATTAATGAACTTTTAGATGCAGGCCTTTTACATAATGATGTGACCACCGTGATGGGACAAGGTTTACGTGCCCATACGCAAGAACCTGTCTTAAATGAGAGCACGGCTGAGTGGCGGGCCGCGCCAAAAACATCTCAGGATAATAATGTTTTAACCACCGTTTCCAAACCCTTTGGCCCTAATGGAGGCTTACAGCTCATGGAAGGCCCGTTAGGCCGAAGCGTGGTCAAAACCTCTGCAGTCAAACATGAGCATCATGTCATTACAGCGCCAGCCGCCGTCTTTAATTCTCAGAACGATATGCTTGAGGCCTTTAAAAAGGGTGAGCTTAATAAGGATGTTATTGTTGTCGTGCGCTTCCAAGGTCCAAGTGCAAATGGTATGCCGGAACTTCACAAGCTCACACCCTCTCTAGGCGTCTTACAAGACCGCGGGTTTAAAGTCGCCTTGGTCACAGATGGTCGTATGTCGGGGGCGTCAGGCAAAGTACCTGCCGCTATTCATCTCTCCCCAGAAGCTGCCCATGGCGGAGGCCTTGCCCGGATTCAAGACGGTGACATGATTACGCTTGATGCTTCTACGGGTAAATTATTGATAGATGTTGACGCACAAGCCTTCGCCGCTCGCCAGCCTGTTTCGTTCAAACCCAATGAAACGAGACTCGGCTTTGGACGCGATTTATTTGGTATCTTTCGTAAGACCTGCCAATCCGCTGAAACGGGCGCAGGGATTATTTAATCAACCTTTATACCTCGCAGACATATTGAAAGCTTATTTATGACGAACACATATGCTTCTATTTTAGCCGCCCTCAAAATATGTCCGCTCGTTCCCGTTCTTACCTTTGATGATGCAGATAACGCAAACGAGACCATCAAAAAGTTAATCCATGACGGCATTAAGGTGGCCGAAGTTACCCTTCGCACAGCTGTAGCCTTAAAAGCGATTTCTATTATCAAACAAGCCAACCCGGATCTTATTTTAGGCGCAGGCACCATATTGTCTGAAAGCGATATGAAGGCGGCCATAAATGCCGGAAGCGATTTTATCGTGACGCCAGCGACAGATAAGAAACTTCGAAAGGCTCTTAAAAAATGTAAAGTCCCTGTATTTCCTGGCGTCGCAACAGCCAGTGAAGCCCTTACGCTATATAATCATGGCTTTAAATATTTGAAGTTTTTTCCTGCAGAGAGCAGCGGGGGTGTCAAAGCTTTAAACTCTATCGGCGCGCCTATGCCAGATATAAAATTTATGCCCACAGGCGGGATTAACGCAAACTCAGCCAAAGACTACTTAGCCTGTCCTAATGTTATCGCAGTTGGCGGGTCATGGATGGTTCGTTAGGATAGTGCCTTGGTCAACCCAGAATATCGAAACAGGCTACCAAGGTTAAACTTGCCATTTGGCGCTATGAAATTTCCAAGCCGTCTGAATGATATTTTTCAAATCAGAATGTTGCGGCGTAAACCCTAAAACATCTTTTGCACGTTGCGACTCGGCATAAAGACGAGTCAAATCTCCGTCACGGCGAGGGGCAGCGTCATAGGAAACGTCCTGACCCGTGACTGTTTCTATCATTTGTAAAATTTCAAGATTGCTCACGCCGTTCCCTGTACCGATATTGACTTCAGCGTCGGTCAGGCCTTTATCAAAAGCGTCAAAGCCACATATATGGGCCTGCGCAATATCGCTAACATGGATATAATCGCGAATACATGTCCCGTCCGGCGTATCATAATCCGTTCCGAATATTTTCATGCGATCGCGCAATCCCGCCGCCGCGGCAAGCGCAATCGGAATGAGGTGCGTTTCAGGATCATGTTCTTCGCCTATATCCCCACTTTTATCTGCGCCGGAAGCGTTAAAATAGCGCAAGGTGATATAAGATAGATCATAGGCTTTGTGATAACTTTGTATCATATGCTCGATGGCGAGTTTCGTTTTCCCGTAAACACTAAAAGGGTTTTGTAGCTGTGTTTCCATCAATGGCATTTGATCCGTTTCGCCATAGGTTGCGCATGTCGAGGAAAATATAAGATGGTTTAAAGCGGTCTGCCGCATGGCTTCCAGCAAATTATAAGCCCCGATGACATTATTTTCATAAAAGCCTGCCGGCTCCTTCTCCCCAATTCCAACTTCAATCGAGCTGGCTAAATGTACAACGGCATAAGCGCTACTAAATTTTTGAAAGGCTTTAAGGGTTGCGTTTTGATCTCTTAAATCAACGGTCTCATACGGACCCCATTTAACAGCATGTTTATGTCCGGAAGAAAAATTATCAAATGTAATCGGCTGGCCGCCACTATCCGAGATGGCCTTGCAAACATGACTTCCAATATATCCCGCGCCGCCAACTACAATAACCGTTTTCCCTGTAAGATCAGAGCTCATTTAGCTTACCCAGAAAGCTTGTGGGTGGTGCTCCAACAAAGACTTTGTCCACGTTTTCACCTCCGTCTTGGGGACACAAGCAACGATGCAACCACCAAACCCGCCCCCTGTTTGCCGCGCGCCTAGCGCCCCAAATTTGACGGCGTCTTTAACCAAATCATCCACTTTAGGGACTGTGATTTCAAAATCATCGCGCATGGATATATGGCTTTCATTCATAAGCCTACCAAATTCCTCCATATCATGCGCGCGCAGGCAAGCAACCGCATCAATTGTTCGACGATGATCGCTCATACAATGACGTGCCCGCCTTTGAAGAACATCCGGCATATCGTGAAGGGACTTAAAATCTGCATCCGATATTTGGCAGATATTGTCATGGCCAAGCCGCGCCTTTATGGCATCACATTCTTCTTTACGCTCTTTATAGCGACCCTCATTAAGCTGTCTGAACTGACCGGAATGGATAACTGCCATATGGTAATCTTGAGGTAAATCGACGAGATCATAATCAAGGTTCTCAGTATCCAAGGCAAGCGCTTGACCGGGTCTGGCAATGGCTACGGCCATTTGATCCATAATCCCGCATGGCATGCCAATAAATTCATTTTCAACGCGGCGCGCCAAAACAGCAATATCTTTATCCAGTGTATCCGCGCGGGCCATATCACGCGTAAGCTTTAAAACGCCAACGGTGATGGCCGCGGAAGACGAAATACCTGCCCCAAATGGCAAGGTTGTTTCCACCGCAATATCGACCCCGCCCGTCAGATAGTTTTGCTCATTAGCTATTTTAACGGCGCCGGTAATATAATCTGACCAATGCTCACTCGCAATATCCGATAAATGGCGCTCGGCCAAATCGTCAAATTTATCCGATGAAATTCGGATGACATTATCGCTGCGAGGCTTGATCGCGAAAGTGATACCAAGTTCCAAAGCCGTTGGCAAAACCATCCCGCCATTATAATCCGTATGTTCGCCAATCAGATTGACTCGCCCGGGGGTAAAGCCGCTAATCTGCGGCGTCTGGTCAAAAACCGATTTAAAACGATCACTAATCATTGAGAGAGTCCTTAGAGAGACCGCAGAGCCTTTGCGGCCATTTCGGGCATCACGTCAACCGTAAATGTCCCAGTCGATTGCTCTACTGATGCCAGATATTTCACACGGCCCGGGGCACGCAGCAACGGATAGAACTGCGCCGTAAAGTGGAAGCTATCATCGGCTTTTAAAGGCGCGGCATGCAAGGACAGCATATAGGCGGTTGGCCGCTGGAAATATTCATCATAACGGCGGGTCATATCACCAAGTAAATGCGCAAAGCCATCAAGTTGATCTTCGCTGAAATCCCACGGTCCGCGCGCTTTAATATCCGGCGCAATCCATGTTTCAAACGGGAACCTCGTAAAGGGCGGACAAAAAGCGGTGATACCGCCTGCCTGCGCTACGCCGTAATCAGCCTTATATCTCTTAATGTCCGCAGCCAGATCATAGCCCTGCTCAAAAGCATCCATAGCTTTTTGCTGAACTTGAGGAACGAATGGAAAAGCGTAAATTTGCCCGTGCGGGTGATGTAAGGTAACGCCGACCTCATCACCCCTATTTTCAAAGGGAAGAATGAATTCACAGCCCTGATCAAAAAGTGTTTCATAACGATCATTCCAGGCGGCTAATAAAAGTCGGCGTTTGTCCTGACCTAATGTATGCAAATTGCCTTCAGCTTTGGGCCCATAAACAATAACATCACAGCGTCCGTTAGCCGTGCCAAGATCTAGCCCCTCTATCGCCTTTGGTTTAGGGGCATGGGCATGAAGACTGGTGAATTTATTTTCAAAAACCGCAAGCTCAAAATCTGTAAAGGGAATTTCTGTTGGCGGCAGGCCGGGCACAGAGGGAGCCAACGGATTATCCGCCGCGGAAGGTTTGAAGGTTCTGTTCTGGCGGTGAGCAGCGTAAATATTCCACTCATCCCGCAAAGGATGATGGCGCAGCTCGCCGCCTTTGGCAACCTCACCGCCATCTTCCGGTAAAGAAGGCAGATCATGGAGCTTATAGCCATAAAGAAAGAGATCACGCCCATCTTGTTTGACAAAATGTCGACGATGAATTGTCTGATGACAAGCCTTTTGAAGTGTATGTGCCATTAGGTCAGTCATAGGGCCTGTAATTTGCGAAAACGAACATTTTTGTAACTCTATGTCATCATAATTACTAGAGTAAAAATCATAATCGTCAATTTTCCAAAGCTTTTCAGCCCTTTCTGATGATATGCTCGTCTGATATGCGCGTCATGTTAGAAAAAAACAATTTTTACAAAAACGAATGTCTCTGATACAGACTGGGGGTTATGAAAAAATTCGAACCTTCCAACAGACAATCCTCAATATTAAAGATGGTAGAAGAATTTGGCTTTGTGGCAACAGAAGCGATGGTAACAGAATTTAGCGTCACGCCCCAAACCATTCGCCGAGATTTAAATGAGCTTAATGAGCATGGCCTCCTAAGCCGGTTCCATGGCGGCGCGGGGTTAGTTAAGAGCGCAGAAAACCCGCCTTATAAAGACCGTCTTCAAACGGGAGTCGCCGCCAAAAGAAAAATCGCAGCGGCGACAGCCGCGCTTATTCCAAATGGTGCTTCAATATTTTTAAGCACAGGAACAACAATTGAAGCTATCGCCGCGGCTCTCTTAAACCATGAAAAACTTCATGTTTTTACCAATAACCTTCATGTTGCCCATATTTTATCTCAAAATGAAGGCTTTCAAATCATTATATCTTGCGGGCAAGTTCGTCATCATGATGGCGGCATCATTGGCTCAACGGCGAATGACTTTATCAGTGACTTTCGGATGGATATTGGAATTTTAGGAATTAGCGGCATTGATGAAGATGGATCCCTTCTTGAATATGACCCCCAAGAAGTCAAAACGGCTAAAACCATCCTTCGCAATTCCCAAAAGAATATAATGGTTGCGGATAAACATAAATTTGGGCGCCGCGCGATGAACAGAGTCGGCCATATTACAAATTTAGATGCAATTGTAACGGATAGTGCCCCTGATGAACATTTTCTCAATATTTGCGCAAGTGAAAATGTCGATATAGTTGTCGCCGACAGGCTTTCTGAAACACTGTCTTAAACATCACCCCCCTTATAAGAGACTCTTTTAGACTTTAGGGGAGTAAAAACCGAAAGATTTTGCGATTTCGAATAAATTGAGCGCTCTCATAGCTAATTTTATCAATGGTGGGTAGAATATTCGTTAAAACCCTCTTAATGTTCTATTATAGGTAGTTTATATCAGGTTTTAGTTGATGTAAAAATACAACAATGTTCGAAAAAGAATATTTTACGCCTTGACGAAAAATACGGCCAATTTAATGTCTATCTCAAATGTCTCCAAATAAGGGGCAGGAAAATAGTTCACTCAGGGAGAATTACCACATGATACTTACGAAAAAAAATTGGCTAGCCTGCACTGTCGGCTCCGCGGCCATGCTAATGGCGGCGCCCGCCATGGCACAAAGCAATACCTTTGATGATGAAGTTATTGCGACAGGTATTCGGAGTAGTTTGAAGCAGTCTTTGGATGT
>CAZNWH010000067.1:0-13079 GCA_964576765.1 uncultured Hellea sp.
GCGGGGCGTCTCTTTGCGGGGCTTGTACAATGCATCTTGATGGAGAGCCCATCCGGTCTTGCGTAACGCCTTTATCAGAGGCCGAGGGTAAAGAAATCACGACCATAGAAGGGGTTAAAAATCCTGATGGAACACTCCATGCCGTGCAAAAGGCTTGGATAAAGCACCAAGTCCCGCAATGCGGTTATTGCCAATCAGGACAGATCATGTCCGCTGTTGCGCTGCTTAAAGAAACTCCATCACCTACGGATGATGATATTGACGTTGCCATGTCGGGAAATGTGTGTCGGTGCGGGATGTATTCACGCATAAAGGCAGCGATCAAAACTGCAGCGAAGGAAGTTTAAGATGACTCTTTCAAGAAGTGAGAAGAAGCAAGAGAAAAAAGCGGCCAAAAAGGAAAAGCGCGCCTATGAAAGTCGTGGCCGGAAATGGACACGGCGAGGTTTTATTGGCGCAGGTGCTGTTGCAGGTTTGGCAGTGGGGGGAGCGCTTGTGCTCGGCGTTGCTATCCGGCCGGGTGATCGGACAGATAAGCTAGCCGGCTTTGTTACAGAAGGCGGCGAAGAGTTATTGACCGCTTGGGTGAAAATTGCGCCTGACAATACCGTGACAGCCATCATTCCTCATAGCGAAATGGGCCAAGGCGTGCATACGGCCCTCTCCGCCATGCTGGCTGAAGAAATGGAAGCCGATTGGGATAAAATGGAAATCATGGAAGCCCCTGCTGAAAAAGATTATGCCAATTTTCCATTAATCCGCGAGTTTTTAATCGGGGGTAAAAATATTCCGGGCATGGTTTTTGATACACTTAATGGAGCTTTTCTTGGCCTTGCTAAATCCATGGATATGCAGATTACGGGCGGGTCTACCTCTGTGCGCTTTACAGGGACGGGCGCGATGTTGACAGCGGGCGCTGCCGCTAAAGAGCTTTTACTCAAAGCCGCTGCAAAGCAATGGGAGGTGCCGTTGGAAGAGCTTAGAGCCAAAAAGAGCCGTATTTACCATGATGGCTCTGACCAGTCAGCTCCCTTTGCAACATTTGCCGAGGTTGCGGCAACGATGAAGCCAAACCTACATCCCAAGCTTAAAGCCCGTAGCGACTATGAGCTGATTGGGACGAGCTTACCGCGCGTTGATATCCCCGCCAAAGTCGATGGTAGCGCAATATTTGGGATGGACGCCAAAGTAGAAGGCATGAAATATGCGACCGTCAAAGCTGCGCCTGTGCACGGTCAAAGTGTGGCCAATATGGATGGGTCTGAGGCCAAAGCCATGCCCGGCATTATTGCCGTTTATAATATGGATAAATATGTCGCCGTTATCGCCGAGGGTTATTGGCAGGCCAAACAAGCCTTGGACATGGTTGATGTGAGCTGGACGCCGAGCGAAACGGATAAGACTGATCAAACCTCTATATTTGCGCAATATGCTGAGGCCCTCGACACAGGCGAGAAAAAGACACTCCACAAGGCGGGTAACGTTACTAAAGCCGAAGCGGGCGCGGCCTCTATATATGAGGCGGAATACCAAGTGCCTTATTTGGCCCATGCCTGTATGGAACCCATCAATGCTACCGCTTGGGTGCGCGAGGGTAAATGCGATATCTGGACGGGTACACAAAACCCGCTGGGCACACGGATGACAACGGCTGCGGCCCTTGATATGGACGCAGAAAATGTCACGGTTCATAATCACTTTATGGGCGGGGGATTTGGCCGGCGCGCAACGCCGGACTATACGGATCAAGCCGCGCAAATTTCAGCTAAAGCGGGCGTGCCTATAAAGCTAATCTGGTCACGTGAGGAGAGCACGCAGCAAGACCATTACCGACCCTCGGTTCTGGGCCGATTTAAGGCCGCGCTCGACGATGATGGCATGCCCATCAGTTGGGAGAGTAATTTCGTGCATAAAATGGATCCGCCTGAGGCCAGCCATGTGTTTTACGATATTCCGAACCAATCCATTAATTTTGCCGATAGTCCGACACATGTGCGGTTGGGGCCCTGGCGCTCGGTCGACCATACCCAACACGGCTTTTTTACGGAAAGCTTTATCGATGAACTTGCGGCCAATGCGAATATGGACGGATATGAATTTCGCCGTAAGCTCTTAAAGAATAAACCGCGCCATCTGAAAGTCTTGGATAGAGCTGCGAAAATGGCGGGATGGGGTAAAACCTTACCCGCGGGTCAGGCTCAAGGCATTTCGATCACGGAGAGCTTCATGACGATCGTCGCCGAAGCTGTCACAGTTGATGTATCAAGTGGTGAGCCGCGCGTAACACATGTCGCCTGCGCGGCAGATGCGGGCCTTGCGGTTAACCCTGACGGCTTTAAAGCGCAGATGGAAAGCGGTATTATTTATGGTCTGACAGCCGCACTTTACGGGGAAATTACGATTGCTGACGGCGCTGTTGAGCAAAGTAATTTCCATGATTATCAAATGGTGCGTATGGACACAGCACCAGATATTGACGTTGAAATAATCACCTCAGACGCCCGTATTGGCGGCGCTGGCGAGCCGGGAACCCCCCCGATTTCACCTGCTGTGACAAATGCGATTTTCAAAGCCACCGGCAAACGCATCCGAAGCCTGCCCATCATGAACCATGATCTCGGAACCGCGAGTTAATTATCTATGTGTGGTCACGAAATATGCGGTTCTTGTCACCTGAGGTAAACCCTAAAAGTTAGACGATATTATTATTGATATGTCCGATTTTGAAAATCTACAGATAATAACCGAAGCCTAGGAGTAGTTTTTCCGCAAGTTATGAGACTTCGCCGCCTGCCAGAGAGCTTCCATCTCATCCAAACTTAATTCTTCCACCTTTTGGCCATTTGCTTGGGCTACTTTTTCGATATAGCGAAAGCGGTCATAAAATTTTTGATTGGTTCTGCGGAGAGCTTTTTCAGGATCAATGCTGGTTTTACGCGCTAGATTTGTTACCGCAAAAATAAGGTCGCCGATTTCGTCTTCCAAAGCATCTTGATCGTTCATCGTTAAAGCTTGGGTGACTTCATGCGTTTCTTCGTCAATTTTAGCGAAGACACCGCTTAGATCAGGCCAATCAAAACCGACACTGGCTGCGCGTTTTTGAAGTTTTTCGGCGCGCATTAAGGCGGGAAGCGCAAGCGCTACATCATCAAGTAGACTTTGATAGCCTTTATTTTGGCGTTCCTTGGCTTTTATGTTCTCCCAAGAAATGGTTTGTTCATTCGTATTTTCAGAAGCGTGGTGCTTAAATATATATGGGTGCCTTTCCACCATTTTGCGTGTTAAGGAATCGCACACATCATCCAGATCAAAGGCGTCTATTTCTGAGGCCATTATGGAATGAAATAGAACTTGGAATAAAAGATCACCTAATTCTTCTTTTAGCGCGTTCATATCTTTGTGTTCTATAGCGTCAGAGACTTCATAGGCTTCTTCAATCGTATAGGGCGCAATAGTATCAAAACTCTGCTGACTATCCCATGGGCATTCTGTTCGTAATCGGTTCATCAAGGCTTTGAGACGTTCATAAGGTGTAGCACCAAGGAATGTTATATCCGTCTTATTATCAGGCTTTGGCATTATTGTTTCGGACTTCGCCAAGCGCGGATAATCAGCGCGGTGAGTACAAGAGCGCTAATGCCGTAACATGACCAAATATAGACTGCATTTTTACCGAAATCTAACATCCTCTGAAGTCCATCATAACGTCTCAATTATCACTGTTGCGCCAGACTTACTATCAGAGCGGTATTTTCGGTTTTTGATAATATCGGCTTCGATGCCTCGCAATGAAAGCCACCCAAAGAGAAGCGTATAAGCCGCCATCATTGTCAAAAGGGGCCATAATATTTCAGGCGGCGCGCCCGGAGCACCGGGAGAGGAAACTGTAGCGGGTTGATGTAGCGTGTTCCACCAATCAACAGAAAATTTGATGATCGGAATATTGATAAACCCCACCATGGCCAAAATGCTGGCAAGACGCGCCGCGCGTTTACGCTCGGGAATAATATTCCAAATTGCGAGATAGCCCAGATAGATGAAAAGCAAAATTAAAACAGATGTCATACGTCCATCCCATTGCCACCAGGTTCCCCAGGCTGGACGGCCCCAAAGGCTACCCGTCACCAGAGCCAGGAATGTAAAGGCGGCGCCGGGGACGGCAAAGCTTAGAGCTGCGCTATCAGATAAAGGATGACGCCAGATGAAACTAATAAGACTGGCAATAGCTAAAGCGGTATAAGCCATCTGCGCGCACCATGCGGCAGGTACATGAACATACATCATCCGTACAGATTGACCATGTTCAACTGCTGGGGGGGACGCCACTAAAGCCAAATAAAGCCCAGCAATAAAAAAGCCTAATGCTAGCCAACCAAAAATGGGGGTCGCTATTCTAGAAAATTTTAGAAAGCGAAGTGGATTTGCGAGGTAATTTATCATATTATTCGAGATTGGCTTTTAAGGCTGCGCTGGCCGCAGGTAAACCCACCGCAATGGCAATTAAGCTAAGACCGATAAGCACACGAAGCTCGGGCGCGAGAAAGCCTGTTGTTGTATAGCTCTCCACGGCCTCAATGCCGAAAATAAGCAACGGGATTAGGAACGGTGTTGTAATGAGGACAATCAAAAAACCTCCGCCTTGACGCCCAGCTAAAATAGCGCTGGCTAAAACGCCATAGATGGCAAGAGCAGGGATAGCCATAGCGACTGAAAGAAGTGTTCCGGCTAGAGTCGGACCTGACATATCAAAGAGCAAAGCCGCAAGTAGTGCAGCTAGTAAGAGAGGTAGGACAGAGAGGGTTGCAAAACTGATAGCTTTTGCTGTGCAAATACCGATTAGGCTTACCCCTGAGAGTTTAAACTGAGCGAGATTGCCATCTTGAAAGTCGCTTTGAAAAATTGAGGGGAAGGATAAAACAGCAGAAAATATAATCGCAAGCCAAATAATGGCGGGTGCTAAAGGCCGCATCAAATTTAAAGAGCCACCCAAGGCAATGGCGGTCAGGGCGATGAATATCACAAAAAAGAAAAGTCCGTAAAGCCATGCTCCGCCAGAACGAAGGGCAAGGGTAAGGTCACGTTTTATAATGGCCCAAATCATGATGCGGCTTTTAGGGTAAGTTTACGGGTCGAACTTGACAAAGACCGCGCGGGACTATGTGAGGCGATAATGGCTGCTCCGCCGCGTGCCACATGAGTTTTAATGAGATGATCTATTAATTGAATGCCCTTTTTATCCATTGCCGCGCTAGGTTCATCCATGACCCAAACCGGTTTTTGGCTAATCATTAATTTGGCCAGCGCTAGCCGTTTTTTTTGTCCGGCTGAAAGCGCCCCGGTGAGGACATCTGATTTTGACATGAGATCAGCTTTTTTAAGTGCAGGGCCTAAGAGGGCCTGCGCACTATAAATATTGGCCCAAAAGCTTAAATCTTCGAATGTTGTCAGGGTGGATTTGGCATAACTTTGATGAGGTTGATACGCTATGAGCTTATTCGCCTCGCAGGGTTCGGAACCAAGACACCAAGACACGGTTCCACTATCAGCGCGAAGAAGGCCAGCTATAGCGCCAAGCAGCGTGGTTTTCCCAATGCCATTCGCACCTTGAATCCAGAGGATATCGCCATTTTTGACTATTGTTGATAGGCCTGAAAATAAGGGTTGCCACCCCCGTGAAATCGACAGGTTGTTGACCTCGATTTTCGCCTCCATTTGACTCTGGGCGTTTATGCGTGAAAATAGCTCAGCCATGGAGCAGGGTTATGCCTTGCGCTTTGCGCGATGTCACCCATATTACGTTACTATAAAAGGTAATGTGAAATGACCCCTCCTAACCAACGTCACAGAATTAAATTGGTTGCTTTTTTTGCAGTCTTGCTCGCAGGCGGAGTTTTCTTTCTTTTATCGGCACTAAAGGAAAATTCGCAATTTTTTTATAACCCAAGCGATGTGGTTGCTGATGATTTTATATCGGATTCAGCACAGTTTAAGATCGGGGGCCTCGTCATGGATGGGAGCGTTACGCAACAAGGTGAGCTCACAACTTTATTTAAAATTAAAGACTTTGAACGTGAAATGGATGTTCCGATCAGCGTAGCCTATACAGGGGTGTTACCCGATTTGTTTAGAGAAGGCCAAGGTGTAGTCATAACAGGTGAGCTTACTGACCGTTTTCATTTTACGGCAACGGAAGTTTTGGCAAAACATGATGAAAACTATCAGCCAGATATAAAATATAAATCTGATAAATAGACGAGCAGCTCAGCAGATGTGGGGCAACTTCACCACCCGTCCACCTATCAAAGATAGGAAGCTATGCTATAGGACATAGGTGAGCTTTAGGGGAGAATATTTATATGAAATCTTTAAATATTTGGGGATAAGGCTTTGTTTTTACTGCCTTAAAGTAGAGCAGTCGCCTTACTAATCAACTTTGAATATTGAATTTGATAATGTGTTCGTAAATTTTACGAACTCTTTCTAAAAGTTTAGAGCGACGTTATGGCTGTTTTGGCGTTGATTCGAATTCATCTTTGTAAACTACACCTCCTTTCATTACAAAAGGGACGCGTTCCAATAATGAGATATTCTTAAGAGGATTCCCGTTTAAGGCGATAATATCGGCGTATTTTCCCTCTTCAATTGACCCTATATTTGAGGACATGCCGAAGAGCTCTGCATTATTAAGGGTTGAAGCTTGAACAGCTTGCAGAGGTGTCATGCCCCATTTCACCATATAAGCGAATTGTTTGCCATTATCCCCATGAGGGTAAACGCCTGCATCTGAGCCAAAGGCCATTTTCGCGCCTGCTTTTAAAGCGGCTTGAAACCGTTGTCGTTGTTTTTTTCCCACGACACGTTCCTTTGCAAGGCTCTCTTCAAGGATACCTGCTTTCTCCCCTTCGGATAGGATATAGTCAGAATTATAGACATCCATCGATAAGAAAACACCTTTCTCTTTGGCGGCCACTATTCCGTCATCTGAAATAAAACTAGAATGTTCAATCGAGTCGACCCCAGCTTTGATAGCCGTATCTATGCCCTCCGTTCCGTGAGCGTGTGCCGCGACTTTCAAGCCTAATAGGTGAGCCTCGTCGACAATCGCTTTCATTTCTTCAAAAGAGAATTGCTGCGCGCCTACTTTGGTACCTTTGGATAAGACGCCCCCCGTCGCACAAAATTTGATCAGTTTTGCGCCATATTTTTTATTTTCACGAACTTTCGCGCGAACAGCCCAAGGTCCGTCTGCGACCCCGCCAGCCTTGTCTTGATATTCATAGGGTAAGAGGTTGCTATCGCAATGTCCGCCAGTGATACCAATTGACCGCCCTGCCGGAAGAATACGTGGCCCGGGGACATCCTCATCATCTATCGCTTCCATTAAAGCTACATCGGTAAAACCGGGCGCGCCAAGGTTTCTAACGGTTGTGAAACCGGCCATTAAGGTTCTTCGAGCGTTTCTAACGCCTGTAATGGCGGCGCGAGGTGTTGAGACCGTAAGGCGTTTATATCCATGGACATCGGCGCTCCCAGTCAAATGAACATGAGAATCTGACAAGCCGGGGAGGATAGTCATATCAGAGAGGTCAATGAATGTGATATCCTCATCTTCCATCGCCTCCATATCCTTTAGAGTTGCGATTGAGCGAATGCGTTGATCTTCTATAATAATGAACTTGTTTTTGATGAGATCGCCCGTTTTTACATCCAATATTTGACCTGCCTTTATAACTGTTATGGTTTTTAATTGTTTGTCGGCAAAAGCACTTGATGTGGTCATGAAACTAAGAAGAACAGTTAGGGCAATCTTGCGCATTGTAGGCTCCGGTGAATGTCTTTAAGGACAGCTAAACGATTACGCACTCAGGCGCGACTAATTTCGCTTAAGAGGATAAAATGTCGAACATGCAGGCAGATATAATTATTGTCGGGGCGGGCTTGTCGGGTCTGTTGACGGCGTGGCGTTGCCTCGCTGTCAATCCGGGTTTATCTGTAACCCTAATCGAAGGTTCAGGCCGTATTGGCGGAGATCATACGTGGTCTTTTAACTGGTCTGACCTCATTCCAGAAGTACAAGCATGGGCGAAGGATTTTGCCGTTTATCAGTGGGATAAATATAATGTGAAGTTCCCCAAACGTGATCGTCAACTGGACATAAAATATTGCACAGGGAATTCTGACAGCCTTCGTAAATGTGTTCAGCCTTTTATTGATAATGAGCGTTTAAAGGTGATGTTGAACAGCCAAGTTACGGAAACCAGCGCAACACATGTGACTTTGAAAAACGGAGAGGTATTAAAAACCGGTTGGGTTCTGGACGCGCGCGGTTTCGAACCCAAAGATACGGTCTATCTTGGATATCAGAAATTTGTCGGTCGCACGATAAAGACCAAAGAGCCTCACGGATTAAAATACCCCATTATTATGGATGCTACAGTTGACCAATTGGACGGATATCGGTTTGTCTATTGCTTGCCTTTTACAGAGCACGAAGTTTTGGTTGAAGATACATATTATACGGATGGGGCTGAGCTCTCCGAAAATGAGCTTGTGGCTCGTCTTGATAATTATATCACGGCGAACGGCTGGGAGGAACATGAATTAGTAAGGCAGGAAAAAGGGGTTTTGCCGATAACGCTGGCAATCGATAGTGCAAGGTTTGAAGAGTGGGCACATGAATCAGGCCGTGCGACCCCTATCGGTATTCGCGGCGGATATTACCATGCGGTGACGGGTTATAGCCTACCGCAAGCTATGAAATCGGCATGGTTGATTGCCGATCAGATTAAAAAAGCCGATGGTAAATTAGCTGCAGCGCAAGCCGAAATGGACCAACATGAATATGACCATTATAGGGAAGAAAAATTTCTACGTCTTTTAAACCGTATGCTCTTTAGGGCGGCTAAACCAGAAAATCGCTATAAGGTTTTACAGCGCTTTTATGGATTATCGGAGCCGCTCATTGAACGCTTTTATGCAGGACAATATACGCGTAAAGACCAATTGCGCATCCTTGCGGGCAAACCGCCTGTTCCTATACATAAGGCGCTTAAAAACTTTAAAGAGGCAGATTTCATATCGCGTGAAAAAGCCAAACAGAAAGAACAAGCATGAACATCCAGCCTGGCGCGTCCCAGACCGAGGCTTTATTGCCTCATGATATTTCAAAAGAAAACCCAACGGCTATAGTTGTCGGAGCTGGCTTTGGCGGCATTGCGCTGGCCATTCGCCTACAAGCCATGGGGTTTCAGACAACGCTTTTGGATAACCGCGATAAGCCGGGTGGGCGGGCCTATGTCTATGAAATCGACGGGTTTAAATTTGACGGCGGACCGACAGTCATCACTGACCCAGATTGTCTTGAAGAGCTTTTCACGCTCACGAAGCGTAAGATGGAAGATTATGTCACCCTTCTGCCCGTTGATCCGTTCTACCGTTTGCAATGGGAGGATGGCGAAGTCATGGATTATAATAATGACCAAGACTTCCTAGAACAGCAAATCGCGGCGCGTAACCCGGACGACGTAGTAGGCTACCGTAAGTTTTTGGCTTATTCTCAAGAGCTTTACCGCGAGGGATATGAAAAACTCGGCACCACGGCTTTCCTCAAGATGAGCCAGATGTTCGCCGCCGCCCCGCAGCTTATTCGTCTGCGTGCAGATCAAACCGTTTATAACCGCGTCTCCAAATATGTTAAAGATGAGAAGACGCGGCAACTCTTATCTTTCCAGTCTCTTTTGGTTGGCGGTAACCCCTTTGCCACGAGCTCTATTTACGCCCTTATTCACGCGCTTGAGCGCAAAGGTGGCGTGTGGTTTGCCAAAGGCGGAACCGGCGCGCTTGTGCAAGGGCTTGTCAGCTTGTTCCAAGATATTGGCGGTGAGCTTCGCCTTAACGCTGAGGTCACGGATATCCATACCGAAGGCGACCGCGTAACAGGCGTGAGTACAGAAGATGGCTTGACAATTAATGCTGATCTCGTCGCATCTAACGCAGATGTCGTACATACATATTCCAAGCTTTTACGCGGGCATAAGCGGGGACAGGCTTATGGTAAGGCGCTTAAAAAGAAGCGCCATTCCATGTCGCTTTTCGTGATTTATTTTGGCCTGAAAACCCCCACGCCAGAGCATCTTAAACATCACATCATTTTATTTGGCCCGCGATATAAAGAGCTTATCGCTGAGATATTTGGCAAAGGCGGAAAACTCTCGGATGATTTTTCACTTTATATGCACGCGCCCTGCGTCACCGATACGTCGATGGCACCCAAGGGAAAGTCATCTTATTATGTGCTCGCACCTGTCCCGCATTTGGGTCACGCCGATCTTGATTGGGACGAGATTGGCCCCGCCTATACGCAGAAGATTCTGGATTACCTCGAAGAACACGCCATTCCGGGACTCAATGAAAATCTCGAAGTTCTGCATACGCTCACGCCTTTTGGATTTCGGGATATTATGAATTCTCATTTGGGGAGTGCCTTTTCAGTTGAACCCATCCTGACACAATCCGCGTGGTTTCGCCCGCATAACCGTGATGATGTTATCGGCAATATGTATATTACAGGGGCTGGTACACATCCGGGAGCAGGCGTTCCGGGTGTTGTCGGCGCGGCCAAAGCTACAGCGGGCGTGATTGAAAGTGATTTTGAAGATTTGCTCGCAGAAGCGCGAGATACAAGCGAATGGCCATCAAACCATTAAGGAGACCAAGATGAAACTATCTATGTCAAATGCTGTAAGCGCTATCCCGTTACTGCTGGGAAATCTGGAGCATATTTTACGCAAGGGTGAAACCAATGCCAAAGAGCGTAATATTGATCCTGAAATTTTTCTCAATGCTCGCCTCGCACCGGATATGCACCCGCTTTATAAACAGGTCCTGATGATATGCGATCTAGCGAAAATGGCACCTTACCGTATCGCAGGCCTAACGCCGCCAAAATATGATGATAGTGAGCGCACATTCGAAGAACTTTATAGTCTGATTGCCAAGGCGAAAAAGGATGTAATCGCCGTCAGCACCGATCAATTAGATGGCCGTGAAAACTCGACATTTACGATCAAACTAGGCTCCAGAGGCGATACTGAATTTACAGGGATTGCTTATCTATCCGGCTTTACATTGCCCAACCTGTATTTTCATTCCACGACAGCTTATAATATCTTGCGCAATAATGGTGTGCCTCTGGGGAAAATTGATTACTTCGGCGGTGGGGTCTAAGCTCTCATTATGGACGCTGTCGCTGCCCATGGTCATGCCTCTATCAAAAAAGGCTCCAAGTCTTTTGCGTTGGCCTCGCGTGTCCTCCCGCCTGAACTACGCGATGATGCGAGCATGCTTTATGCGTGGTGCCGCTATTGTGATGATGTCATTGACGGGCAGGAAATGGGACACGGCCAAATCGAAGATTACAAGACGGGGCAGGGCGAAAGATTGGAACAGCTTCGAGCCGATACGGCAGACGCGCTGGCGGGGGTTCCAACGGATAATCCCGTATTTGCGGGTTTAGCGCGCGTGGTGAAAACCCACGAAATAGATCACAAACACCCACATGAATTGCTCAAAGGTTTTGAAATGGACGCCGAAGACCGCGTTTATGAAACCGTCGATGATATTCTCGATTACTCCTATCATGTGGCAGGCGTTGTCGGCGTGATGATGGCTAATATTATGGGCGTAAGGGATGAGGCTACGCTCGACCGCGCCAGCGATTTGGGCCTTGCCTTTCAGCTCACCAATATTGCGCGGGACGTGATTGATGACGCCCAAGCAGACCGCGTTTTTATCCCAAGGGATTTACTTACGAAACATGGTGCGCCGATTGATGCGGCAAGCCTTTCGAAGCGCGAAAACTGGCCCGCCGCCCATAAAGCCGCCTGCGAACAACTCGACATAGCCGAACAATATTATGACAGCGCGAAAGTCGGCATCAAAGAACTCCCGTTCCGCTGTGCATGGGCAATAAGTGCCGCGCTCTCCGTGTATCGTGAAATTGGAGAACGTTTGCGCAGAGGCGGCGCCGAAGCGTGGAATGGCCGGGTGAGTGCAAGTAAGGGGCGCAAGATGGCTTTAGCATTAGGCGCTGTTGGCCCTGCTATGGGACGGAAGTCGGTTGCGGTTACGCCGAGAGACGGGTTTTACAAACGACCCTAGCTTTATTTTTATAAATCACTCTTGAAACTCCTAATAATCTTCCTACGTTTATAAAAACTATGGTTGTGGGACAATAAGTGATTGATTTTAATAAAATTCCAAGAGAGCCTAACACAGCTCTATACTATCTTTCGGAATTACTATCTGAGGAGCAAGTAGGCTGCTTTGATGAAGAAGGCGATATAACAAATAGAGGTTATTTAATTCTTTCAGGTATTGCAAAAGCGATAAATACTTCTGCAGGAAAGTCTGATGTCGCTAATAGGATAGTGATACAGCAACTTTGCGGTGTTTTTTTTAAAGATTTGGATGGTTCGAATGTAAGATCAGAAGAATGTTTTGTTTTTTCTGCTAAAATTGCAAATGAAGCTTTGCAAGCAAAACTTACTGAACGTTTCTCCTTCGAAGTGGAGGAGCCGCTCTTTGCGCTTGAAAAGGATGAGATTGAGCAGATTTCTTCTTTGTCTGCCGAGATGCGTGATATTGTTACTGACTCTGATCTGTTTGACAAAAACCATAAGCGCCGATTGTTAGGACGGATAAATGCAATTGAAGTAGAGGTTCAGAAGCCTGAAGGTCGGTTGGATGTTATTCTAGGTGGAATAAGTGATGTTGGGGATACTCTTAAGAAATTTGGCGAAGATGCAAAACCTCTTGTTGATAGAATGCGCGAAATTCGAGGAATTACTCAAAAGAAGTCTAGCGAATATGAGGGATTGCCTGCTCCTGAAGAGGTTAAAAATTTACCAGCGCCTAATGTGACGAACGGTAGTACAACGCCAACCGCTTAATCCTGCTCCTCCAGCCACTTTTCCAGCCAGTGAATATTGTAATCGCCCTTCTTAAAGTCTTCATTATCGAGCAAGGCTTCGTGGAGGGGTTTTGTGGTTTGGATGCCTGATATCACCATTTCGCCGAGG
>CAZNWH010000068.1:0-13036 GCA_964576765.1 uncultured Hellea sp.
CAACCCATATAAGGCGCGCCGTCATATTCTATGGTCAACTTATAGCGCGGCATTAGGCTAGTTGTGTATCCTTTGGAACAGGGGTGCCTCGGAGGAAATCTTCGGCGCTCATTTTGGGTTTTCCCGCGGGCTGAACTTCGAGCAGACGAATGGCGTCCAGCGCGCAGGTAATGAGCAAATTATCATCCAGAGCCGTGCCGAGCGCCTGTCCGTGGGTATCGTCAATTTCCAGATATTCACACAGATGGACTTTCACCCGTTTGCCGCCGATTTCACACCACGCGCCGGGGAAGGGAGCAAGGCCTCTGATATGATAGTCCAGCTTTTGCGCCGATTGGTTCCAGTCAATACGGGCCTCGGCCTTGTCGATTTTATGGGCGTAGCTTGGCGTCCCGTCTTGCGGCGTAGGCTTAAGCGCCCCGCGTTCCAGCCCGCCGAGGACGCGCGGCCAAAGCCCCGCGCCGATGCGCGAGAGCCGGTCAAATAACGCGCCTGCCGTATCGACTTTGCCAATATCCACGGTTTCAGAGAGCAATATATCGCCCGTATCCAGCCCCGTATCCATTTGCTGGATTTGCACGCCTGTCTGTTGATCCCCTGCCATGATCGCGCGCTGCACGGGCGCCGCGCCCCGCCATTTAGGTAGCAGCGAGGCATGTAAGTTCAGGCAGCCATATTTGGGCGCGCTCAGGGCGCGTTTGGGTAGGATTTGTCCATAGGCGACTACGCAGGCGACATCGGCGTTTAAGCTTTCAAGCGCGTCAATGGTTTTGGATTTACGAAAGCTCTCTGGCGTTTCAACGGGAATACCCATTATTTCGGCAAATTGATGGACAGGAGATTTGGTCAGTTTCTTGCCGCGTCCGGCGGGGCGGGGTGGCTGGGTATAAACCCGAACAACATTATAACCGCTGGATAAAAGTTCAGCGAGAGACGGCACCGCGAATTCGGGCGTGCCCATAAAAACGACAGAGATGGTCATTTTTTGAAGACTGATTTACATACAGTTAAATCACAATGATTACAGCCTTCAAATTCTGCAACAGCGATTTCATGTGGTGCACACATTTTCATTTTATCGACTGGTAATATGTAACTTGTCGCAATCCCTGAAACTAGAAACAGTACGAGAAAAGTGACAATATTGAATTTTGAAATCTTTTTTATGAACCGTATCACACCACAGCTTTCAGCTTCTCAGCCTTCATCACTTTTTTGACGGCGCGGGCGCGTTTGAGCCGTGAGAGATAATCAATAAAGACAACGCCTTTGAGGTGATCCATTTCATGCTGGATACAAACGGCATAAAGCCCCTCGGCCCATTCGGTCACGCGCTCGCCATTATAATCCAGATAAGTGATTTTCACCCGTTCAGCTCGGTCGATGTCTTCATAGACATCAGGGACAGATAAGCAGCCTTCATTGTATGGCTTAAGCTCTTCAACATCTTCGAGAATTTCAGGATTCACAAAATATCGCGGCGCTTTTACGGCGCCATCTTTCGCCAAATCCATGACGATGATATTTAGCGGTACGCCAATTTGTATCGCGGCAAGACCAATACCGGGTGCGGCATACATGGTGGCGAGCATATCATCCATAAGCTCTCGGATTTCATCCGTCACCTCTTTGACGGGTTTTGATACTTTTTTGAGGACCGGATTGGGCACCGTTAATATGGGTCTTATAGCCATGACGACTAAGTAAGAGCGCCCTCAGCTTAGGTCAAGAGTAAGTGGTTAAAATGAGGCTATAGGCCTTAAGGGGCTTAGGGTTTAGGCACAGCCTTTTTGGCCTCAGCTGGAATATGATCTTCCATAGCTTCGGCGAGGTCCATCATGGTTTCAAGCATCCCGCCCATGGCGTCTTCATCCGAGAATGTTCCAAGCATAAGTTCAAAGGCTTTATTAAAATCCGGCATACCGTCAGGGCCTTTTTTAAACACGTCTTCACCGTCCATGCGTTTGGATAAGGCTTTGGCCGAGCTTTCCATTTGATCTTTGAATTTCTCGTCTTTCATCACGCTCATCATGCCGCCCATAAGCGCGTTCATATCTGGCATTTTCTGTAGGGCGTCTTGTATATCGGCTTGAGAGGGGAGTTGAGGTTTTGTCACTTTAGCGGTTGGTTTAGGTGCGTCAGTGGGATCAGGATGGGCAAAAGCGGTGGATGAAAGCCCTAATGCGGCGATTGAAATAACGAAAGTGCGAAACATAATAAGCCTTTCAAGCGTTAATTTGAGATCCTTTTACCCTATCCAATATGAACATAAGCAAAATAATACCGCTTTAAGCTAAAAGTTAAAATCAGCCATGCGAGTTGGAGAGGAAGAAAATAGAACTAACATCCCAAGGCCTTCCTCCCCTGCGCCCCAAATATGCGTTACCGAGAAAAAAATCCTCTATATGTGACGCTCGTCACGTTTAATACGTTTAACATTTTAAGGATGAATTTTTTTACTGACAGAATTTAGTCAAAGCCTTAAGGGCGCGATATGACAAAAACAGATAAATTAGTCTGCGTCGCGGCCATTGCCGGGGCTTTTGGTGTCAAAGGCGAGGTTAAACTCAAATCTTTCACGGATAAGCCACAAGACTGCGCTCGCTATGGTCCGCTCTATAGTAAAAGCGGGCAGCTTGTTTTAACGCCGCAAAACCCCCGAATAGTCAAAGATGCTGTGGCTGTGACGGCGAAAGAAGTCGAGAGCCGAGAAGTGGCAGAGACGCTTAAATCCACGAAATTATATGTTCCGCGTACCGCTTTACCTGAAACTAAGGAAGACGAGTTTTATTTTACGGATTTGGTTGGGCTAGAGGTTAAATCAACCGATGGTAAACGTATGGGTAAAGTTCTGGCCGTTCATGAATTCGGGGCTGGGGATATGCTCGAAATCAAGCCTAAAAACAGCGCCAGCTTCTTTCATCCCTTCACGAAAGTAGCTGTCCCCAAGGTGGATATCAAAGCTGGACGAATTATTATCGAGATTATTGAGGCCGAGTGATTGTTATAAATCGTCCAAATTGTAACGAAATTTGCACTTATTGCTGTCAATAACCCATGGTATTTAAGTGTGTCTGACACTAGCAGGGTTGCTAGGACATGTCAGGCAAGAGACTAAGGTAGACGTCTATGTGCGGAATTATTGGAATTGTGGGGACAAGCAACGTAACAGACCGTCTGGTCGACGGGCTTAAGCGGTTGGAGTATCGCGGTTATGACAGCTCAGGAGTTGCGGTTTTAGATAAGGGTAAATTATCCCGACAACGCGCTGAAGGTAAAATTAAAGGGCTTGAAGCCAAACTCAAAACAGACCGTGTTGACGGCCAGACAGGTATTGCCCATACGCGCTGGGCCACGCATGGCGTGCCCAATGAAACCAACGCTCATCCACATTTTTCCGGCCGGGTTGGCGTGGTGCATAACGGGATTATTGAAAATTTCCTCGACATAAGGCGGGATCTCAACCACCGTGATTTTAGGACGGAAACTGATACCGAAGTTGTCTCGCACTTGGTTGATGAGGCGCTTGAAAAAGGCCTATCCCCCAAAGACGCGTTTTCGCAAAGCCTCAAAAAACTCAAAGGGGCTTATGCGTTTGGCGTTATTATAGATGATCACCCCGAGCATATTTATTGCGCGCGGGCAGGCTCGCCCTTGGCCCTTGGGATTGGCGAGGATGAAATGTATCTGGGTTCAGACGCGATGGCGCTGGCGCAATTAACCTCCAAGCTCATCTATCTCGAAGAAGGCGACTGGGCGATCATGACCCCAACCTCATATGAAATTTATGACGTTAATGACAAGAAAGTCGAGCGCGAGGTTACGATCTTAACGGGCGGGCCTGCGATGGCAGAAAAAGGTAATTACCGTCATTTCATGCTCAAAGAGATGTATGAGCAGCCTGAAACGATCGGCCGTACACTTAGTAATTATATTGATGAGTATCGTTTGGGCGCAAATGTACCAGACGGGCTTGATTTTTCTAAATTTGACCGCGTTATTCTAATCGCTTGTGGCACGGCCTGTTATGCGGGGATGGTAGCCAAATATTGGTTTGAGCAAGTGGCAGGTCTCGCTGTTGATGTCGATATTGCCTCGGAATTTCGCTATCGCAAACCTGTGCTCTCGCCAAAATCGCTTTTCATTGCCATCTCGCAATCCGGCGAAACGGCCGATACGCTCGCCGCGCTGCGCTATTGTAAAGAGGCCGGCATTAAAACAGCGGCCTTGGTCAATGTCATGACCTCCACTATGGCGCGCGAAGCTGATATTGCGCTGCCGATTAATGCAGGACCTGAAATTGGCGTTGCCTCTACAAAGGCTTTTACGTCCCAACTCACAGCGCTTGCCTCTATGGCGTTGGCAGCTGGAACAGCGCGAGGGGTTATCACAAAAGAAGATCAGGAAAGACTGGCAACGGCGCTGATTAAAACGCCGCGCCATGTCAAACAGGCGCTACGGCTGGATAACGAAATCGAAGCTATGGCTTTTGAGTTTTCAAAATCCAAAAGCGCATTTTATCTGGGCCGCGGTAGCCAAGTTCCCATCGCCTTTGAAGGTGCGTTAAAGCTTAAAGAAATTTCATACATGCATGCCGAAGGCTATGCGGCGGGCGAGCTTAAACATGGTCCCATTGCCCTGATTGAGGACGGAACGCCTGTTATTGTGCTGGCTCCTCATGATAACTTATTTGAAAAGACGATCTCTAATCTACAAGAGGTCGCCTCACGCGGGGCTCATATTATTCTGATAACAGACGAAACCGGGGCTAAACATGCAAACTCTATGGCCGATAATATGATTGTTGTTCCAAGCTCGGATAGCTTTGTTGCGCCGATTATCACAACTATTGCCATACAATTACTAGCTTATCACACGGCGGTTCATTTAGGAACTGACGTCGATCAGCCCCGTAATTTAGCCAAATCAGTAACAGTAGAATAAGCTTGGTAACAGTTGAATAATCTATTTCTGCTAAAAGGGTTTTATGAAAAAACTTCGTAAAGCCGTTTTACCTGTCGCTGGTTTTGGAACGCGGGTTCTGCCCGCCACGAAAACTATACCGAAAGAAATGCTGCCTGTTGTTGACAGGCCAGCCTTGCAGTATGTTGTCGATGAGGCCCGAGAAGCCGGTATCGAGCATTTCGTCTTTGTCACAGGCCGCAATAAAGGCGCGATTGAGGATTATTTTGACCGCGCTTATGAGCTTGAATATAGCCTACAAGCCAAAGGCAAAACCGAAATATATGACGCGCTGGACGCCGATACGCCCGAAGCGGGTACGATGAGTTTTGTGCGCCAACAATCAGCTAAAGGTCTCGGCCATGCCATCTGGTGCGCGCGAGATGTGATAGGTGATGACCCCTTTGCGATTTTACTGCCTGACGTTTTGGTCAAAGCAAAAAAGTCCTGTCTGGCGCAAATGGTAGAGGCTTATGATAAGGTTGGCGGCAATATTATCGCTGTTGATGCAGTCCCGGAAGACCGTGTGAGCAGTTACGGCGTCATCGCGCCAAAATCTCGTGACGGCCGCCTAATTGAAATGTCGGGTATGGTTGAAAAACCGCCTGTTAGTGCAGCCCCCAGTAATCTGAAAATTACAGGTCGGTATATTTTACAGCCCAAAATCATGGAGATTTTGAAAACCCAAGCCGCGGGTGCTGGCGGAGAAATTCAGCTCACCGACGCCATGGCAAGCTTGATGAAGGAACAATCTTTTCACGCCTATGAATATGAAGGTCAGGATTATGATTGTGGCTCAAAAATTGGTTATTTCGAAGCGGTTTTGGCCTATGCTAAAGATCACGTAGATATAGGGCCAGAGGCTCAAGCGATAATGAAGAGGTTTGCGAAATAGCCCGTCTAATAGTTTAACAGCCTTAGAGCCCGCCGCTTAATCTATTCATTTATAGGGTTTTGCGGGTTAATTTGAGCTTCGCCTTGACCTTGTTTTTGCGGCGGAGCTATGACGTCAATTTTCATAAATTGAACATCCATAGTTTTCTTCTTACCGGTTTCTCCGGGCCATATTCCAACATAATCAGCTTCCAGATCGTTTTGGGGGGCTTTAGGCGTAAATTCAAAACTATAATCCTTCCACTGCGTGGTTAAAGAACGGCGCAGCCAGCCCGTATCGCCAACATCTGCGGTAGAATATTGCATATCAAAATATGTCAGCGGGTTTTTTTGCCCAGACCGGGCCCGGACGGTGACGCGTATTTTTTTTTCGGCAAAGGCCTGTTCATAATGTTTGTCCAAAACAGCAAATATACCTGGAGATGCCGGGGCGTCTTTTCGCGGGATATTCGAGAGCATAACAATATAGGCCGGTTCGGTGTTTGTTTTAGCGGCATATTTAAACGAGGTTCCGGGGGAGGCCGTCAGGCTTTTTAAATCCTCCTCTTGGGCGATGAACCCATATTCTAAAATATAGCTTTGGCTCGGGATTTCATAATCCACTTTGGACCAAGCATGCCAGATCAGACCGACTATAACGACCAGAGCTAGCGGATAAAAATACCGGTCTTTCAACATACGGCCTTGCATAGGCTAGATGCGAGGAACTGTGAAGATAAGTTTACGTAAGGTCTGTAAAGATTTATAATGGGGCTAGTTCTTAAAGGAGCGAGTTATGAAACGGTTTATTTTTCCAATTATTCTTCCTGGGGCTATTATGGCGCTTTGCACGATGGCGATGGCTCATCCACATAAACCTGACACCGAAGACACAGTAGATAACACGCCGAAAGTTGAGCGTATTTGGCCCAATTTTGGCCAGAAGACGGATAACGAGAAGGCGGTTAAAAAAATTGATATGGCTGATAAAGAAGCCAAGCGGGATAAAGATATAAAAAAGAAAAGCTATTCCTCCGCTACAGGCGGGAATGATACTATGGACGCTGAAGAATTTACGCAGCGTTTAGAAAGACGATTTGAGCGCCACGCTAAAAAAATAGACCGCAATCTTGACCGCGCTAAATCCAAGAATGAATTCTTGAAATCCCAGCGCGAAATTGAAAGTCTTGAAGACCTAGGCGATGCGGCCCACGCTCTCGAGGATTTACTCTCTGAATCCGGTATTCTCTCTGGTTTGGGGGATATGATAATTGATCTCGCTGATGATTTCGAGATTGACAGCTCAGATGAGGGCGTGTCTTTGAATTTCGAAGGCAAACGTCTGGGCCGGCTGAAAATGGATAAGGATAGTCAGGACGGCGTCGGGATTGAAGGTTTTGGAAAAAATATGAGCGTGAATAAAGAAGTCATCCGCAAAAACGGAAAAACCAAAACGCGCATTGTCATTGAACTGGACGGTGACGAAGAATTTGACATCGAGCTGACGCCAAAAAATTAAAGGCTAACTCTCCTTCCGCCATTGTTATAAAATGAATGCGTTTGAGACTTTGGGGTAAGGCCGTAACTTCTATATCAAAAACAACATGGCGCGGTCATCTGCTCGCTCGGTCAGGGCCGCTTCTAATGTGTCTGTAAGTTCGCCTGTAAAGCGTTCTGAAGCGGCCTGCTCCCACGCCTGCGTGACGGCGTCTATCAAGTCGGGCCGTTGTTTTTCTGTTGCGCGCCTTATGCGGCCATCGGTCATAATCTGTCGGGCCAGAACAGGCACATTGGCACCCTTAAAGCGGCCTTGTAATTTCTTACGTCCATAAATAAAGCCGCCTCCCGCCAGAGCCCCGCCAATCACAAGACCAATAGGGTTGAGAAAAAGCGGGGCGAAGAGATTGGCTTTGGCGAGCAGCGCCGAAATGATAATGGCCGTCAGAGTTGTCCCCATCAGAGCTGTGTCTGATTCAAGCGTATCGACGCTGGGCGCGGCGATGGCGAGGTCTTCAAGGTGACGGCTAATATGCTGACTATCATCGAGCGAGAGCACCATAGCAGGCAGGCCATGATCGCGGCATAGCGGGTCAGTTTCTTTTTCAATATCGCGTTGGAGCTGTGCAAACCAGTCCTCAATAACAGGTTTTAAAACCGCCGTAGCTGTATCATTTTGCAGCCAGTCTTTGACGCGCTCTGAGAGCGCTTGTTCGACATTGTCCAAACTTTCAATCTGGCCAGAGCGCCAATTTTGAAAGACAGGAATGATGCAATTATCCGTCATGGCATCCACCAGAACAGGCGCGAGTCTGCTCCCTAAATTTTCAGACGCCTCGCGCGCTTTGGCGTAAACGGCCCCGTCTTCGGAGAGCATCTTAGATACCGCTTTTTGAAAACTGGCATGAAGAAACTCAAAGCGGCCCAACCATGACAGCCCGCGCGCTATAGAAAATTCTGGTTCCGAACCGCGTACGACTTTGGCCTTGGGAAAGGCCTTTTCTGTGGCGGGCAGGACAAGCGGCAGGCGCGAGGCCCCACCCGTGAGTAATATCGTATCCGGGGCCCGCCCGCCCAATTTTGCAACGGTTTCACGCAGGGCAAAGTCAAAGGCTTTTTGCCAACTATACCCGTTAAGGCTCTTCAGCGGTGTAGTTAAAATGTTATCGGCGTCATTTTTGTCGATGCGGATTTCAAATAAAATACCGCCATCAATAGGCAGGCGTTTAATCATCTCGACAGGTTTTTCTTCACCGGTAAAATAGGCCTCTTTGGCTTGGCGGCACCAATATTCCATAATCGGTTCATAATGGGGATAGCGCTTTAAGAGCTTTTCAATTTTCCGGCGCGAAGATTGCCGGGCTAAATTGAGTTTAAATATTTCTGTGTCCAGCAGGCCCGAGCCTAAAACATTATGGCCGACATCTTCGGCGTCCAAATCACGGCTATAGGTGAAATCGGTCGTCGAAGACCCAATATCAACAATGAGGACAGAGGCCTTGGCATCTTCGATAGATAGATAACCTTGCTCCAGCGCCGTCATCAAGGCGGCGCGGCTTTCGGGAACAATACGAACCGTTTTTAGCCCCGCCCCTTCAAAGACAGCCAGATAATCGGATTTTGCGGCCTCGTCCCAGCCCGACGGACAACCAATAATAAAACGGCTGTCTTTGGGCCCGCGTATAATGCCGTCTTTGGCGAGGCCGCCTATCAAGGTTTTCGTAAAGAGCTGTGTAGGAATTTTAACATCGGAATTACGAACTGCCCGGTCTTTGAATTTAATCCAGACCTCAGGCACGTCGCCCATAAAGGACAGATTAACGGCATCTGCTCCAATTTTAATACCCTCTTTGGTTTTTGCTACGGCGGTCACGAAACTGCGCTCGCCGCGATATTCTAAAATTTCAGGCTCTCTGATCGTCGCGCCAAAGGCACGGCCCAGCGCGCTCTCGCCGTGGCCCAAATCAAAGCCAATAAATTCGTCGACGGATTTCTTACTCATTCTGATTGCCAAACAGTTCCGCGTTTGAGGACGTGTTGTCCCGAGACTAAGGCCGGGGCCGCCATTTTCGTTTTGGTCTCGCCAATGGCTGGCAGAATATCGAACAGTTGTTTCGTTTTCGGTGAATAGCTCACAAGCTCGATCCCTTCGCCTGACAGAACAGATTTAAGTTCTTGTTTAATAAGGGTTAACGCAAAGTCGCCATCCTTCGCCCCTTCGGCTTCCAGCAGGCTTTGTACAAGTCCCATAAGCCGCGGATTATCCCGCCAATGGGTCTCGTGATTTGGCTGTGCCAAGCGGATTAAGATATGATCGGCTGTTTTGAGGGCTTCGGTTAATTGCGTAACAAACCCTGCCGCGTCCGCGCGAATATGGGCACTGGCCTCAAACCGCGTCCCGCGATTATCCTCAAGGGCCGGCGGGCGCTTTAGGAAAGGAATTTTATGGCGCAAATGTCCCCAGTCTTTGGGATCAAAAAAACGAAGAGCGGCCAGAACTGCCGCGCCGAATATGGCCAGAGCCGAGCCTTGTAAAAATCCGGCCAGCGCAAAAAGGCCCGCCGCGCCATAAAACAGGCTGCGCCCTGCCCATTGCCGGGCTGGACGGGCGGCAATTTCTGACCAGACCACATCGGCATGGCTGGCGCGATCAAGAATGCCGGCGCCGGCCTTGACCATTTCGATTAGCCATAGGCCTGATTTTTGTAGGTTCGGGTCTTGGGTGGTCTTAGAAAATGCGGCCCCCGTACGATCTAGCGCTCTGCGGGCTTGTCCTACCATTTGAACGGCAGAGAGATCATCGCTCAGACTGGCTTGCAAGGCTTGTCGTTCAGGCTCGAAGGCTTTGGCCAAAGACGGAACGATTGCGGGAAGACTTTCAGTCATGAGAGTGATGTCGGGTTGGGAAGGCAGAGAGTCAAGGGCTGTCCTGTGTTGGGCTACGGTCATAAAGCAGCCATGATGTGGTCTCCTAGCTCGTCCAATATTAATTACAGCTGAATTAACCTTGTGTAAGCGGCCCTATTTTAGCCTGAATTGCATCCACACTGCCTTAATTAATGGGCGGGCCTATAATTGGAGAGATATTATGATAATTTCATATAAAAGCTTGATAGCAGCCATCCTGCTTATCGGAATAGGCAGCGCGCCTGCTTTGGCACAGGATGATTTGACTCAAAAGGTTAAAGATGTCGTTGTCGATCAAGGCATAGATAAAGCTAAATCGACAGCCAAAGGTCTGGCGGCAGATAAAATACAGAGGAGCGGCACGGTTAAAGTCCGTAATCCCAATATTGTTGTGCCTGACGAGATTAAAAACGATGGCAAGGTCATTGTCCATAATGATGGCATGATCACAACGCAGGCAAGTGAGAAGATTATTTTCGAGGCGCCAAAGCCTGTCGCTTTACCTGTTTCCGCGCCCGTTATTGCGCCTGTCCCATCTCCCGTTTCAGCACCGCTACCGAGCGGCGCGCCGACAAATTGTCCAGCAGGAACAACGGGCCAAGCTGACGGGACGTGTATGATTACCGGAAATTATCTCGGTTAGGCTTTGCTCAACAAAAAGCCGAAGTGTTTCCACCTCGGCTTTTGCAGTTTGATATAGAGATTAAATCTATCCTTTTTCTTGGAGCATACGTGTTGCAGGATAGGGCGTTCTAAAGCCGGCCTTACCTAGAGCGGTGAGGATTTGCTGCGGTACGGAGTAACGTACGTCAAAGTAATGCGCGCCATCTGTAAACGGACGCACCACAAGCTCAGCAGAACGCTCTGTTAGCGTTTCAACTTCGACGAAAGGAGCTGGGTCAGCTTTGATATGCGGGTTCGCCGCAAGTGCCTTGAGGATAACTTGACGCGCTTTTTCGACATCGTCATCATAGGCAATGTTAAACTTCATTTCTACGCCGCGCACAGGGTGATGACTATGATTGATGATGTTGTCGCCCCAGATTTTACCGTTCGGGATGATGATCTGTTGATTGTCAAAGGTCTGCATAACCGTTGTGAACAATGTGATGTCTTCGACATTACCAAAATGTCCGCCGCCATCGACAAAATCGCCGACTTTATAAGGCCGGAAAACCATAAGCATAACGCCAGCCGCAAGGTTTGACATCGCGCCTTGAAGCGCAAGACCAACCGCAAGACCTGCTGCACCCAACATGGCAACAATAGAGGTTGTTTCAACGCCAAAGCGGTTAAGCACAGCGATAAAGACAAAGGCCATTATAACCCAACGTACTAGCGAGCCAAGGAAGTTAAAAAGCGTCTCGTCCATATGAGGACTTTTCTTGGCCAGTTTGACAATCCCGTTTTTCACCTTTTTGGCGATAAACGAACCGATAATAAAGATAGCTAACGCGACAAGCACGTTCATGCCCAGTCCAATGACTGTATCGAGCCTGTCAGGGTTTAGAAAAGATTTGAGTTGTTCCATTATAATGCCTCCCAGCAGATATTAACTTTCTGCTAATTATGTTCATCAACATGAACAGCAGTTGAATGAAATTTGCGTGAAAGATGTAGTTGTTCTAGGTTCTATTGATAATTACACTCAAGGCTTACAATCAATGACTCAGATCCTACCGCTATCGGGCATCAAAGTCATTGAACTCTCTAATATGGTGACGGCGTCTCTGGCTGCTATGACATTAGCCGGACAAGGCGCGGATGTTATCAAGGTTGAGCCTTTGGGTATTGGCGACAAACTTCGTCATTTTGGGAGTCAAAAAGCCGGTATTTCAGGGGTATTTAATAATTGTAACCGCGGAAAAAAATCCTTCGCTATTGACCTTAAAAGCCAAGCTGGACAAGTCGCGGTGCGCAAGCTCATCCTAAAAGCTGATATCTTGATCCATAATTACCGTCCCGGCGTGATGACGAAGCTTGGATTGGCGAGTAAGAGCTTACGCCAAAATAACCCAAAACTGATTGTCTGCTCTGTGACGGGCTTTGGTCGTCAAGGCCCGCTCAAAGATGCGCCCGCCTTTGATCCTGTCATTCAGGCGCTCTCGGGCATAACGGGGGTACAAGGCAAAGACAGCGCTCTGGAATTTATCAATATGCTCGTCTGTGATAAAATCACGGCCTATACGGCAGCCCAAGCCGTCACTGCCGCTTTGGTTGTGCAAGCGCGCACAGGACAGGGGCAACATATTGATATTTCTATGCTTGCCGCCAGCCTCGCCTTTATGTGGCCCGACGGGATGATGCATAAAACCCTTTTGGCAGATGACGCGATACATCTTGCGCCTATGGCGGATTATTATCAGACGTTTAAAACGCAGGATGGCTATATTGCGGCAGCTCCCTTTGGTGATGAGGCGTGGCAGGCCTTGTTTAAAATTGTAGAGCGTCCCGATCTGGCGATCGATCCGCGCTATACTAGCTTGCAATCGCGCGGGACGCATATCACCGCTCTTTCAAAAGAGTTCGCCAAGATGGATATACCCCAGACCAGTGATGCGCTTTTAGCGGCTCTAAAAGCAGCAGATATTCCCTGTGCCCCGTGCTTGTCTCTGGATGAGGTCGCCGATCATCCTCAAGTCAAAGCGATTGGCGCGATTGAAACCCAAACCCATCCGCATTTAGGCCCTCTACATATGGCAGCTAATCCTGTGCAATTTAGCGGGCAAATGGCTGATCCATTAGGCCCGGCGCCGCTGTTAGGAGAGCATTCCGAGCTTATTTTACGTGATTGCGG
>CAZNWH010000069.1:0-12894 GCA_964576765.1 uncultured Hellea sp.
CCGTGATAGCCGTAGCTAAACTTCATCCTCTAAACACTCACTCTGCGCCTTATGAATGGGCGCGGAGCTTTCAGTGCTGAACATGATCATGACAATGGGTCATGTCATGAGCTTGATGTAATCACCGGCGTCTAATCTTTAGCGCTAGACCCGTAAATCTGTATCCCTGATCGGGAATTTTCGCACGCGTTTTCCGGTTGCGGCGAATATGGCATTAACGACAGAAGGCGCGGCGACAGCGATTGTGGGCTCGCCCACGCCGCCCCAAAATCCGCCGGATGGCATGATAATGGACTCGACTTTGGGCATATCCTTAATCCGCATGGAATTATAAGTGTCAAAATTACGCTGCTCGGGTTGACCATCCTTATAGGTAATCTCGCCAAATAACATGGCCGATAATCCATAGACGAATGAGCCTTCGATTTGCGCTTCGATCTGTTGGGGATTAACCGCATATCCGGGATCGGTCGCGGCGGTGATTTTTTCCATCTTGACCGAGCCGTCCTCATGAATGCTAACCTCGGCGCAGGCGGCGACATAGCTGCCAAAGCCATAAATATTGGCCAGTCCGCGATGCTTGCCATCCTTAGCGCCCCAGCCGCCCTTATCGGCGACGGCCTTAAGCACCGCTGCCATTTTAGGCTCGTCTTTAAGCAGGGCTAGGCGGAAGTCGAGCGCGTCCTTACCGGCGGCATGGGCCATCTCATCTAGAAAGCACTCCAGATATAGTGTGTTCTGGTTAAGATTGACGCCACGCCAAAAGCCGGGCCGTATGGGCGGATTTCGCATAGCATGGTGAATATGGAAATTGGGGAATATATATTTCAGGGTTTGATCTTCGAACCGCTCATTCACGCCAGAGGGCAACAAGCCTTGAAAGACGGCATAATCAACACCGTCAATTAAGGCCGTAGGAGCAAGCGTCGCTAGAATAGACTGCCCCGATAATTTGATATCCAGCGCAGACAGATTCCCGTCTGCGTCCAGCCCGCCTTTTAAGGTACATTTTGTGATCGGGTGATAAAAGCCTTGTAACATGTCTTCTTCACGCGACCATTGCAGTTTGATATGGGTGCCGGGGATCTCCTTGGCAATCATAACGGCTTGGCGGACATAATCCGATTTGCCCCGCCGGCCAAAGCCGCCGCCAAGTATGGTTTTATAAACATCACATTGCTCCGCTTTCAAGCCCGAGGCTTTGACCGCTTCGCGCAAGGCGGCTTCTCCGTTTTGGGTGGGGCACCATACCTCGCATTTATTTGCCGTCCACAAAGCCGTGGCGTTCATGGGCTCCATCGTTGCGTGATTTTGGGTTGGGAAATTATAGCTCGCTTCAACGGTTTGGGCCGCCGCTTTCATCGCAGAGAGCACATCACCACCGCGATTACCCGTAAAGGTCTCTTTTGAATCTAAGCCTTCATCGAGCAAGGCATTGATATCAGAGCTTGAATACGTCGCGAGCTCCCCGCCATCCCATTCTATTGGCATGGCTTCGAGAGCGGAATGGGCTTGCCACCACGTCTTGGCGATGACGACAACTGCATTGTTGTCAAGCTGAACCACTTTCTTGACGCCGGGCATTGCCGTGGCCGTGCTGGCGTCGAAACTCTTAATCGTACCGCCCAATATAGGACAGGCTTTCACGCTCGCGCAGAGCATACCCGGAAAGGACAAATCCGATCCGTATTTTAAACGGCCCGTCAATTTATCCGCCGTGTCTAATCTCTTTTTGGGCTGGCCGGTTATGGTCCAGTCTTGACTATCTTTTAAGGTGATCTCGGTCGGCGGAGTTAGATTTGATGCGGCCTCAACCAGTTCACCAAAGCGCGCGCTGCGCCCTGAACTTTTATGGCTGACCACGCCTTTATCTACGCTGCATTCGTTAAGGGGTACGTCCCATTGTTCGGCGGCGGCTTGTGTTAACATTATGCGCGCCGCAGCTCCGCCTTCACGCACATATTGGTGGGATTTTCTAATGCCGCTACTCCCGCCTGTGCCGAAGCTTCCCCAGACGCGATCCCGCCGCGCGTTTTCAGCGGGCGTCGGGAATTCAAAGGTGACCTTATCCCAATCACAGCCCAGCTCTTCGGCCACGAGTTGCGCCAGACCAGTTGCTGTCCCTTGCCCCATTTCAGAGCGCGCAATACGAACCGTCACAGTATCGTCATGATGAATGTGAACCCAGGCATTGACCTCCGGATGTGGCGGAAGATGACTATAATCCACGGCTTGAGTAGGTGTTTTAATCGCTGTTTCACTCGCAATTTCGCTAGCCGGGGCACACCCCCCCATGACGCCAAGCGAGAGCCCCGCCGCGCTGGTCGAGACAATGAAATTGCGTCTTGAAAGTTTCGGCGATAGCTTAGGCGCGTTAAATATTTTGGTCATTATCAGCTCCTATATTTTCGTCTTGGCGAGGTGAATCCCCTTGCGCACACGGGCAAAGGTCCCGCAGCGGCATATATTCGTAATCGTTTCGTCTATATCTTCATCCGTTGCTTTGGGATTATCCTTGAGCAGAGCTGAGACCGCCATAATCATACCGGCCTGACAATATCCGCATTGGGGAATATCTAGCTCGGCCCAAGCTTGCTGAACGGGGTGAGAACCATCTTTGGACAAGCCTTCAATGGTGGTTATTTGCTCGGTGCCTTCCAGCGCCGCCACCGGATAAACACAGGACCTGACCGCTTCGCCGTCAATATGTACGGTGCACGCCCCACATTCGGCGATGCCACAGCCATATTTCGTTCCCGTCAATCCCAACTGTTCGCGTAGCGCCCATAAAAGCGGCGTCTCTTCATCACCATCAAATTCAAGCGCTTCGCCATTAACATTCAATTTTATCATGCGATCCTCCTTTAGGCGAAGCTGTAGCACAGATTTTTAATGGAGGAAATATTTGCTATAGTTTAAGTAAAGGCAACCTTTCGAGTTAAAGACTTAGACCTCACCTAAACTGACTTAGAGCGTTTTGCGCATTAATATGATGGGGACGGTAATGCCGTCTTCATCTGGCTTGGCCAAATCGTGAAGTGTGTCATAGCCGCATTTTTCATAGAGCAAAATACCGGAGGCTGTCGCGCCAAGCTCCATGGTTTTAAAGCCCTCCATCCGAGCAGCGTTCTCACCCAGCTCGATTAAGAAGCGCCCGACACCTCGTCTGACGTGATCGGGGTGTGTATACATGGCGCGTATCTTTGCAGGTTCGGTCATTGGATCAGCTAGAGCATCATCACGCCCCTGAGTGTGGTTGCCGCCAAAAAGTGTTCTCCGTCGTGACCAGCCTCCGCAGCCAACAATCGTGGGCCCGTCCAAGATTAAAAAATAGGTGCCGTCTGTCAGAAGCTGCGTATCCAGCCCCATCGAAGCATGGGATTTGGTGACTTGAGCGGGGGATAAAACATCAGGCAGTAGTGTTTCCATCGAGGCTTTCATCAGTGCCGTAATGATGTCAACATCATCAAGGGTGGCTATGCGGTGTGTGAAGCACATAAACAAAACTAAGCTAAGAGCTTTATACAGGCAATATAAAAATGTTTATGCTTGCCTGTGCTCATATGATCTACTCGACATGAAAGGAGCGAGCCTTTATGCGTTTGGGTAATTAGCATAGGGATCACATGAGTAACGCATCTTTTTATAAAGCAGCCACCATAGCCTTGCATACGGGCTATTCGCCGGAATCCGATTATGGCTCGCGTGCTGTGCCGATTTATCAAACAACTTCATTTGCCTTTGAAGATGTCTCGGACGCGCAGTCGCTTTTTAATGTCGAACGGGGCGGGCATATTTACTCGCGCATTTCCAATCCAACTGTGGCGGTTTTGGAACAAAGACTTGCCGCGTTGGAAGGCGGCAGCGGCGCGATTTGTACGGCCTCCGGCATGTCGGCGCTTTATTCGACTTTTACAACGCTGTGTTCGGCCGGCGATCATATTGTGTCATCGGCGCAAATTTATGGTTCAACCGCAACATTACTGCGTCATACTTTGCCGCGTTTTAATATCACTACGGATTTTGTACCGATCAATGATGAAGCGGCCCTGCGCGCGGCGATTACGCCGAAAACGAAACTGGTTTTTTGTGAGAGCATTTCCAATCCGGGAATGGAAGTGTCTGATCTACCGCAAATCGCGAAAATCGCTAATGAGATGGGCGTACCGGTGGTGGTCGATGCTACGTTTTCAACGCCCGCGCTTTGCCGCCCGATTGAACATGGGGCGAATATTGTTGTCCACTCGGCCACAAAATGGATTGGCGGTCACGGCGCCGCGATAGGCGGAGCCATTATTGATGGTGGGAATTTTGATTGGGGCAATGGCCGCTTTCCCGAAATGACAGAGCCTTTTGCACCTTATCATGGGATGCGCTTTTGGGAGGAATTTGGCCCAAATTGTTTTGCGATGAAAGTGCGTTCCGAAGCGATGCGTGATCTTGGTCCGGCCCTGGCGCCGCAAAATGCTTTTTTGATTTTACAGGGCGTGGAGACGTTGTCCTTGCGGATGGCAAAGCATGTTGAAAATACGAAAGCTTTGCGTGATTGGCTGTTGACACAAGAAGCGGTGAGCTGGGTTAATCATCCTGAACTGGAGAGTAATGCAAGTCATAAAGTAGCCCAAAGACTTTTCCCGAACGGGGCGGGATCTATGCTGTGTTTCGGGGTAAGCGGCGGACGGGCTGGCGGGGCGGCCTTTATCAATTCGGTACAGCTCTCCAGCCATTTAGCCAATGTGGGTGATAGCCGTACATTAGTCCTTCATCCCGGATCGACCACCCATTCACGTCTGGATAAAGCTGCGCTGGAAGCTTCTGGTATTAGTGAAGATTTGATCCGCGTCTCGGTCGGTCTTGAAGATATCAAAGATATTACCGCTGATTTTTCCAAGGGACTTAAAGCTGCCAAGCGGGCTGCGTCATGAGACTAAGTGTTAATCAAACCGAGATATTTACGGCCACGGGCGGTAAGCCTTTTGATGCAAGCTTGCCCACTGTTGTGTTCCTTCACGGGAGCGGGTTGGATCACCGTAGCTTTGCGCTTCAGGCGCGCTGGTTTGCCTATCATGGCTATTCTGTTCTTGCGCCAGATTTCCCCGGTCATAGCCTGTCTAAAGGCGAGCCGTGTTCCTCCATAGAAGAAAGCGCAGTTTGGCTCGCAGATTTTCTCGACAAAGCAGGTGTTACTGCCGCTCATATTGTGGGACATTCGCAAGGATTTCTGACCGCGCTTGAATTTGCCAAGACCCATCCTGACCGTATCTTATCGCTTTGCGCTATTGGGACGGCCGCAGGGATTCCGGTCAATCAGGCCTTGATTGATACGGCCAAAGATAGCGCGGCTAAGGCTGCGTATATGATGGTCAATTGGGGCTTTGGGCCGGGCGCTCATAACGGCATTAGCGCGGTTCCGGGTATGCAGCCTCTTGCTATTGGCCGAGCGATAATGAGCGCTAACCCGCTGGCGGTGGACCTACAAGCCTGCGCTGATTATAGCGGCGGAGCCAAAGCGGCACAGACACTTGGTAATATTCCAGGTTGTTGTATTTTGGCCGATAAAGACAAGATGACCCCTCTTAAGGCGGGAGTGAAACTTGCAGAGTCGATGGGCGTTATTCCCACGATAATAAAAGGTTATGGCCATATGCTCCCCATAGAAGCGCCGCGAAAAACACTTGAAGCACTTCGTCAGTTCATTTCATCAGTGCAAGGCCGCGCGGTATAAGGTGAGTTGTTGAATAATGCTAGATGCTGAAACGGATATTGGTATTTTGCAGAGCATCGTCAATGCTTTGCCCGATCCGGCCTTTTTTGTTCGGCAGGATTTTATCATCGCTTGCGCAAACCCCCCTGCGGAAAAGTTATTTGACACCCAGCTTAAAGGTGAGCTTTTCGCGCGAATTTTGCGCCAGCCAGAAGCCAAGGGCTGTTTGGTTGCTGCCTATGACTCTGGGGAATTAGAGACCTGTGAATTAACGCTCAGGGTTCCCAGTAATAGGGTCTATAAAGGCAGCGCAGC
This sequence comes from uncultured Hellea sp., assembly GCA_964576765.1. Taxonomy (GTDB): domain Bacteria; phylum Pseudomonadota; class Alphaproteobacteria; order Caulobacterales; family Maricaulaceae; genus Hellea. Next base: position 6,020 of record CAZNWH010000069.1, read on the forward strand.
GATTGTTGAGGATAATATACTCTTTTCCCTGCAAGATATTTCGGCAAAGCTCAATGCTGAAAAATCGCGTAGTACATTTGTAGCCAATGTCAGTCACGAATTACGTTCACCTCTGACGGCTCTCGCTGGTGTTGTCGAAACTTTGCAAGGACCCGCCCGCAATGATGAAAAGGCGCGTGATAGATTTTTGAAACTCATGCAGGGCGAAACTGAACGTATGACAAGATTGGTCGGCGATTTATTGTCTTTGTCAAAACTGGAATCCAAAGAACATCTTCTCCCTGTTGACAAGGTCGATCTGCAGCGCACCATCAGGCGGGTCATTGCGGTGCTTTCCGAAAGCGCGCCGGGTCATAAGGGCCGCGTTAAATTCGAGTCCTCTGAGACCGATATCTTTATCGCCGGTGACCGTGATGAGCTGACCGAAGTGTTTCAAAACCTGATTGAAAATGCTTTGAAATATAGCCCGCCCGATTCTCCGGTTGATATTGAGATGATCATTGACGCGGTTGACTCTAAAGTGTCCGTCAAGATTAAAGATCAGGGTGATGGTATTGCCAAGGAACATTTACCAAGATTGACAGAACGGTTTTACCGGGTTGATAAGGGGCGTTCGAGAAAAATGGGCGGAACAGGTTTAGGGTTGGCAATTACAAAACATATTTTGAGTCGTCACCGGGCGCGGCTAACATTTGATAGTGAATTAGGCCAAGGAACAGAGGTCAGCGTGACTTTTAACTTGATATCATAACTCGGCTTATTTTGTATGATTTTCACAAAAGTGTGGATTGTCATAAATCCTTTATAGAAATGTCATATACTTTTAGTTAATGTTTATAAAAGCCATCTCACTGGGTGCTTATTGGCATCTGACATAAACATTTATTTTAGAGGTTAGACTTTTAACAAGAGATGGAGAAAGATATGTTTTATAAATCAATGAGTGCCAGCCTTCTAGCTATCATCCTTGTAGCTTGTAGTGGTGGGGATACGCCATCAACAGAGACTAATGTGAACAAAGCGGAGGCTCCGGCCTCATCCGGGCGGAACCAAATCAAAATTGTAGGCTCCTCAACAGTTTATCCTTTCGCGACAACAGTTGCGGAGAATTTTGGCCGGACGACTAAATTCAAAACGCCGGTTGTCGAAAGCACGGGCTCCGGCGGCGGGCTTAAGCTGTTTTGTGCCGGCGTCGGCGCAAACCATCCTGACATTACAAATGCCTCGCGCCGCATTAAATCTTCCGAAGTCGAGAACTGTGCCAAAAATGATATTAATGATATTGTCGAAGTCAAAGTCGGCTATGACGGCATTGTTTTAGCCAATTCGCGTAAATCGAACCTGATGGAACTTTCACTTAAAGACGTATTTCTGGCCTTGGCTAAAGATGTTCCCGATGGAAGTGGCGGTTTGAAAGCTAACCCCTATAAAACATGGAAAGATGTCAACGCCGCACTGCCTGATCTGAAAATCGAAGTTATGGGACCTCCGCCAACATCAGGCACGCGCGATGCTTTTGTCGAGCTCGCCATGGAAGGCGGATGTAAAAGCTTTGCTTGGATCAAGGCCATGAAGAAAACCGATAAATCAGCTTATAAATCCATGTGCCACACCATCCGTGAAGATGATGCTTTCGTTGAAGCCGGTGAAAATGACAATCTGATTGTTCAAAAACTTAATGCCAATCCGGATGCTTTTGGTATCTTTGGATTTAGCTTTCTGGAACAAAATGCAGAGAGTGTTCAGGGTAGCCTGATTAATGGAAAAACACCATCATTTGAAAATATTGCAAGTGGAGACTACCCGGTTTCCCGCTCGTTATATTTCTATGTTAAGAAGGCCAATATCGGACAAGTTCCGGGTATCAAAGAATATCTGGATGAGTTTATGAGCGAGCGGGCGAGCGGAGCTGATGGATATCTTTCAGAAAAAGGCTTGATTCCGATGAACGCCGCTGAGCATAGCCAGTGGAAAACGAGTGTTGGCAATCTGTCAACATTGTCACTAAAATAATGAATTCGGCCGCGAAGACATCTGTAAATTTAACGCTACGCGAGTCCAAAAAAAGTACACAAGTTAAAGAACTTGCGATCAAAACAGTTTTGATTGCAAGTTCAATGGTGGCTATTTTCACCACGATAGGGATAGTTCTGTCTTTAAGTTTTGAAGCCTTTCGCTTCTTTGCAAAAATCCCGATCACAGATTTTATTTTTGGACTTGAATGGAGCCCGCAAACGGCCATTCGAAGTGACCAAGTCGGGGCTAGTGGTAAATTTGGCGTTATTCCGCTTCTAACCGGAACGCTCCTCATTAGCGCGATTGCGATGAGCGTCGCCACGCCGCTTGGTCTTTATTCCGCTGTTTATCTCTCTGAATATGCGAGTCAAAAAACGCGCAATTCGGTCAAGCCTTTACTAGAATTGTTGGCCGGTATTCCAACCGTTGTTTACGGGTTTTTCGCCGCTCTTGTTATTGCGCCCATCATTCGTGCGACCGGGTCGGGTATGGGCTTTGAGATTTCCTCTGAAAGCGCGCTGGCGGCTGGGCTTGTTATGGGGGTGATGTTGGTCCCCTTTATCTCGTCTTTATCTGATGATGTTATTAATGCCGTCCCACAAGCCCTGAGAGATGCTTCGTTGGGTATGGGCGCAACCCAAGCCGAGACAATTAAAAATGTTGTTCTGCCGGCCGCGACTCCTGGCATTATGGGAAGTCTCTTGCTAGCCATATCTCGCGCCATTGGCGAGACCATGATTGTTGTTATGGCCGCGGGTTTGGCTGCTAATTTAACCATTAACCCGTTTGAGGCCGTGACCACTATGACAGTTCAGATCGTGACGCTGTTAACCGGAGATCAGGAATTTGACTCAGCCAAGACTTTAGCCGCCTTTGCGATTGCTCTCTTTTTGCTTGTTTTGACATTGGGTTTAAACGTCATCGCGCTTAAAATTGTTGATCGTTACAAGGCTAAATATGCTTGATTACACGCTCACAACTTCGCCTCAGATGCGCCGCCGCCACGCTGCGGAAAAACGGTTCCAATGGTATGGGCGCACGGCAATTGCGCTTTCATTGGCTTTTCTTGTCTTTATGTTTGTCGCGATTATCTACCGCGGCGCGGGGGCCTTCCAGCAAAGTCAAATTGGATTAAATATTCATTTTGATGAGCAGATTATAGACCCTCAAGGTGCGCGCGATGCGGGTGAGCTTACGCGGGCCAATTATAAGCCGTTGATCAAAAAAGGCTTAGCCGAAATATTTCCGAACGTCACTGAGCGGCGGGAAAATATAAGACTCTATCGTTTGGTTAGTAGTGCTAGTGGGTTTGAGCTTGGAGAAAGGGTTGCTAGTAACCCCGAGTTGATTGGTACTACGGATATAATATGGCTGTCGGCCTCTTCAGAAGTCGATCTTTATATGAAGGGAAAAATTGACGAAACCGTCCCTGAAAACCTCCGCCGCTTAAAAGACCGCGATATAGCTTGGGTGGAGACACTCATCTCCAAGGGGTTGATTAAAAAATCATTTAATAAGCGTTTCTTTCAAAATGGCGACTCGCGCGACCCTGTCATGGCGGGGATTTTAGGTGCGGCCTTAGGCTCGTTTTTTAGTTTACTGATTTGCTTTCTGATAGCGTTTCCGCTGGGCATTTTAACGGCGGTTTATCTCGAAGAATTTGCGACAAAAAATAAACTCACCAATCTCATTGAGGTTAATATCAATAATCTAGCCGCTGTACCCTCTATTGTTTTTGGGTTGTTGGGATTAGCGATCTTTTTAAATTTCTTTGAACTGCCGCGTTCAACCCCGCTTGTGGGCGGCATGGTCTTGGCTTTAATGGCTATGCCGACAATCATTATTGCCTCACGCTCTATTTTACGCTCCATTCCCAATAGTATCCGAGACGCCGCCTTAGGGTTAGGTGCTAGTAAAACCCAAGCTACATTCCACCATGTTGTGCCGCTCGCTATGCCGGGCATGTTAACGGGGACGATATTAGGTATGGCGCGCGCCCTCGGCGAAACTGCGCCTCTATTAATGATCGGAATGGTGGCCTTCATTGTTGATATCCCCAAAGGCGTTACGGATGTGGCCACAGCTTTGCCCGTGCAAATTTTCCTCTGGGCAGATAGTCCTGAGAAGGGCTTTGTCGAGCGAACCTCTGCCGCCATTATTGTATTGCTCGCTTTTTTGATTATCATGAATTTGGCCGCAGTTTATATGCGCCGAAAACTAGAGCGCCGTTGGTAAATGAGACAGATTATGGACCTTGCAACTGATATGCCCGTGACGGTTAAAGAACCGATCATGACGGCGAAAAATGTCGATGTTTTTTATGGAAAAAAGCAAGCCATTGATAATGTCAGTTTGAATATTCCTGAAAATGAAATCACAGCCTTTATCGGGCCGTCAGGGTGTGGAAAATCCACCTTTTTGCGCTGCTTTAACCGTATGAATGATACGATTGATTCGTGTAAAATTACGGGCGATATCCGCTTTGCAGATCAGGACATTTACAATTCTAAAGTTGACGTTGTCGCGCTACGTAAACGTATCGGCATGGTTTTTCAAAAGGCCAACCCTTTCCCGAAGTCTATTTTTGATAATGTCGCTTATGGGCCGCGTATTCATGATCTGGCTGAATCAAAAGACCATCTTGAAGAGATCGTTGTTACATCGCTAAAGCGTGCCGGATTGTATGACGAAATTTCGGACAGGCTAGACGATTCAGGGACAAGCCTGTCTGGCGGACAGCAACAAAGGTTATGTATTGCCCGCGCCATTGCGGTTGATCCGCAAGTGATTTTGATGGACGAGCCTTGTTCGGCGCTTGATCCGATTGCTACGGCGATCATTGAGGATTTGATGGAGTCCATGAAAAAAGAATATACAATTGTTATTGTGACCCATTCCATGGCGCAAGCTGCACGTATTTCTCAAAAGACCGCCTTTTTTCATTTGGGTAAATTGATTGAATATGGAGACACGGACTCCATTTTTACAAATCCCGATAATACACTCACGCAAAACTATATTTCAGGCCGGATAGGTTAGGAGAGCCAGATGAATAGCAACCCTCATATCGTATCATCCTTTGGCGAGGACATGAATAAGCTTGAAAGTTTGTTGCTTGAAATGGGCGGGCTCGTTGAGAAACAATTGGTCAATGCGACTCAATCTCTTCGTAAAGGCGACCGAGACTTAGCCAAAATTGTTTTAAAGGGCGATGTTCGGATCAATGAACTTGAGGCGGCGCTAAACGACAATGCGCTTAAAATATTGGCTTTACGCCAACCTGTCGCGATTGACCTTCGTACTGTTGTCATGAGCTTGAAAATAGCGCGACATTTGGAACGCGTTGGCGATTATGCCAAAAATATAGCGCGCCGTACCAATACAATTACTAAAGCCGATGCCTTTACGGGATCAGTCGGAACTCTTGTTCGTATGAGCGAGCTAGTTCAAGATATGATCCGAACAGTTCTGGACGCCTATAGCCGCCGTGATGCTGATTTGGCTGAAGACGTGAGGACCAAAGACGAACATGTCGATCAAATGCATAATACGCTTTTTCGTGAACTTTTGACTTATATGATGGAAGATGCAGGGAATGTACCAGGCTCGATACATTTACTCCTTATGGCGAAAAACCTCGAACGTATGGGGGATCATGTAACAGATGTCGCCAAAGAAACCATTTATATGGTGACAGGTGAATGGCCCCAAAACAGACGGCAAAAAGGTGACAAAACAAGCAAGATGATTGTTGAATCCACAATGGATGAGGCGCACGATTAAAGAGGCAGATGGCTAAAAATGGGATCAATAATCCTTATTATAGAAGACGAAATCGCGCAGGCCCAAATTCTACAATATAATTTGGAGGCCGAAGGTTTCGAGGTCAAACATGCTACCACCGCCGAAGATGGTTTATATATGGCCAAAGAAGATGTGCCTGACTTGATCATTTTAGATTGGATGTTACCGGACCTAGCGGGCATAGAAGTCTGCCGCCAAATAAAATCCGGCGTGCAAACCAAATCAATTCCTATTATCATGTTAACAGCTCGCGGCACCGAAGATGATAAGGTGAGAGGGCTAAATGTGGGCGCTGATGATTACATGGTCAAACCTCATTCGATCAAAGAACTTATCGCTCGTATCAGGGCAAATCTACGCAAATCCGGGCTCAGTGATACGGAGCTGCGCTACGGGGATATTATTCTCAATACGGAAACTCACCGTGTGAAACGAGACGGCGTGAATATAAAGCTTGGGCCAACTGAGTTTAAGTTACTTCATACATTTCTCAAACGACCGAAGCGCGTTTATAGCCGCTCTCAACTCCTTGACCTAGTCTGGGGTAAAGATATCTATGTAGATGAGCGTACTGTTGATGTGCATATTGGCCGCCTACGAAAAGCACTTGGCGAGAAAAGCAAAAAAAATATGATCCGGACAATCCGAAGTGCTGGTTACGCTTTAGACAATGAAGAGTAGTGGCTTAAAAGGCCATATGGGGTCGTCCGAAAAGATCATTACCTACCGAAGCGCAGATAGAATATTGTAGTAAACATTATTTTGATCTTGTTTTTTTTGGTTCCATATGGTACTAAATTAGTATGACTTACATCTCGCAAATTGGTTTCGGACTTGTAGGTTCTCAAGACCATGAGGCGAACTTGAAATAGGACAATATATGGCCGAATTTACAATACATACGGAAACATCAGCTCCCGAAGATATTCAGGACTTTTTACTTCAAACTAAGAAGCGTAATGGGTTTATTCCAAACCTTCACGGAATCATGGCTGAAGCTCCGGGGCTTCTAAAAGGCTATAGAGAATTAAATGACCTTTTTCTAAAATCGAGTT
>CAZNWH010000070.1:0-12758 GCA_964576765.1 uncultured Hellea sp.
GGGCTTACCCGGAGTTTTGGTGGCCGGATTACTTTTGCTCACAGTACCCGAGCCTATCCGCGGTTTATTGGAAAAAAAAGGGAGGCAATCTAACGCCCATACATTAAAAGAAGTTGCCGGACTATTGTGGAATCGGCGATCCTTCCGGCATATGGCTATTGGTGCGGGATTGCAGGCTTTTGTCCTCTACAGCATGGCAAGCTGGATGGCATCTTTCATTATCCGTAGCCATGGTATGTCTACATCTGAATTGGGTTTATGGCTTGCCATGATCCTCGGCGTGGGCGGAGCCATCGGTGTTTTAGGCGGCGGAATTATTGGAGATCGGCTGATTTTGCGTGATAAACGCTGGTATATGTGGTTGCCTGTTCTTGTGGGACTGATCAGCGTGCCTTTTAGTGCCTATATTTATTTAGCAGATAATGCGACGACCGCTTTGATTTTTGCGATTATACCGGGAACGCTTGCGACCGTTTTTTTAGGCCCGACAATCGCTGCTGTTCATGGTCTGGTCGGCGCTCGAATGCGCGCATTGTCTTCAGCTATAGTGTCTTTGATTGTTAACCTGATCGGCTTGGGAGCCGGTCCTTTCATAATCGGGTTTTTAAGTGATTCTATGGCTCCAAAACAGGGAGCAGAGTCATTGCGATATGCCATGTTATATGTTTTGCCAGTTGTCCAGTTCTGGTGTGTGTGTCATTTTTTCTTGGCTGCGAAAACCTTGCGTGAGGATTTGGCCGCAGCACCGGATTAATTGATAAATTTAAGAGCAGGCTGAATAGGATTATAACGTGACACAAAAAACAGGCCCTTTACGCGGCGTAAAAGTCGTTGAAATTGCAGGCATAGGGCCCGGCCCAATATGCGGGATGATGCTGGCCGATATGGGCGCTGACGTGATTTTGATTGAACGCAAAGGTACAAATCCAAATGCAGCTGCCATAGACTCAAAGGATGCGCAGGCGTTTTTTAAGCGCGGAAAACGTTCAATTGTCATGGACCTTAAAAAGCCCGAAGCGGTCTCGGCTGTTTTAGATATTATAGAAGCATCGGACATTTTGATTGAAGGCTTCCGTCCAGGCGTCATGGAACGCCTTGGTTTGGGGCCAGATGTCTGTCAGGCTCGTAACCCTGGGCTAGTGTATGGACGGCTGACGGGGTGGGGTCAGACGGGGCCTTTGGCTCACGCGGCAGGCCATGATCTTAATTATATAGCTGTCTCAGGAGCTTTATATTATAGCGGCCATGATGGAGAAGCACCATTTCCGCCCGCCACAGTTGTCGGCGATGTTGGAGGCGGGGCGCTCTCTCTGGCCTTTGGACTCGTCTGTGCTATCTGGCACGCCAAAGCAACCGGGCAAGGACAAGTCGTTGATGCGGCTATTGTTGACGGAACAAGCTATATGTCAACCTTGCTGGCTTTTGCCCGCGCCTCTGGCATGCTGCCTGACGGCCCCCGAGAGCAAAGCTTCATGACTGCCGGAACGCCGTGGTATGATAGTTATGAATGTTCAGATGGTCACTATATTACGGTTGGCGCGTTAGAACCAAAATTTTATGCCCTTTTGATCAAAGAGCTCGGTTTAGACGATGATCCCGATTTTGCCCATCAATGGGATAAAACCAAATGGCCTGCGGGTAAAGCCAAAGTCGCCCAGCGGATTAAAACGAAAACACGTGAGCAATGGTGTGACTTATTAGAAGGCACAGATGTCTGTTTTGGTCCGGTCTTGGATTTAGGCGAAGCGGCTAACCATCCGCATAATATCGCCCGGAAAAACTTTGTCGAAATTGATGGATATGTTCAGCCGGCTCCCGCACCGAAATTTAGCGTAACCACGGCCCAGCCGGGGCAGGTTGTTCCGGCAGGGAATGACACTGATTCAATATTATCAAAGTTAGGCTATAGCGAAAAGAAAATCCGCAAAATGCGTGATGAGGGCGCTATCTAATTTTATTGATCCCCCTATGTGTTGGGAGGAAGTGGCAGAGTTAATATATCTTGGGTTATGCTTGCGGGGAGTTTTGATACGAGGCCTTTCATTGCGGTGATGATTGCGTCTTTTTTCTCTGAAATTTCGTCATGAGGTCCAGCAACAGCGATGGACAGGCGGGGGATATGTTCAAGGGTAGGGATTGACATTGCCAGACCCGATGCTCCATTTGTTGCTTCGCCTTTTGAATAAGCATAACCATTTTCACGCACAAAATTTATATGGGAGACAGCCTGTGGGGCCGTAGACTTCCACGTCTCATTTTGTATCAAAACCTGTGTTTTACGTATGAGCTTTTCAATTTCATTATCTGGTTCATTTGCCAAGAGCGACCACCCTGAGGCACTGCATACAAGAGGTCTTAATGATCCTGTTTCGACATGATCACGCATAATAGCGCCGCCATGCTCCACTAATATATATTGAGAGTAAATTCTGTTACGCATTGAGAGTACAACGGTTTGCTGGGTCAAGTGCTGCAAGTCACATAGGTTGGCTTGTATATTTGCTGCCACCGGATTTAGCTGACTTCTCCACGAACTCAAATAATGTAATCGCAATGTCGGATAATAAGTGCGGCTATCGGGATTATAAGCGAGATACCCCATATCGGTGCAAAATCTAACAAGAACAGATAGGCTTGATTGCGGTATTTTTAGTGCCTTCATCATTTCGCTGATAGAGGCATCACGCTGAATATCAGCGAAAAACTCAAATAAAGTTAGCGTTCGAAAAGCGCTTTTAATGACGTCTTCAGTCCCGTCAAACCTTTGTAACTGGAATGACGTATCGCTCATAATATATGTCTTTCATTTCTTGGCTAATTGAATGTAACTATAAAAACGATAGTCATATTGGCCTTCATCTGTTTTTGCATTCGGCGATTGGGTCTTGAATATAGTACCAAATGGTACTATATTCAAGTGAATGAATGGTTGAAATCAAGACGTTTTAAGGTTTTACCTATAGAGCAGAGAGAGGATTTACTATGATTGACTTCACAATCCATGACGAAAATACGGCCCCGGAAGCCTCACAAGAATTGCTGGAACTCGCTAAAAGGCAACTCGGATTCATTCCGAATTTACGGGGAATTATGGCGGAGGCTCCAAGCCTCTTTATAGGCTATCAAACAGTACATAAGCAATTTATGAAGTCCAGTTTTAACAGAACTGAATTAACGGTAATTTGGCAGGCCGCTAATGTTGAAAATAATTGCCATTACTGTGTCCCCGCTCATACGTTGATGGCTGATAATATGAAGATAGATCCTGGCGTTACTGAGGCTTTGCGAAATGAAACGCCTTTAGAGGATCCTAAGCTGGAAACATTGCGCGATTTTACACTGAGTGTCATGCGCAATCATGGGGTCGTTGATAAAGCTAAGGTTCAAGAATTTTTCGATGCAGGATACACAAAGCAAAACGTGTTGGAGGTTATTTTGGGTATCGCGCAAAAAGTCATGTCCAACTACACCAATCATTTCGCGGAGACACCGTTAGACCCAATCATTGAGCCTTATAGTTGGGAACGAAAATCCTGAGTGCGGCTGGCCTTATGGTTAAAGGGCCAGTTTTAAAATTTCCATCAACTCAGAAGATGTCGGTATTGGGCGGGGATTGTGCGGTATCCACGGGACAGCCATTGAGGCTTCGGCAATAGTTTCAAGTGTGTCTGCACTAACACCAACGTCCGTAAGATTACCAGGCATGCCCAAATCGGCAATTAATGCTTCCAATAAATCCCCAGCCTCCTGTTCAGGGTGGCCCATTGCTGCGGCTATCTTGGCTTGAAGTTCGGGGTTGGATTCTTTGTTCCAGCGCATAACAGATGGCAACATAACGCATGAAGTATGCCCATGTGGGACATCATACATCGCTCCTAAAATATAACCGATACCATGACTAGCTCCCATAGGAGCTCCGCTTTTGAACGGGCCCCCTGAAAGCCAAGTTCCCATTTGACACCCAAGACGGGCATCTAGATTTGTCGGATCATCTTTCACTCGCCGTAACTCCTGGCTTAACAGGCTAAGGCCTTTTAAGCCTTGTGCGTCTCCATAAGGGTTACATTTTTTCGAGCAGACGCCTTCAACGCAATTATCAACCGCCCGAATGCCGGTCGAGAGCCACAGCCATTCGGGGGTATGCAGGGTGACTGCAGGGTCAAGAATCACAATTTGCGGAATTATCTTTGGGTGGCGGTAAAGCTCTTTAGTTTTTGTCTCTTCATTCGTAATGCCTGAAATGGCTGTATATTCTCCGCCAGAAAGTGTTGTAGGAACACTTATTTGACGAATTTGGGGTGCGTTAATATCTGGCGGTTGAGGTTTGCCGGTTGGCCCCGGAACGGAACGGAACATATCCATACCCTCTGCGGTTTTAACATCATTTGCCAGACAAAGCTGAACGGCTTTAGCTCCATCAGTCACGGACCCCCCGCCAATCGTAACAATAAGGTCAGCCTTGAGCTTTCGTGCTTGTTCGCTTGCCTCGATAACAGCTTTACGAGAGGTATGTGCAGGCATGGCATCGAATGTTCCGACATAAAGATTTCCCAACGCTTCGCGAACTTTTTCGATCTCATTTGTATTTTTGTTCAATGTTCCACTGACCATTAGGAAAACACGGGAGGCCCCGAGACGCGAAACGACATCGGCAATGGCCTTTGCTGCAGGTTGGCCGTATATAACCTCCTCCTGTTGATCAAAAATAATATGTCCCGATATTGTCATATCCTTACCCTTACAATTACATTGCGTATTTTTAGTTTATACTGATTTTAGTAGCTTTGACACTTTTTTATCACTAGAAGGTAGTACTATATGGAACTATATTTCAAGAATTAATTTAAATCTAAATGCCAAATAGAAGAAGGACACACGGATATGACGGATTTTAATTCAAAAGCCGAAAATCAAACGGCATGGCTAAAGATTTCGCTACATCTGCAGAAAGAGACTACCCGTTTTATCGGAACGGTAAGGTCTCATTGAATAATCGATTGTAGAGTATTTAAGAATTAAAATTGAAGACGTCCGACCAAGGCTCTAAAAGAGAGTCAGATAATAAAGAAAAGAACACAACATGCAAAACCAACATTCCCAAAAATCTCAGGATTTACTCGCCAAGCTTAGCGCTTTTATGGATGAGCATATCTATCCTAATGAAAAAGCCTATGCCATGGAATTGCACAAGGCCGAAAACCGGTTTGCACCGCTTGCGCTCATGGATAACCTTAAAGAAAAGGCTAAGGCAGCAGGTCTTTGGAATCTATTTGTCCCCGAAGAATATGCGCAATATTGCGATCATGGTGGTCTGAGTAATTATGATTATGCCCCTTTGGCCGAAATGATGGGGCGTGTGATATGGTCTCCGGAAGTGTTTAACTGCAACGCGCCGGATACAGGCAATATGGAAGTCTTCATGAAATATGCGACGAAAGCGCAGCAGGATAAATGGCTGACCCCTTTGCTCGCCGGAGAAATAAAGTCCTGCTATGCCATGACTGAGCCGCAGGTGGCCTCATCTGATGCCACAAATGTTGAGCTGAGCATTATACGTGATGGTGATGAGTGGGTCTTAAATGGCCGCAAATGGTTCATCACGGGGGCTATGTATGAGCGCAGTAAGATTTTTATTGTCATGGGTAAATCTGATCCTGACAATACGGACCGCCATAAGCAGCAAACGCAGGTTCTGGTTCCAAAAGACACAAAAGGGTTATCCCTCATTCGTCCACTGACAACGTTGGGATATGATGATGCTCCCATTGGGCATGCCGAAATTCTGCTTGAAAATGTGAGAGTGCCTTATGAAAATGTTCTTCTTGGTGAGGGGCGGGGGTTTGAAATCGCTCAGGGACGGCTTGGGCCGGGGCGTATGCATCATTGTATGCGCTTGATTGGCGTGGCTCAGCGTTCATTAGAGCAAGCTTGTAAAAGGGTGACACAGCGAACAACATTTGGACGTCCGCTTTCCAAACATCAATCTGTGCGCGAAGAGATATCTAGATGCTTTGCAGAAACAGAAATGGCCCGCTTATTGGTTTTGAAAACCTGCTTGAAAATGGATGCTGTCGGCGCGCAGGCTTCGCGTGATATGATCGCCGCCACTAAAACCAGCATTCCTATTATGGTGCAAACCATTGTTGACCGTTGTATGCAAATGCACGGGGCTGGCGGGCTGACCGAAGACTATTTCATGGCTGAAGGCTTTAATTATGCACGCTGGTGCCGTCAAGCAGACGGACCAGATCAAGTCCATCAAATGTCTTTGGGTAAGCAGATAATCGAACGTTATGGATTGGACTAGGCTGTGAGTACCCTTCATCTTGATCTGGATATTGTCGGTCCTTATCTCGAAGCTAATATTTCGGGCTTTAAAGGCTTAAAAAGCGCAAAAAAATTCGAGGGCGGTCAGTCTAATCCAACCTATCTATTAACGGCTCAGTCAGGCCAATATGTATTGCGCCGTCAGCCTCCGGGCAAACTTTTAAAATCGGCCCATGCTGTTGACCGAGAGTACCGGGTCATCAAGGCACTTGCCAATACGAACGTTCCTGTCGCGCGGGCAGACCATCTCTGCGAAGATAGAGATATCATCGGCAGCCTCTTTTATGTGATGAGCTTTGAGCAAGGCCGAATTTTCTGGGATCCCGCCTTGACGGATCTGACAAATGAGCAGCGAACGGGCCTATATGAGGAAATGAACCGTGTTTTGGCCGCTCTGCATGATGTTGACCTTGATGCCGCAGGATTAAGTGATTATGGCCGCCCTGGGAATTATTTCGAGCGCCAAATAAGCCGCTGGACAAAACAATATAAAGCCTCGGAAACAGAGGTGATCCCTGCAATGGATAAACTCATTGCATGGGTGTCAAAAAATATTCCTGAAGATGATGGACAGGTCAGCCTGATCCACGGCGATTACAGGATGGATAATATTATTTTTCACGCGACTGAATCGCGTGCTTTGGCGGTGTTGGATTGGGAGCTTTCGACCTTGGGTCATCCCTATGCTGATCTGGCTTATCAATGTATGCAATTGCGGGTTGGACGCGAGGCTGTCATCGCCGGATTAGGGGATATGGATCGCAAAGCCCATGGGATCCCGACGGAAGCCGAATATGTTGCGCAATATTGTGAAAGACGCGGCATAGACCCGATCCCGAATTGGAATTTCTATCTAGCGTTTAGTTTCTTCAGGCTTGCCGCTATTCTCCAAGGCGTTTTAAAGCGCGCGATTGATGGGAATGCGTCTAGTCAAAAAGCCTTTGATTATGGGGCCCTCGCGCCGCAACTCGCCAATATGGCAATAGAGCTGATCGACGTTGCTGAGTGATCAGTCCTTACAAGAAACAAGCTGTAAACTGAGGTAGATTGTGAAAAACCCTATTTTTGAAGTGAGCGGTAAAACCGCCCTTATAACTGGTGCGTCTAGTGGCTTTGGCGCTCATTTTGCGAAGGTTTTATCGGAACATGGCGCAAAAGTTGTTGTCGCTGCTCGCAGAACAGAACGGTTAAAGGCCTTGGTTAAAGAGATCACCTCTAGCGGCGGAGAGGCTTTGGCTGTCACGCTTGACGTAACTAACCCGGAGAGCATTAAAGCGGCATTTGATGCCGCCGAGGCAAGATTCGACGTTGTTGATATTTTATCAAATAATGCCGGAGTTGCAGATGCTAAAATGGCCGTCGACATAGAAGAGGATAGTTGGGATTTTGTGTTGGATACTAATCTTAAAGGTGCGTGGCTAGTGGCCCAAGAAGCCGGCCTTCGCATGATTGCTGCAGAAAAGCCCGGTAGTATAATCAATACAGCCTCTATTCTTGGATTGCGCGCGGCTATTTCGCAAGCCAGCTATGCCACATCAAAGGCAGGTGTTGTGCAACTTACCAGAGTTTTAGCGCTTGAATGGGGGCGGAAAAATATACGGGTGAATGCGTTATGCCCGGGCTATTTCATCACAGAACTTAATCAGGACTACTTTGCGAGCGATCATGGCAAGGCTTATATCGCCGGAACTCCTGCGCGCCGCACGGGTGAGTTGAGTGAATTGACGGCCCCGTTCATGCTGTTGGCCAGCGAGGCCGGATCATTTATCAATGGCGTGGCCCTGCCCGTCGACGGGGCGCATAGTATCGGCAATATGTAGGTCTGAAGAGTTGGTTCGGCCTTGTGGCGCTTATCAAAGATGTTTTTTCTTAAAAGTTTGACAAGCGTTGAAACTGCAAGGACAGAAAAGCCGCAGAATAGCTCATAAGATAAAAGCCGGGACGGTCTGAGTTATGCTTTAGTAGTGAGTCATTTTTTTGTGTCTTTAAACACTTGGGCTTGACATCTCAGTAAATCATACATATGTATCATACATTCGTTTGAAAACAAGATAACTTCATCGGGGAAATAAATGTCTCATATTCAATATAAAAAACGATTTCTGGTAACTACCGGAGTGATCGCAATTCTCTCTTCGGGGATTATCCCTTCGCAAGCATTTGCGCAGCAGGTGCCAGGGGCAAATTCCTTGGACGAAATAGTCGTAACTGCCCAGCGCCGTGAGGAGAACCAGCAAGAAGTTCCAATCGCAGTGACGACGGCGACAGCCAAATTTTTAGACGAGAATGATGTTCGTACGATTGAGGACCTAAATGGAGCCATTCCTGGTTTCGTGACAACGAATACGGTTGGCTATAGTGGAGCGCCGCTGAGTATTCGCGGTATTGGCGGAGCCAATGGCGGAGGTAACTTATTTAATGACGAGCCTGTCGGTGTTTATGTTGATGGTGTTTATATCGCACGGTTAAGCTTTTCGACGGCAGATCTGCTTGATGTAGACTCAATTCAGGTTCTTCGCGGGCCACAAGGTACGCTTTATGGTCGAAATTCAACAGCTGGTGCTGTTTTGGTGACAACGAAACGTCCGACTCAGGAATTTGAAGCTGAAGTTAAGGCGGGAGCGACAAGCTTCGGTGATTATAATGTGAGTGGAGTTGTTTCTGGCGGGCTGACTGACTCGCTTTCTGGACGTATCGCGGTTGGATATAGTGATAAAGATGGGTTTGGTGAAAATGCCTTTACAGGGCTTAGTGTTGGTGGGTCTGAAGATCTCTCCGCAAGAGCATCTCTGCGATTTGAACCAACAGATGCTTTGACATTTGATCTAATAGGCGAATATCAAGACCGAGTGGCTAATCCGGCTCTTATTCCTGTGACATCTGTTGGTGATACAAATGGTATTGGATCTCCATTTGTGCCGCGCCCTGATTTGGACGAGGTTTTAGAGGATGACGGATTTAACTTTAATGATGAAAACCTAGCGGATTCGCAGAGCTATGCTTTAACTCTATCAGGTGAAATTGATTTTGGTTGGGCAAATTTAAGTACAATATCCGCCTATCGGAGCTGGGATCTAACAGGTACGCAAGATTCAGACAGCGGTCCATTGCAACTCTTTAATAATAATGGCGACATTGAATCAGAACAATTTTCTCAAGAGCTGAGGTTGGCCTCTACTGGTGACGGACCTCTGTCGTGGATAGTTGGGGGTTTCTACTTCAACGAAACGTCCGATCTTTTGTTTGAAATTCGTAATTTCCGCGGATTATTCGGACTAGGGACAGAGGCGGTCTTTGACGCATCTCAAGACACAGAGGCCTATGCTATCTTTGCTGATATCACTTATGATCTTACCGAGCAGTTTTCTGTAACTTTAGGCGGGCGCTATAGTTCAGAAGATAAAGACTTTACTAATGATCAGGTCGTTACAACAATCAATGGCGGGACATTGCCTCCATTCTTCTTTGGTGGTGCCACGCTTCCAGCGGGCTTCCCTTTTGCTAATCCACCCGAATTTGTTGATGATGCTTCTTTCGATGATTTTTCACCCCGTGTTGTAGTTGATTTTCAAGCCAATGATAATGTCTTGTTATATGGGAGTTATAGTCAGGGCTTTAAAAGTGGTGGATTTAACTCATTTGGCCTTACACCTGCCTTTGATTCTGAAGATGTTGATGCATTCGAGGTCGGCTTTAAGTCGGATTTTGCCGATGGACGCGCGCGATTAAATGCGTCAGCCTTTACTTATGATTATTCTAACCTCCAAATCCGGCTTCCTGTGCCAACAGGCGGCGTTGATATTCAAAATGTCGGAGCTGCTGATATTTCTGGATTTGAGGTCGAGGGCTCACTCTTGCTGACTGAAGGGTTAACTGTTTCCGCGAATGTTTCGTTCTTGGATACAGAAATTACTGAAGGTCTAATTCCGGCTATTTCATCAACGACAGGGCCTTTCCCGATTGGTGCTCCTTTAACTTTGGCACCTGTTGATGTTTCAGGAAATGATCTTACGCGGGCTCCTAACTTCCAGGCCTATGTGAATGCAAATTATGAAAGACCTATTGGTCCGTTCTTGGGGGCTTTTGGGGCAACTCTAAAAAGTCAGAGCGGAGTCTTTTTCTTAGAAACAAATCAAGATACTCAAACCTTTAGTAATGACGGTTGGACCGAGGTCGACTTAAGGGCTTCTATAAGCGATAGTGATGATCAGTGGGAGTTGGCTGTGTTCGGGCAAAATGTGTTCAATAATCGACATATTTCAGCTGTTACCGCTTTGGGTGGTTTCCCTAATGCATCGATAAATGAGCCGGTGAAGTGGGGTGTCGAAGCTAAGGTCCGATACTAGAATTCTCTGTTAACGGATTGAAGGTTGGTGTATGATTTTACATCAACCTTCACAGAGCCTCTTACTATGACAGTTACTCCGAAACGCAGGAATAATGCAGCTTTAACGCGTCAAAAAATACTTGATGCTGCGGTTGAACATTTCGGAAAATATGGATATCGCGGTGCATCCTTACGGAATATTATTGCAGATGCAGGCGTGAATCTTGGAGCTGCAAACTATCACTTTGGAACCAAGAAAAACGTCTATTTTGCAGTCCTTTCCTTGTATTTTGAAAAAACACGACAGACGCGTTTGGAATACATGCATGAAGCGGCCAAATTGCCGCTTGGTGACGTGCGTATTAGAGCCCTGATAGAGGCATATGTTTCTCCACACATAAGGTTGATCATAAAAGATGGTGAACATGCTTATGGACGCCTGATTGTGCAACTCATCAATGATAATGAACTTATTACGGATGACGTATTTTCAGTCGAAGTGAATAAAGTTAGGCTACAGTTCCGGACATATTTACGTGAATGTTACCCGGATGTATCAGATGATATTTTGTCGCGTGGCCTCGGGCTTGTTGTTGCAACTATGGCTCAGGCCCCCTTTGATCCAAGCTACCGAACACTTACCAATGAGACCCCTCTCAAACAGTCCGCTGAGGACCTTATTGATATTGTTACTGCTTTTGCATTTGGCGGCATAAAAGAATTGTTTAGAGAGCGAAAAATATGACGCGATATGTCGATTTATCTATGCCAATAGAAAATGACGTGAAGTCAGACCCTGAACCTTATGGGCCTAAAATAACCTATCTAAAACATGATGAGACATTTGAACAAATTTCACCGTTTTTTCCCGGACTTAGGCAAGAACAAATGCCTGATGGCGAGGTATGGGCCGTCGAGTTGTTAGAGCTTTCTACCCATAATGGAACACATATGGATGCCCCTTGGCATTTCCATTCCACACAGGACTCTGCTCTTGAAAGTGGCGTAAAACCAGCAATGACAATTGATGAATTGCCATTGGAGTGGTGCCAAAAACCCGGGGTGAAGTTGGACTTTCGTCACTTTGAAGACGGTCATGTCGTCACCGCAAAGGAGGTTGACGCTGAGCTTGGCCGTATAGGCTATACGTTAAAGCCTTTTGACATAGTCTTGGTCAATACGCGGGCAGGCAAGCGTTATGGATTTGATGATTACATTCATGCGGGATGCGGAATGGGCCGGGACGCAACACTGCGTTTGGCAGAGCAAGGTGTGAAAATAGTTGGGACTGATGCTTGGTCATGGGATGCTCCTTTTTCACATACAGCTAAGAAGTGGGAAAAAAATCAAGACCCGTCAATTATTTGGGAGGGTCACAAAGCGGGTCGCGAAATCGGCTATTTTCAAATTGAAAAACTCCATAACCTCGAAGTTTTACCATCGCATGGATTTATGATGTCATGTTTTCCTGTTAAAATTAAAGCAGCTTCTGCGGCTTGGATAAGAGCTGTAGGTATAATTGATGACTGAAAAGCCTCAAAATGAATTTGCAAAGCATTGGTTACTAGTTCTAGTTTGCGCGCTTGGGATCGGAATTGGGGTATCATCACTGCCTTTCTATACCCAGGGTGTGTTTTTCGCCAGTTGGATCGAGGAATTTGGGTGGTCGAGAACACAGGCTTCATTTGGGGTTCTTGCCACTACACTTACACTGGCCTTTATATCTCCATTTGTAGGTGCTGCAGTAGATAAATACGGTTTAGTTAAACCGATAGCCTTTGCGCTTTTAGGGTTGGTGATCACTTTTTCCTTATTTGCGCTCTTCATGAATTCTATCCTGTTATTTATTTTATTAAGTGCGCTCATGGCTTTATTGGCTGGGGCCTCCTCACCACTCGCTTATACACGGGCTATTAACGCGGTTTTTGACAAGCATCGTGGCTTGGCATTGGGATTGGCATTGTCAGGAACTGGCCTAGCCGCAATCCTGGCTCCGCGAATTATTTCAGGAGTCATAGATGATCACGGTTGGCGTATGGCTTATTGGGTATTGGCTGGATTTGTGGCGATTGCAGGTATTATGATCCTTGCGGTTTTATCAAGG
>CAZNWH010000071.1:0-12673 GCA_964576765.1 uncultured Hellea sp.
GGCGTGAATGTTTTTGATGGGGCCGAAATAGGATCGACAGACGTCTAAAGAAGTTTGCTTTCATCCGATTTGGTATCGTTAAATGCCTATTTTTAGTAATTGCAAATGACAATTCTAATGAAGAGTTCGCTCTCGCCGCGTAAGCAGCGCGATCAACTCGCACTTTAACTCCTAGGCCGTCATACGCCTAGGCGGGCTTCGCAGGGTAGCTGGCAACAGAAACCCTGCACTTCTACAATATACTCAAACTCTGACTAACTTTGCAGGTACGCCGCCTTCTGGCCTTAATGTTACCGTCATCAACGGCCTTGGATAGCAATCACTTGGGATTTGGATGTCATAATCTCTGACTAATGTTCCAAGCGCCATGACCGCTTCCATAATAGCAAAGGCCATACCAACGCATATTCTGGGGCCCGCGCCAAACGGCATATAAGGCGCGCCTTTGGCTTTGAGTTCAGGTTGGCGCAAAAACCGGTCAGGATCGAAGGCATTGGGGTTATCCCAGAGCCGTTCTGTGCGGTGCATAACATAGTTACATAGTAAGAATGTATCACCGATCGATATTTTACGGCCCAGCACTTCCGTTTCTTCATGGCATTCCCGGTTAAGCATAGGCGCAGGCGGGTAGAGCCGCATGGTTTCATCAATCACGGCGCGAGTAAACGTGAGTTTGTCCATAACATCATAAGCAATATGTCCAGTGCCGCAGACATCCAGAATTTCGGCTCTGATACGCTCAGCCGTCGGTTTATGCATTCCGACCAAATAAAGTGCCCATGTTAGAGTTAGCGCAGTGGTCTCATGCCCAGCGATAAAAAAGCCGATGAGATTATCACGGCGTTCCCGGCGCGATAGCGTCTGTCCAGTCTTGGGATCAATGGCTGAGATTAAAAGCCCAACAAGATCATCACCAGGATTGTCCTTATCGCGGCTATCAAGAAGATCATCCGCAGCTTGTTTTAATTTTTTGAGTGCAGATGAGCCTTTGGGCGTTATTGGACGCGGCACCCAGCGCGGCCATGGCAGGAGATCATCAGGCCGAAGCGTCCCGGCAGACGTCACAACTTTGCGCGTGGCAAATTTCAGACGATCTTTATCCAACCCCTGAGGGTCGCCCAGCAGAGCTTTGGCGAGGACATCAAAAGTAAGTTCGGCCATGGCGGCATTCAGCTCAACTTCGGGATTTGCATCCAGGCGGGCTTTAAACGCATTCATGACATCTGAGATCATGGGCGCAAGATCAGCCATATGACGTTTAGCAAACATTGGCGCAACGGATTTGCGCTGCCTTTTCCACTGCTCCCCATGAACAGAGAGGAGCCCTTCTTTGGTCGCTGGCCCTAAAATTCTCGCGTCAATTGCCGTCTTTGTGAACTTATTGGCTTGGATGGCCAAGACCTGCATCATTCCTTTGGGATCAGTAATAACATGAAGTTTTTTGCCAAAATTCGGGATGCTCACAATAGGCTGCCCATAGGCCATAGGTCCGAAACCTTCGATAGGGTTACGTAAAAATATCCATGTAGCGCGAACGAATCCTTCATTGCCCGTTAAGGGTTTGGCGTGAGGAGGATAAAAATAACCCTCTTGGTGAGTCACGTTTGGATTTTTCATCACAAAAGAGAATAAAGGTAAACGTAAAGATATAAAGCCTTGTTCTCAGCAGCATATCATAAAAGAAGAGGCAAAACGCCTGTTGAACCCTACGGGGCTTTGAATTAGTGTATATATATGAGTCAAGACATGATGAATTACGAACAAATGACGCAACTCGCTTTAAGAGGCGTTGTTCGAGATGCTATTCGCCGCGTCATCCGCGAAGACGGTCTGCCCGGTTCGCACCATTTTTATATTACATTTTTAACGCGCTATCCTGATGTCGAAATTGATGAAAGCCTTGCCAAAAAATACCCTGAAGAAATTACAATTGTTTTAGAGCATCAGTTCTGGGACCTGCAGGCCCATGCCGATGAATTTGAAGTCACGTTAAAATTTGGCGGCATCCCAAAATACCTAAAAGTCCCATATCACGCGATTACGCGGTTCCATGACCCCAGCGTAGGATTTGCCCTGCAATTTGATCCGCCCAAAGAAATGGAGCCATCCGCACCGACATTAACAAAGATATCCCCCTCAAAGTCTGAAAAATCGAAACCCTCTAAAACCGAAAAGAAAAGCAAAGATACTGCGGAGCCCGCAGCTGCGCCTGCCACCGAGGAAGCAGCCAATAAAGTTGTTAGCCTCGATAGCTTTCGCAAGAAATAACCCACAATCTCAAACTTAAAGAGTTACCAATGACCAAGATGCGTACGGAAACCGATAGCTTCGGCCCGCTGGATGTCCCTGCTGACAAATATTATGGAGCGCAGACCGCGCGGAGCCTGATTAACTTTCCTATCGGGATTGAAACCATGCCGCCTGCCCTTATCCGCGCACTTGGTATTATCAAGCGCTCTGCGGCTTTGACCAATAAAAACCTTAAAAACCTCGATGCCAAACGCGCCAATGCGATTGCCCGCGCCGCCAAAGAAGTGGCGGAAGGCAAGTTTGATGATAACTTTCCGCTATCCGTCTGGCAGACGGGCTCAGGTACGCAATCTAATATGAATGCCAATGAAGTCATTTCAAACCGCGCCATTGAAATTTTGGGCGGTAAAATTGGCTCGAAAGATCCTGTTCACCCCAATGACCATGTTAATCGTAGCCAAAGCTCGAACGATACATTTCCAACCGCAATGCACATTTCGGCCGCCGAAGAAATTCACCACAAGCTTATTCCCGCGTTGGAAAAACTCCATGCCGCGCTCGACAAAAAAGCCAAAGAGTTTTCCAAAATTATAAAAATAGGACGTACTCACACACAGGACGCAACTCCAGTAACCTTGGGGCAAGAGTTTTCCGGTTATGCAGCGCAGGTCAAGAAAGGCCTTAAGCGCACCAAAGCTGCGCTCAAAGAACTTTATCCCCTGGCTCAAGGTGGAACCGCTGTCGGGACAGGCCTGAACGCCAAACCCGGATTTGCCGGCGGGTTTGCCGCCGAAGTCGGTAAGTTTACCAAACTGCCGTTCCGTACAGCTGGTAATAAGTTTGAAGCCCTTGCCGCTCATGACAGCTATGTTTCGGCCCATGGCGCGCTCAATACGGTTGCGGCTAGCCTATTTAAAATTGCCAATGATATTCGTTTTTTGGGCTCCGGTCCTCGTTCTGGCCTCGGCGAGATCAGCTTGCCGGCCAATGAGCCCGGCTCATCCATCATGCCCGGTAAAGTCAACCCGACACAATGCGAAGCCCTGACTATGGTTTGCACCCAAGTTATGGGCAATCACACCACAATATCCATGGCCGGATCACAGGGGCATTTCGAGCTCAATGTTTATAAACCCGTCATGGCCTATAATATGCTGCAATCCATCACACTTCTATCAGATAGTTGCCACGCCTTTACCGATAAATGTATTAAAGGCATCAAAGCCAATGAAGATCGTATTGAGGAGTTATTGGGCCGCTCGCTTATGCTCGTCACTGCCCTAGCCCCAACTATTGGATATGACAATGCCACTAAAGTCGCCAAGACAGCTCATAAAAACGGAACGACTTTACGCGAAGAAGCGGTGAATCTTGGCTTTGTGACCGAGAAAGAATTCGACAAAGTCGTCCGTCCAGAGCTGATGATTAAGCCGCGCTAATGAGCGATAATATCATCAATTTCAACAAGGCGCGAAAAGCCAAAGCCCGCCACAAGAAAGTCATAAAGGCAGCTGAAAATCGCGTGAAATTCGGACGCCGTAAATCTGATAAAGAAAAATCGGCCGAGCTGACACGCAAACTCCAGAGCAAGCTTGACGGCCATAAGCTCAGTAAACCCAAATCAGATGATTAAACGTTCTCTTTCCCTTCACGGACACAGAACGTCTCTGGCCCTTGAAGCGGAGTTTTGGGAGATCATAGATCAGGCGGTGACAGATAGTGGCAAATCTTTCGCACGCTTTATCCGAGACTTGGACGATGATAGAACGCAGAGTCAAACACGCCAAAACCTAGCCTCTTATTTGCGTGTCTGGGCTCTTAAAAGCTTACATAATTAAGCCACAGGCTCAGGTGTTTTTTCGCAATTGGAATCTTTTTTGGCGTTTTCTTCGCCTTGTTTGAAAAAGCTATCGAGATCAAAACTCTCATTCTTTTTATCGAAGGTGTCGTCGGTGGTTTTCTTTGACGTCTCTGTTTGTGTTGTTTCTTCTGAGATTGTCTTTTTAGAGACTTGCGATTCTGCCTTGACGTCTTGACCCAAAGAGTCGTGAGAAACGCCGAGTCCCAAGCATAAAAAACAAGTCACAATCACTAAACGCATATGAAAGCTATACACGAATTTATGCCGGAATTAAGACTAAATTTCACCTTAATATTGCAGCGGACTTTAAAGCCTCTTATCGTCATGACATTATTATTAACAGAATCCGAAACATCATAGCCAAAGAGCTACGTTGTCCTTATGTTCTAATCTATGTCCGCCGCTGATTCGTACAGACCTGTTCCTCCGCGCCCCGCTACAACCTCTGGGCCAAGCCTATCAGCGCAAGCTATGCCCTCTGCGGTGGTTCAGGCCGGATCTTATCTTGAAGGATTGAACCCCGAGCAACGCGAAGCTGTCTTGGCAACCGAAGGCCCAGTCTTGGTCTTAGCCGGCGCAGGAACTGGCAAAACGCGCGTTCTGACATGCCGCCTCGCCCATATCCTTGAAAACCGCATGGCCTATCCGTCTCAGATACTTTCTGTAACTTTTACCAATAAAGCAGCGCGTGAAATGCGCGAGCGCGTTGGCGATCTGATTGGACAAGCCGTTGAGGGCCTACCTTGGCTGGGAACTTTTCATTCTATCGCGGCTAAAATTTTGCGTATTCACGCGGAACTTGTCGGGCTTAAATCAACTTTCACCATATTGGATACGGACGATCAAATTCGGTTATTGAAGCAAGTCATAAAAGCAGAAAACATTGACGAAAAACGCTGGAGCGCGCGCTATATGGCCAGCTTGATTGATGGTTGGAAAAATAAGGGATTAACCCCTGATAAAATCACAACCAAAGAAGCCTTTAAATTTGCCGACGGTAAAGGCGGAACGGTCTATAAAATTTATCAAGAGCGACTAACCGTTTTAAATGCCTGCGATTTCGGGGATTTACTCCTGCATAACCTTACGATTTTCACCTCTCATCCTGATGTGCTGCGCCGTTATCATGCCAAGTTTAAATATCTTTTGGTCGATGAGTATCAAGACACCAATGTCTGCCAATATTTGTGGCTACGCCTTTTGGCGCAAGGCTCGCAAAACCTGTGTGTTGTCGGCGATGATGACCAGTCAATCTATGGCTGGCGCGGGGCTGAGGTCGATAATATTTTACGTTTTGAGAAAGATTTCCCCGGCGCAAAGGTCGTCAAATTAGAACGCAATTACAGATCAACCGAACATATTCTCGGCGCGGCTTCCGGCCTTATCGCGTCCAACCAAGACAGACTCGGCAAGACACTTTGGACAGAAGATCAAGGCGGCAACAAAGTTTCGGTAATGGGTGTATGGGACGCCCCTGCCGAAGCACGCATTATTTCAAATGAAATTGAAAATTGGCGCTCTAAAGGCCGACGTTATAATGACATCGCTATTCTTGTACGAGCCTCGCGTCAGATGCGTAGTTTTGAAGAACGCTTTATTCAACTTGGCCTCCCATACCGCGTGATTGGCGGGCCTCGTTTTTTCGAACGCCAAGAAATTCGAGACGCTCATGCCTATATCCGCGTTCTCAAATCGGAAACAGATGACCTCGCCTTTGAGCGCATCGTCAATGTTCCCAAACGCGGTATTGGACAAACAACGCTTCAGAAACTCCAAACTGCGGCCCGCGCCATGAATATGAGCCTTGAGATGGTCACGCGCGAAATGGTCAAAACCGACGAAATTCGCGGCAAAGCCCGAACCTCGCTGAAAGCCTTTATCCGAGATGTTGATCGTTGGCGTAATGAGGCCAAAGATATACCACATACGGAAATCGCGGAACGTATTTTAGACGAATCCGGTTACACGCAAATGTGGCGCGACAACAAAGATGCCAAATCCGCAGGCCGTCTTGAAAACCTCAAAGAACTTATTCAGGCCATGGGCGAATTTGATACGCTCGATGCCTATCTTGAGCATGTCAGCCTTGTTTTAGATATAGAAAGCGGGCCTCAAGAAGACGAAATTTCGTTGATGACGCTTCACTCTGCCAAGGGATTAGAGTTTCCGCTTGTCTTCCTTCCCGGCTGGGAAGAAGGCATGTTCCCCAGCCAAAAATCCATGGACGAGTCCGGTATGGCCGGTCTCGAAGAAGAACGCCGTCTCGCCTATGTCGGCATAACGCGAGCTCGCGAAACTGCAAAAATTTACTTCGCGGCCAACAGACAAGTTTATGGCTCTTGGCAATCAAGCTTACCGTCCCGCTTCATTGACGAACTTCCGCCGCAACATGTCGAGGCGCAATCAGATACAGGTTATTACGATAGTCAAAAATTTGCGGGCCAAGTGGCAGAGCGCTTTACAGACTCGTTTCAATCTCAAAAGGGGCAATCAAAACGAGCTCAATATAACTCTCCGGGCTGGCAAAGATTTCAAAACAACCACAGTCAGAAATTTGGGCGTAGCCCGAAAGACATTGATGGCCGCGTTGTCAAAAAACGCCGTCCTACTCCAGCGAGTAATTTCAAAGTCGGAGAACGTATATTTCATCAAAAATTTGGCTATGGCACCATCCAGTCTTTGGAAGGCACGAAGCTAACGGTGGATTTTGAAAAAGCGGGCGAGAAAAAAGTCCTCGATGGATTTGTGGAACGACCTTAATGCGCTTACTCTCTTTTATCTTACTGCTTGCTGCCGCGTTATTCACTGGTTGCGCGTCTAACTCGAAAAGCAATTTAACCGTTCATCATATTAATTCTTTGGCTTCATCCAATGGCAATAATGGAAGCTTTAAAGGTCTTGAATATCTCGCCGACCCTGTCCCTGGTCAGCTTAAAAACCGCGTCAATATTATGTATCTTCACGGCATTGGCTGGACTGAAGACCGTAATAGCGGACAACTCGCCGAAGATTTCCTAAGCGGGATTGCCAAAGCCTATGACCTTGACGCCTCTGACGGTATTATAACAACGCTTTGTGGAGAAGCCCCTTATAATCCCAATGACCCAGCAACCCCGCATATTTATATCAAGGCTGATCAAACACGCTATTTTGAAACCGCCCTGCCCGGCTCTAAGTTAAAGCTTGATGAACTCGTTTGCATGGACAAACAAACACTAGCTATTGATGACAATCTTGAATTCGTTATTTATCGTGTCTTTTGGGATAATATTTTTTGGGATAACCTGCAATTTGCCCATGTCGGACAAGATGATAATCGCGGTTCATCCCAAGCTGTGGCCCAACTTCGCCGTAAATATAATCGCGAACTCAAAGATGAACTTATCAATTATGGCATCAGTGATGCGGTGATGTATTTAGGGGCCGCAGGCGCTGAAATTCGCCATGCCATTCGCGGGGCTATGTGCAGTGCGGCCTTGGATGCGTCAGGACATAGTTTTAACCAACAAGGCCAAACTGTTGCCTATAGCGATATTTGTAACAAGGCGAGCTTTACAAACATAAAGACTAACCAATTCGCTTTCGTCACTGAAAGTCTTGGCAGCAAAATCACCTTGGACGTCATGCAAGAAGCTCTATCAGACGGGAGAGAAACCATTCATGACGACATGATTACAGGTAGTGAAACTTATATGCTAGCCAATCAAGTGGCCTTATTATCGCTCAGCGACTTATCCGTTAGACAAAGCAAACCAATAGCCAGATTAGCAAATGAAGATCGACCAAAAATAATTGCAATGTCCGAACTCAATGATTTTCTAAGCTATGAACTCGTGCCTTTTTACGAGCAATTATGGAAACGCTCCATACGGCCACAAAAAAACAATCTACATGGGCTCACCGACATCGTACGTGAACAAATGATGGCAAATATTGGATTTGAAATGATTGATATGCGGCTAGAGTTTGCCCAAAAAATTATCCCTCTCCTCAAAGGGTTTGTAGACCCCAAAGACGCTCATAGCGGCCATGCGGGCGAGCCTGAACTTATGCTCTATATTCTCTGTGGTGCGGTTAATGCCAAGCTAAACGGGAAGGAATGCTTGGCCTCAGAACTTCAAAACAAATGACGCGATCACCTCCCCCTTTCGCCTTATTTATCCGCGGGTCCAAGCAAATCATTTTCGATATTTCCGATCAATTAGGATTCGAATCTGACACAGATACCCTTGCCTTATCTGTTTTTGATGACGGGGCCGATACTATGCACATTCAAGCCCTTTATGAGACCAAACAACAAGCACAAAACGGCTTGGCTGGCTTAACATTTCCTAGCCATTTGGAATGTTTTATCACTCAACTTCCTGATGAAGACTGGGTGAGCAAAAGTCAGGCTGGTCTTCCCCCTGTCAAAGCCGGACGCTTCTGGCTTTATGGTCATCACGATAAAGGCCTTATCCCAAACGATATCCCCTACCCGATTGAAATTAATGCTGGGCTGGCCTTTGGCACTGGTCATCACGGTACGACCAAAGGATGTCTTCTGACATTTGATCATTTGATCGAAACCGGTTTTAATCCCAAACGCGTTTTGGATTTAGGATGCGGGGCTGGTGTTTTAGGTATAGCGGCAGCCAAAGCTTTAAGACGCCCAGTATTATGCACCGATATTGACCCAGACGCTATTGAAGTCACACTTCAAAACGCATGTCTCAACGAAGTTGCTGACACTATAAACGCTTATCAAGCAGACGGGTTTGAAAGCCCACATTTAAATGGTCGTCAATTTGATCTAATATTCGCTAATATTTTGGCGGGCCCTCTCATGGAACTCGCGCCTCATATTACGGCTGCTTTAGCCCCTAAAGGTAAAGTTATTTTATCTGGCATATTGGACGAACAAACTAAGGTAGTCTCCGAAGCTTTCATAAAAAAAGGGTTAGAGATTTCTCCCCAACCCTCACTATCTGGCTGGACAAGCCTATTAGGCTCATCCCATTCATCATAATCACCTCATTGAGGGTGATTAAATCGCGCGGTTTGCGCGACGGTCTCGGCGCGCGTTGCGGCGCGCAACGACGTTTAACTTCGGCGCTTCACGACGTTGGGTTTCCAAATTCACAAATTCAGTACCGTTCAAAACAGTTGTCATTTTCGTCTCCTTCGAAGCGGGGCATCCGCTTATTCGATGACTATTATCTATGATTTTTATGATGATTTTTGAACCAATACCCACGCCGATAAAGCCATGCATTAACGCATAGCTCGGTAAGGTTTGATTAATAAATGACTTAACTTGACCCTCTTTCAGGGAGCTTCCATAATGAGCAAACACCGCCAATGTAAGGCGCTAGGATTCGAAAGCTATAAAATGCGCCAAGACTTTGACATGATCCAAAATTTTGACGTCCAGGGCGGCCCCGAATTTGGACGGGAAAATCTACCTAAATTGCGCAAAGCGTTGAGTTTGGCAGGTCTCGACGGATTTTTAGTGCCCCATGAAGACGAATATCAAAATGAATATCTTCCGGCTTGTAATGAACGCCTGATGTGGGTTTCGGGGTTTACGGGTTCTGCCGGAGCCGCCATTGTCATGACAGACAAAGCAGCCATGTTTGTGGATGGACGCTACACACTGCAAGTTCGCGCCCAAGTCGATGGCGATCTCTTTTCTTATGAAACACTAGAGAAATCCGGATTGGCCAAGTGGCTAACGGCCAATACCAAAGCTGGACAGCTTATCGGCTATGACCCTCGTCTTTATCCTCCTAATGATTTAGACGCTCTTCGCAAAGCGGCCGCCTTAAGCGGAGCTAAGCTGAAAGCCTTAGAGAAAAACCCGATAGACTTAGCATGGGATGATCGACCGCCGATACCTGCCGCCCCTCTCACCATTCAGCCATTAGAACTGGCCGGAGCTAGTCACAGTGATAAGCGTGCTCAAATTGCTAAAGCTATAGCCAATCAGAACAGCGACTACGCCCTTATCACTTCGCCCGCCTCTATCGCCTGGTTGCTTAATATTCGCGGCGGAGATGTGATGTGCACACCTCTGCCCCTTTCTACGGTTTTAATTGATAGCGTAGGCCATGTCGATCTCTTCGTCATGCCCGAAAAAGTGACTGATATTATTCGAACTCATCTGGGTAATGATGTCACGATTCGAAGCGAAAATGAGCTTGGTGATGCTTTAAACAGACTAAAACATAAAACTATTATGGTAGACCCCTCCGCAAGCTCGGCTTGGTATTTTGAAACTTTGAAGAAAGCGGACGCAAGCATTCTACGCGCACAAGACCCGGTTGCCCTTCCTAAGGCCACAAAGAATACAGCCGAAATTGCCGGAACAACTCACGCCCATGAACGCGATGCCGTTCCGCTGATCAAGTTTCTCTATTGGCTCGACACAGAGGCCCAAAACGGAAAATTTGACGAAATAGAAGCCGCGATTAAATTAGAACAGTTTCGCCATGAGACCGGTGAGTTGAAAGACCTCAGCTTTGAAAGTATTTCAGGCGCAGGATCAAATGGCGCGCATTGTCATTACCGTGTCAATAAGGCAACGACAAAGCGCCTTGAAAAGGGCTCCTTATTTCTTATCGACTCGGGTGGGCAATATCAGGATGGGACCACCGATGTCACACGCACCGTGCCTATTGGAAAGCCCAGTGATGAAATGCGCGAGCGATTTACCCTTGTTCTAAAAGGTCATATTGCCTTGGCGCTTGTGCGTTTTCCTGAAGGGACGACAGGATCTAATCTAGACGCTCTGGCACGACATGCCCTCTGGCAACATGGTCTGGATTATGATCACGGCACGGGTCATGGCGTCGGCGTTTATCTTGGTGTTCATGAAGGCCCGCAGCGTATATCAAAAAAACCCAATTCAGTTGCGCTATTACCGGGCATGATTGTTTCTAATGAACCAGGTTATTATAAAGAAGGCGGTTACGGAATTCGTATAGAAAATTTACAGTATGTAACCCCACCCAAAACTATCAAGGGCGGCGAGCGCGCTATGCTAGGCTTTGAAACTCTTACTTTCGCCCCGATTAATCGCGCTCTTATTGTCGCCACAATGCTAACCGAAACAGAGCGGCAATATGTCAATGATTACCATGCTCGCGTCTGGGCCAAAATCGGCCCAAGCCTTGCAGGGAATGTCAAAGCATGGCTTCAGGACGCCTGCAGTAACATTTAAGAAGATGAGAGTTAAATGGCTCAATTAAGAGCAATATTACGAAGCTTAACCGTATCTGTTATATTTGTGCCCAGCGGCGTTGGAGTAATGGCTCATGCCGCGCAAAGTAATACTGTTCGTGCGCTTGATTTTATAGGTGCCGAGTGGATGGAAAGTTCGCAACACCGCGTAGCACCAACAGCCAAGAATAACGGTCATATCAATAGCTACACAATTGAAACTAATCACGGGACGTTCATTATTGACGGGACCGAACAAGCCCGCGCCTTTATTCGTGAAATAGCAGCCGCTGAAGAGCTTCGGCAAAAATCAACCGTTGGTATGGTCGGAACCGCCGTCAAAGAAAGAGTCGTCAATTTAGTCAAAACGCCCCTAGAAGTCGTCAATGCCGTCGGCGACCGTATAGACACGGTCAGTTCCGTTGAAGATGCCATCTTACTCGCCCCGCGAACAACTATTGATGTAGGCGAGAAGCTATTAAATGGCGCAGGAGAAATGATCTATACTGGCAATCGCTTGATCAAAAGCGCCAGTGGAACCAAATGCACGAGCCTTGGGAACTGCCTTTCCGAAGCTGGCGAAGATATTTTCTCAGGTATCAATTCCGTCGTCGGAAAACACAATTCCGCGCGCAGGTTACATGCTCGTTACGGCACAGATGCAGAAACCCGAAACCCCATCCTCCAGCGCGAAATTGACCGCCTCTCTTATGCCCAAGCCTATACTAAAACGGGTATAAGAGTCTTTGCTCCCAATACTGGGTTTTCAGAATTTGATTCATATCGGGACGCCGTTGGGTTTTATGATAACTCCGAAACTGTTGCTGGTTATAAGGACGCTTTCAAACCCCGCATAAACCAAATAAAGAGACTGGAGGCTCGCGGTATACATCCCGACTTAATCAAGGCCTTTTATAAAAACGAAAATTATACCAAGAAAGAAAAAGTCGCGCTTATAGATAGTCTGGAACGGTTAGACCCGCAGGCTAACATAGGGTCCTTTATCGAAGATGCCGCTCAAGCAAATACGTCCTATGCCGCCAAGAGTTTCGTAGACAACTACCGCTATCTTTCCTACTTGCAAGCAACACAGGGTATTCAAAATTTTAAAGGTACAACAAAACCCATTGCTATAACCCATGATGGGCATCATATTTTAACGCTCAAAGCTGACTATTTAAATTGGACGCCTCAAGCTGAAAATGTGGTGAGAGATGTCGCGCGCTTACCCAAATCAGAAATTCATATTCTGGGCCACGCCTCCGCCGATTTCAAACGTCGCGCCCTAGAACTGGGTGTACGAGTTGTTGAGATTAGATAAATTCGACTCCGATGACTGCTCTGTATTTTTTATGCGGTTAA
>CAZNWH010000072.1:0-12589 GCA_964576765.1 uncultured Hellea sp.
GTTTTTAGGCCATAGGCTTTGATCATAGCTGATCACAAATGATTATGTCTCAAAATCAACAGTTGGCGGTACTTGCAGAGCTTCACGGCCTTCAGGTGCTTCGAAGAACTCACGAGCATGGAAGCCAAAGGGCGTTGCGATTAAGACAGCAGGGAATTGTTCGCGGCCTGTATTATATTCTTGAGCCGCATTATTATAAAATCTACGCGAGGCAGCAATTTTGTTCTCAACATCAGCAAGTTGATCCTGCAATTGAAGAAAATTTTCATTGGCTTTAAGGTCGGGATAGGCTTCAGCTAATGCGAAAAGCTTACCAAGAGCCGCAGATAACATGCCTTCCGCTTGAGCTTGTCCTTCAACACCGTCAGCAGAAACTGCTCGATTCCTAGCATTGATAACATCTTCAAAGGTTTGCTTTTCATGCTTGGCATAACCTTTAACAGTATTCACTAACTGGGGGACTAAGTCCTGACGTTGTTTGAGCTGAACTTCTATGTCAGACCAAGCTTGGTTACATGTTTGCCTGAGAGCTACGAGTCGATTATATATGCCAATAAGGATGACGGCGAGGGCGACAATAATCCCAAGAATGACTAGTAAGACTTCCATAAAAATGTCCCTTAGATTTTAAATTAAGTCCAGTGTAGTAAAAAAAACAGCAAAGAGCCACTACTTTAATTAAGCATGATGGCCGGGAGTTTTGTAGCGAGTTGCGGCATGGATATGACCATTAATATCACGATGAATTGTATTAAAATAAATGGAAGTACCCCCCGATAAAGAGCAGTTGTTGTTACTTCCGGCGGCGCGACACCGCGCAGATAAAACAAGGCAAATCCAAAGGGGGGCGTTAAAAAACTGGTTTGCAGGTTTAACGCCATAAGAACGCCTAACCAAATCGGATCCATTCCGGTCGCTAGAAGGGGCGGAGCAACCAGCGGGACGACAACAAAGGTGATTTCTATAAAGTCCAAGAAGAAACCTAAAATAAACATCACTAACATGACAAGAGCGAGAGCCCCCCATTTTCCTCCGGGCGCGCTTTCTAACAAGCGTCCAACGAGTTCATCCCCGCCGAACCCTCTGAAGACTAAACTGAATATTGTCGCCCCGATTAAAATAACAAAGACCATACATGTGATGTGCATGGTAGTGCGTGAAACGTCCGCCAAATTTTTTGATTTTATAAGCGGCCCTAGGGCAAATGCTGTTCCTAGGATCGCAAAACCAGCCAAGATAAGCGCAATAATGACGGCGAGACGTTCAAATCTCGTCCAGTCAGTCTGTTCAAAACGCATATCAATGCCTGTTAAATCGATGACAACCAATAAAATTAGAGCCATAGCGGCAATGAGTGAAGCTTTGCGTCCCAAAGACGTATCTGATGTTCGATATGAGGCGAGTAAAATAGCGCCTAAAGCGCCTAAGGCTGCCCCGCGTGTCGGTGTTGCATATCCTGACAGAATAGAGCCCAGAACTGCAATAATAAGAAAAATTGGCGGAAGCATAGCCACGAGCGTTTTACGAATGAATATCCAGGGAGAAACGTTTTCAGGCCATTCTTGTGATGGGGCCATAGAGGGTTTTAAATAGGCGATAATCGCAATGTAAATTGCGTAAAGGAGAACCAAAATAAGCCCAGGAAGGAGGGCGCCTGCAAATAAATCTCCTACAGATACGACGCCACTTGTTTCTAATCCAAAGCTGCGTTGTGCTTCTTGATAGGCGTTAGAAATTTGGTCGCCGAGTATGACTAGAACAATTGACGGTGGTATGATCTGTCCCAAGGTTCCTGACGCTGCAATTGATCCAGCGGCCAATGATGGGACATAATTTCGCTTAAGCATTGTTGGGAGTGATAGTAAACCCATCGTTACAACAGTCGCTCCGACAATTCCTGTCGAGGCTGCTAATAATGCCCCAACAAAAATAACAGATATCCCTAAGCCTCCCTTAAGAGGGCCAAATAGATCCCCCATCGACTCTAATAAATCTTCAGCGATACGTGATTTTTCCAACATCACGCCCATAAAGACAAATAGCGGGACGGCAATAAGTATCTCCCGCGTTATTAAAGGATAAATACGTCCGGGTAATGAAAGTAAAAATTCAGGCTCGAATGTCCCTGTTGCAACACCAATAGCTGCAAAAATAAGAGATATTCCGGAGAGCGTGAAAGCAACATTATACCCGCCCATTAACCCAATACAAGCAAGAGCAAACATCGTCATAGCGAGAAAATCAGCCACTAGTGTTCAAGATCCTGTTGAGCGAAAAACTTAGGTGTATGAGGTGGACGTTCGGGGCGCTGCTGCCCATTTAAGCACATAGCTGCTCGTAACGTGATAGCGAGGCCTTGAATGAGCATGAGCAGAGAGAAAACTGGTAACAAAGATTTGAGTAAAAACTCCCCGCGAATACCGTCCGCCTCCGCGGATCCTTCAAATATTTGCCATGCAAAACTTACAAAACTTTGTGAATTCCACAGGATGATAAGGCAAACTGGGATAAGCAAGACGTAAAACCCAATAAAATCAACCAGAGCTCTGGATTTCGCGTCCATATTCGTATGGAATATATCAACGCGGACATGTTGTCCTGCGAGTAATGTAGCTCCCGCTCCCAACATGATGACGCTGGCATGTAAATATTCGGCGCTTTCAAAAAGTTTTGTCCAACTTTGCCCGAAAATAGATAAAGCAAAAACAGAAAAGGCGATGCTTAGAACTAAAAAAGGGAGCAACCATTTCGTCGCTTCTCCGATGATATAAGAAACACTATCTATGGTACGAATAAACGCCTGAGAAAAATTCTGCAAAAGTTGGACGTGAGAAAAAAATATATAAATCAAAGGCAAAAACAAGACTGGCAAGAAGACCCAGCCCATAGTTTGGAAAGCCGTTCCTAAAATATCTACCCAATCCCCAATATTCATATTATTCGCCAAATGCCGCTTGGCGGGCTTGAATATACCGACCTTCGCCCATTTCTGTCCATCCACGAAGTTGATGTAAGGATTTGATATAACTCTCATATACTTTTTGTGTTCGCAGATCAGTATTTCCAAAATCGCGAACGACTTCCTCACTGATTTGACCTATCTTCATCATGATATCATCAGAGAAGAAGCGTGGTGTGATGTCGTGGTCATTTTTCAAAACGTCAAGTGCTTTTCCGTTTTCATAAGTATATTCGCCAAGGCTGGCGTTATTTGCTGATTGGCAAGCATATTTTATCATAGCTTGATCTGATGAACTAAAACTGTTCCACACATTTATATTGATCCCGAGCCCCAGCGCGGCGCCAGGTTCATGAAAACCTGGGGTATAATAATACGGGGCTTCCCGGTAAAATCCGAAAGCATAATCATTCCAAGGTCCCACCCACTCGGTCGCATCGATTGAACCGGATTGAAGCGCCTGATAAATTTCTCCACCAGAGAGACGCACGGCAGCGCCGCCAAGTCTACGTATAACTTCGCCGCCTAACCCGGGCATACGCATTTTAAGACCCTTGAAATCCTCAAGAGAATTCATTTCCCGTTTAAACCATCCCCCTGTTTGATGTCCTGTATTACCAGCTTGAAACGGTTTGATGTTAAACTCCGCCGAAAGTTCATCCCAAAGCGCTTGACCACCGCCATGGTCAACCCAACCCATTATTTCAGCAGCTGTCATCCCCATGGGAACTGCTGTAAAAAATGAAAATGCTTTTGACTTTCCCTGCCAATAATATTCGGCGCTATGATACATATCAGCAGCGCCTGTGCTGGTTGCATCAAAACACTCTAGCGCGCCGACAAGTTCTCCCGCGGCATAGACCTTAATATCCAGCCGCCCGTCACTCATTTCATACAGAGCTTTGGAAAACCTATTGGCCATCTGACCCAAACCGGGGAAATCTTTAGGCCACGATGTAGCCATTCTTAACTGTCTTCTGTTTTTAGATAAAGCAGGTGTCGAAACACGGTCAACTTCACGTCTAGATGTTGTCTTCTTTGGCCTCTTGCCCAAGACACCTGCGACGCCAGCGCCAGTTGCGACCGCAGCGACAGCTCCCAATATCTGACGTCGTTTCATGTTTTATTATCCATTAATCGCCAGCCTTCGGGGCCTAATAATTCGCAGGGCTTAAACCGAGATTTGTAGTCCATTTTGGGACTGCCTTCGACCCAATAGCCAAGATATAAATAGGCCAAGTCTAATTGTTGACAGCGCTCAATGTGGTCTAAAATCATGAGGTTCCCTAGGCTTCGTTTTTTTTCTTCAGGATCAAAAAAACTATAGACCATCGAAAGTCCGTCGATCAAACGGTCGATCAGAACACAAGCAATGAGTCTATTTTGACTGTTCCGATATTCAATAATTTCGGTTTCAGCGGAACATTCCTCCACCATCATTTCATATCGAATGAAATCCATATCAGACATGCCGCCACCATTATGCCGTGAGTTAAGATAGATGTGCAAAAGTTCAAACTGTTCTTGCGTTGCAATAGACTCTCTATGGTAGCGCCGAATATCTGCATTAGCTCTAATCAGCCTTCTAAAGCTTTGACTGGATGAAAACTCCCAAGTTCGAATGCGTAGAGATTGACATTCACGGCAGTTTTCACAGGCTGGACGATAGATAACATTTTGAGAACGACGGAAGCCCGCATGCGTTAGGTAATTATTTAAGTCTGGCCCAGCAAGGGGGTCGAGTTGTGTAAATATTTTACGTTCCATCCGCCCCGGTAAGTAAGGGCAAGGCGAGGGGATCGTTAAATAAAACTGTAAACGATTCGGATCAAAGGGCTGCGTCATAAGTTTTTATATCACCTCATAAGTTGAAGAACAAAGGAGAGATGATAATGAAAGTTATCCATATTATAAAAATTAGAGGCAATCCAAATTTAGCGAAATCCGCAAAATTATATCGCCCGGGGCCCATGACAAGCAAGTTGGTTTGGTAAGCTATAGGGGTGGCAAAGGAGCAATTCGCCGCAAAAATCACGGTCAGAACCATTGCAATGGGATCTATACCCGTCTGTTGGCTTATGGCTAATGCAATGGGCGCGAATAAAAGCGCGGCTGCGCTATTGGATATGATATTCGTCAGAAGTGCAACAATCAAGAATATAGCCGCAAGAAGGATGTGGTTTCCAAAGGGTTGGAATGTCTCTACAACTTTCATGCCTATATAGGAAGCTCCGCCGGTATTTTCGAGTGCTAAGCCCATGGCGAAAGCGGCACCGATTAATAGAAATATACGCATATCCAAAGCCCGTACAGCTTGACGAATATTTAAACACCCTGTTGCGATCATACCAAGAGCACCAGACAGCGCGGCGATTTCTATGGGTACAACGCCTGTCGCCGCTGCCAAAATGGTAAGCCCAAAGCTAAGACGAGCATAAAAAGATTTCCTAATGTCTGGAAGTTCGACTGTCGACCAATCAAGCAATAAGATATCTCGATTATTTCTCAGGGCGCGCATATCTGCTTCATATCCAAACAATAGTAAAACATCACCAGCTTCAAGACGGATATCAAGCATGCGCTTTCGGATCATTCTGGAACGTCTTTGAATTCCAAGAACTAGACACCCTGTTTGACGACGAAACCCTATTTGTTCAATGTTACGCCCGATCATGCGCGACCCCGGTGCAATAACAACTTCACTAACAACAATAGTATCAGAAGAATCGGGACTTTTACTCTCGTCGTGAAATCCGGCAATATTCAACATACCTTCTAAATATTGAGAGTCTGAGGAGAGTAAGGCTGATAAAGATTTACGGGTCGCGGCCACGATTAAAATATCACCTGTTTTCAATTGATGTTCAAAGGGCGGTAGCAATGCTTTCTCACCACGCTGTATCATTCTGACGGTGACATTTTTCAGAGCTGGGTAAAGACCTGCGATAGGTTTGGCTTCAATTAGAGGATGATTATCTGTAATGCGTATTTGTGCAATATATTGTCGCCCCGCTTCACTAACCTCTGACTCAAGAGTTTGCCGCTCCGGTAACAATATAGGGGCAGCAAGGACAATATAAAACGCTCCAACAATTGCGAGGACGACGCCAAAACCAAATTGCGTAAAAAAACCAAGCGAAACCTCAGTCGTTCTAAGTAAAACATCGTTGACCAGAAGGTTCGTTGAGGATCCAATTAATGTTGTCATACCTGCAAGAATACAAATAAAACTGAGCGGCATCATATAGCGCGAGGCAGCCCGCCTTAACCGCGAAGACATCGCAGATAAAATAGGAATAAACATTACTACAACAGGCGTGTTATTCATGAACATTGAAACCCCGAAAGCGACTGCAAAAACTAGTGCTAATGTTCGTCGAGGTGAGCGGTCTAGAGCATAATTAATACTCATTATAGGCCCTTCTAGAGCTCCCGTTTGAAACATGCCCTGACCTACGACAAGTAAGGCCATAATCGTGATCAGCGCTGGAGCCGCAAAACCGGATAAAAGGGTTGCGCTTTCAAGTCCTGAATATCCTGGAGGTGAAAAGAAATTGAAGAAAAGCAAAAGGGCTACAATGACACCAATAGAAATTGCTTCAATTGAGAATTTTTCACGAATATAGCACCATACAGCCACCAAAACGATGGCAAAAGTCATCCACATTTGCCAAGTCGGATTTGCAGCTAATGATGTGAGCTCAGTTGTATCCATCTATCGTACTGGTAGCATCGTTTTAAAAAAAACTGTCATATCCATACTTGATTGAATAGAAGGCATTTAGGCAAGGATATTTTGGAGAAAGTTAATGGTAAAATGCGCATTTTTAGGGTTAGGCGTAATGGGATACCCTATGGCTGGGCATCTTAAGCACGCAGGATTTGAGGTTGCAGTCTGGAACCGAACTGGAACCAAGGCTCAAAACTGGGCATCAGAATATGATGGCAAAGCAGAAACAAGTATTAAAAAGACTGTTCAAGGGGCTGAATTTGTTATGATTTGCGTCGGAGATGACTCAGATGTTTATGCCGTAGTTGAGCCTGCAATCGAGTCGATGTCAACCAATACAGTTATTGTTGATCACACAACAGCTTCGGCTGAATGTGCCCGCAAATGTCATGGCATGGCGAAAGCAAAATCTATTGGTTTCGTAGATGCTCCTATATCCGGCGGTGAAGCCGGAGCTATTAACGGGCAATTGACTATTATGTGCGGCGGCGATCAGGATGATTTTGACAGGGTTCGTCCGATTATGGATGCTTATGCCAAAGCTACGAAGTTGATGGGGCCTAGCGGAGCGGGGCAGTTAACGAAAATGGTCAATCAAATTTGTATCGCGGGTCTTCTTCAGGGGTTGGCTGAAGGCGTTCACTTCGCCCAAAAGGCCGGACTTAACGTTGACGAGGTCGTTCAGGCCATAGGTAAGGGGGCAGCTCAGAGTTGGCAGATGGATAATCGTGCGTCTACTATGGCCAAGGGTGAGTATGACTTTGGGTTTGCAGTCGACTGGATGCGCAAGGATTTAGGTATAGCCTTAAGAACAGCTGACGCCGTTGGGGCTGACCTTTTTGTCACAAAATTGGTCGATGATTATTATGCAGATGTGCAGAAAATGGGCGGCAATCGATGGGATACATCAAGTTTACTTAAGCGATTAAGCTAACCATTCGGCAGCTTGCGGCGCGAAATAGGTCAATATTCCGTCGCATCCTGCACGTTTGAAACTGGTCAGGCTTTCTAAGATAACCCGCTTTTCATCGAGCCATCCATTTTGCGCGGCCGCCATGAGCATCGCATATTCCCCGCTGACCTGATAGGCGTAAGTCGGCATAGCAAACTCGTCTTTGACGCGCCGTATAATGTCGAGGTAAGGCATGCCAGGCTTGACCATAACCATATCAGCACCTTCTAGAATATCTTGCTCAACTTCTCTTAGGGCTTCATCCGTATTGGCAGGGTCCATTTGATAGGTCGCTTTATCGCCTTTAAGCGCTGCCGCTGTTCCAATGGCGTCTCGATAAGGGCCATAAAATCCGGATGCATATTTTGCGGCGTATGACATAATCATCACATCGGTATAATTATTGGCTTCGAGCGCTTCACGGATGATGCCAACTCGTCCATCCATCATATCAGAAGGCGCAACGATATCAGCACCGGCCTCTGCTAGAATGATTGCGCTTTGCGCTAAAACCTCAATCGTAGCATCATTGATGATGGTTTCACCCTGCATCAAGCCGTCATGACCATGGTCCGTATAGGGGTCGAGAGCAACATCTACAATAACCCCAATTTCCGGCACAGCAGCTTTCACGGCTCTCACGGCTTCAGGGATGAGTCCTTTGGAGTTGAGAGATTCGCTAGCTTTGGCATCTTTTAGCTTTGGATTTATATGCGGAAATAGAGCAATAGCCGGTATACCTAGATCACGTGCACGGATGGCTTCTTTGATGACTTCATCTAAATTTACGCGATCTATACCCGGCATTGAAGGCACGGGGTCACGCGCGATTTTGCCATCGGATAAGACAATCGTCCAAATCAAATCATTACGAGTCAGTGTAGTTTCGCGGATAAGCCGTCGTGACCAATCGGCTTTACGGGTGCGGCGTAATCGCAAATGGGGATAGGTGGCCAACTATTAACTCCATAGATTCAAACGTTTATACAATCCCTGCCACTGTTTGATATGAGACAATTTGTGGCGTTTAATCAGTGGAATATGACTGGGTAATTGTTTATATGCTAGGTGAAATTTCGAATAAGGTTCCTTAATCATGGGCGAAAAATTCAGAGATCAATTCGCGGCAGCCGTCGACAATGTGCGCGAAGAGGGGCGTTATCGCATTTTTCGTGATATTCGTCGTAAAGCAGGCGCATTCCCAAAAGCGACATGGTTTAAAGAGAATTCAGAGCAAGAGATTACGGTTTGGTGCTCAAATGATTACCTGGGCATGGGCCAGAATGAATGTGTGATTGAAGCCGTAAAGTCTGCTGTCGATGCCGCCGGGACTGGGTCGGGCGGAACACGCAACATTTCGGGTACAACACGTTATCACGTACAGCTAGAAGCTGAACTCGCTGATTTACATCAAAAAGATGCCGCGCTTGTCCTGACATCAGGCTATGTTGCGAATGAAGCCACGCTGGGCGTTATGAGTAAAATCCTCCCAGGCTTGGTTATATTTTCAGATGAAATGAACCATGCCTCGATGATCTCCGGCATTCAACGCTCACGCAGCGAGAAAAAAATATTCAAACATAATGATCTCAATGACTTAGAGGAAAAACTCAAGGCAGTTCCCTTTGATGTGCCAAAACTCATAGCCTTTGAGTCTGTCTACTCCATGGATGCAGATATCGCGCCCATTAGAGAGATTTGCGATCTCGCCGATAAGTATAACGCCCTGACCTATATCGATGAAGTTCATGCAGTCGGGATGTATGGCCCAACTGGCGGCGGTGTGTGCGAAGCTCGCGGATTAATGGACCGTATCGACATTATTCAAGGTACGCTGGCCAAAGCTTATGGCATGATAGGCGGCTATATCGCAGCCGACGCTATTATCATTGACGCGGTCCGGTCTATGGCCTCCGGTTTTATTTTCACCACATCTATCCCGCCCAGCACGGCTGCAGGCGCGCTCAGATCTGTGAAAGTCCTTAAAGTGACGCCGGAAAAACGGGTTCAGCATCAGGAACGCGCCAATGCCTTAAAGGCACGCCTACGGGCAGGCGGTTATGATTTTATTGACGGGGAGACTCATATTGTACCTTTGATGGTAGGTGATCCTGTGAAATGTCAGGCGATATCAGACCGTCTCATCGAAGACTTCAACATTTATGCCCAGCCTATTAATTATCCAACGGTTCCGCGCGGGACAGAGCGTCTGAGATTTACACCAAGTCCTTTTCATACAGATGCTATGATGGACGAACTTATGTCCGCGTTAGACATTGTTTGGGCCGAATTTGGCCTTAAACGTGAGCGCGTCGCTTAATCTCATATAATATCACTTAAAACGCATTGCGATAGCTATGATTTACACTTATGCCACGCGTGAAATTACTTCATGGAGTCGTACATGAGCGTTGAATCCACAGCCCATCTTGGAAATTACTTTTCTCAATCTTTAAAAGACCGGGATCCTGAACTTTACGAGTCTATGCAGAATGAGCTTGATCGCCAGAAACATGAGATCGAATTAATAGCCTCGGAAAATATTGTCTCTCAAGCTGTGCTCGAGGCGCAAGGTTCGGTATTGACCAATAAATATGCTGAAGGTTACCCCGGTAAACGCTATTATGGTGGGTGCCAACACGTCGACGTCGCAGAAAACCTAGCCATAGAACGGGCCTGCAAATTATTTAATTGCGGTTTTGCTAATGTGCAGCCCAATTCGGGGTCTCAAGCTAATCAAGGTGTTTTCTTTGCGCTGTTA
The DNA here is from genome assembly GCA_964576765.1 of uncultured Hellea sp. GTDB lineage: Bacteria > Pseudomonadota > Alphaproteobacteria > Caulobacterales > Maricaulaceae > Hellea. The sequence goes on from CAZNWH010000072.1 coordinate 10,403, forward strand.
AAGCCGGGCGATACCATTCTTGGTATGGACCTCGCTTCTGGTGGTCACCTGACGCATGGGTCTCCGCCTAACCAATCGGGTAAATGGTTTAATGCGGTCAATTATGGCGTTACTGAGGATACGCACCTGATTGACTATGATCAGGTCGAAGCGCTTGCACTTGAGCATAAACCACAAATGATTATTTGCGGCGGTTCTGCCTATGCCCGCCAAATTGACTTTGCACGGTTTCGCGCGATTGCAGATAAAGTCGAGGCTTACCTCCATGTTGATATGGCTCATTTTGCGGGCCTTGTGGCGGGCGGAACACATCCGTCTCCTTTTCCACATGCTCATGTTGCGACGACCACCACTCATAAAACTTTACGAGGACCGCGCGGCGGCATGATCCTGACCAATGATGCAAAACTAGCCAAGAAATTCAATTCAGCCATTTTCCCGGGCATTCAAGGCGGGCCGCTCATGCATGTTATCGCGGGTAAAGCGGTGGCTTTTGCAGATGCGCTCCAGCCTGAATTTAAAGCCTATAGTCAGGCCGTGATTGATAATTGCAAAGCTATGGCGCAGGCCCTTGTTGATGCCGGTTATGCTGTTGTGTCGGGCGGGACTGATACGCATTTGGCCTTGATTGATCTTTCACCGAAGGGTGTGAAGGGCAATGCGGCCGAGAAAGCTTTGGGCCGTGCTTATATCACCTGCAACAAAAACGGCATTCCGTTTGATAAAGAGAAATTCACGATCACCTCTGGTATTCGCGTAGGGTCTCCCGCAGGTACAACGCGCGGCTTTGGAGCAGAAGAGTTCAAACTCATCGGGCAGTTAATGGCCGAGGTTCTGGACGCGCTTGCTGAAAACCCAAAAGGGAACCCCGAAGTCGAAGAGAGCGTCAAACAACGGGTGAAGACTCTGACAGCAAAGTTTCCGATTTACGAAAATTAAGCTTGCCTTGGCTGAGCGTAGGTTACTGTCGCGCGGCTGGATATTTTCTCCGGGTTGTCGCCCCATATCTCCACGGCGACAACAGCGAGAGAGCGGCCGAGTTTCACCATTTTGCCTTCGACCGTAACGATTTCGCCTTTCAAGGGGCGAAGGAAATCGATATTTAAATTGGATGTCAGAGCCATGGGCGTAATGCCAAGTCGTGTGAAAATAACAGCATAGGCGATATGGTCAGCCAGAGCCATTTGTGTGGGGCCGGATATAAAGCCGCCGGGACGTAAATTTTGTTCGCCCATTGGCGCTTTCATAATAATGTGGTTGGCTTCAGCCAAACTTATATTAGGAAGAGTCCCTCGATCACCTTTGAAGTTCGCTCTAAAAAAGGCGTTCATCTCTTGGGCTGAAACAAGGCTCGTCAATGGTGTTTATCCTGCATCTCAAGGTAATCTCAAAGTCTGAGCTTACGATGGATTGTTGCCAGCTGACCCAGGCAGGTGACCTTCAAGGCTAATTAAGTGTTGCGACGCCTAATGGGACGTTGAATTTTTCGCACCAGATATAAACTTCTAGGTTAGATGATGGTGTAAAATTAGAGGGTAGATCATAGTTTTGCTGACCCGTGCGGTTTTTTAAAGCTCCTAATTTTGTAGCGATATCAAAATTACCGTTCTTACCAAATCCCACAATCGGATCAGGCGCGCCGTCGAGTTCGAAATTATCAGATAAAGCCAGCATATAATGGCCCGTTGTCCCGATGATAGAGGCTGTACCCGTTGTGATATGATCACTGCGCCCTTCGAAAACGCCTGCAAATTTTGCTGTAACAGTTTCTGACACAACCTCTTTAACCTGCGTCGTGTCAGTCGACGATGAATTACAGGCGCTAACGCCCAATAAAGTGAGAGCGAGTAATACAGTTTTTAAATTTTTCATCGGAACGCCTTCTTCGCAGCAATAGGGTGGAGCTTTTATAACCAACAAACTATCAACATCAAACTTTTTAATATTTTTTGGGCCTTTTGAAATTGATGGCCGTGCCTGTGTTGGCTTCGAGGCGATGATTTATCCCATATAGTTTGAGAGTTCGAAACCTAGACGGAGTCAGCCTGCGAGCAGAGTCGGATTTCTTTTTTGAAATCTCAATGTTCATGCTAGCGCGCCTAAAACAAGAGGCGCGGAAGGAGTGAAGCGACTGACCGGGAAATAAAATGGACAGTCCGCGAGGGCGGCCTCTCGATGGAGACCAAA
>CAZNWH010000073.1:0-12404 GCA_964576765.1 uncultured Hellea sp.
CTATGATCATTCCATCACAAAAACATCTTTTTGATATTCCCGATGAGGTCGCTTATTTGAATAATGCTTATATGAGTCCGTTGATGCATAATGTGGTCGAGGCGATGAATAAGGGGCTCTCGCTTAAAGTGCAGCCATGGAAATATAGCTCGGAAGCATTTTTTACTTACCCCGAAGAAACGCGAGAGCTTGCAGGCCGAATATATGGCGGCCCTGCAGATAACATCGCCATTGTACCATCTGCGAGTTACGGTCTGCAAACGGCGGCCAATATTTTACCCCTTTCGCAGGGACAAAATATCTTGGTTTTGGAAGATCAATTCCCCTCCAATATATATCCATGGCAAGACCGCGCCGCAAAACAGGGTGCACAGGTCATTATTCTTCCTATCCCCCAAGATGATGATTGGACGCGGGTTTTACTCGCTGCGATCGATAGCCAGACGGCCATTATTGCAATCCCTCAGACGCATTGGTCAAGCGGGGCGACGATTGATCTGAAAGCTATTCGGAAATCCCTTGATGAGGTTGGCGGGGCTTTGGTGCTTGATCTGACACAATCGCTCGGCGCGCAGCCTTTTAGCGCGTTGGAGGTCAAGCCTGATTTTGCGGTTACGGCGACTTATAAATGGATGATGGGGCCTTATTCTATGGGCTTTCTTTATGTCGACCCTAAATGGCACGAGGCGCAGCCGCTTGAACATAATTGGATGAACCGGGTCGGGAGTGAAAATTTTACGGCTCTGACACATTACAGGGATGGGTTTCAATCCGGGGCGCGCCGTTTTGATATGGGCGAAAAATCTAATCCCGCTCAATTATTAGGAGCTTGTGCAGCCATGCAGCAAATCCTGGAATGGGGCGTTGAGAATATAGCACATACCTTGAGGGCTAAAACAGAACATCTTGCTTCTGAGCTTGGCGGAAACCTTATCACGCCCGTCGCCAGTGATATGCGCGCGCCACATTATTTAGGCTTGCGCTTTTCCGGCGGCGTCCCGCCTAGCTTAACGCAATCGCTTGCGAAGGATAACATATTTGTCTCTGTCCGAGGCCCTGCCATGCGTGTAACGCCGCATCTTTATTCAACCCAGACGGATATTACCCGTCTTATAAAAGCTATAAAGGGAATTTCATCTGTAATTCAATGATGCAGCGGCGTAAATCTTGCTGTAAGAAACGCGAGTGAAAAATGGAGGGTGTTATGTGGACACGAGCTTTAACAATTTTGGGCCTTACAACTGGGCTTTTAACAACGGCAACGATCACGGCTCCGGCCGCGAATGCTCAATTTGGTGATCTATCACCGGTCTTATTGGTTGAATCAGGACCTTCGGATAATCCGGAATATCGCCGTATGGTCTTTGTGAAATTCCTGTCAGGGGCTTATGTGAGTGTAAATTATAAAGCTTATAACCGGACTGAATTCATTCAGGTCCCGAATTCCACGCCGCGCGATGTGATTACGGCTTGTGCCAATGGCGCGCCGACACCGCTGCGCGAAATTAGAGCTTTTGAGCGCGATGAAGCTCGCGCAAAGCGCTCAGGTAAAGCGCCTGAGGTTGTGCGTTTCTGCATCAAGAACGTTCAGAATTGGGAAGGGGGCAACCGGAATAAATATCTCGATCCAATTTTTGAAGGCATGCCATATGCCGCGTCTTTAAAATACTAATCTATTAAGGTCGCATTGCAGACAGATTTCCATGACCCGTCTTTCAGAGGCGGGTTTATTTTTGATGAATATGAAATTTCGCTCATTTTCTGCCCCTATGTCTTGGTATTTGGCCGCCCAGTCCCTAAATAGGAAATCATGAAAAAAACTATTTTGTCATTAATGGGGGGGCTGCTTGTTTTAGGTGGTGCAGGGTCTCACTTTCTCTCTGATGCCAATGCACAGTTTCTTGATAGGACGCCGCAGCGTGTTGTGCCAACGTCTAACGCTCAGGTGCAGCTCTCCTATTCTCCTGTTGTCAAACAAACCGCGCCTGCAGTGGTCAATGTATTTACCTCGCGTACGGTACGCACCCGCTCTCGTAGTTCTTTTTTTGATGAGATGTTTGGCATGCGCCGCGCGCCGCAAGAACGCACCCAAAGCTCGCTTGGATCCGGCGTTATCGTAAGGGAAAGCGGGATTATCGTCACGAATGCCCATGTCGTTAAAGGCGCAGATGAGCTTAAAATTGTTCTCAATGATCGCCGTGAATTTCCGGCAGAAGTTATCGCTCAGGATGAAGAGATTGATGTTGCGGTTTTAAAAATTGACACCAAAGGTGAACGCTTACCTAGCCTGTCTATTCAAAGTGATGGTGATCTGGAAATCGGGGATATTGTTCTAGCCATTGGAAATCCATTTGGCGTGGGTCAGACTGTAACAAGCGGTATAGTTTCTGCGTTGGGCCGAACCAATGTAACTGACTTATCAAGTTTTATTCAAACTGACGCCGCAGTTAATCCCGGCAATTCGGGCGGAGCTTTGGTAAATCTCTCCGGAGAGCTTATTGGCGTCAATACGGCGATTTTCTCCCGCTCAGGCGGCTCTAACGGTATTGGCTTTGCTATTCCTGCTGAATTGGTCGCGCGAGCTGTGGATAGCGCAATTTCAGAAGGTCGCATTGTTCGTCCTTGGATCGGGGCACGCACAGATGCGGTAGATTCGACCATGGCTTCTGCTTTGGGGCTGGACCGCTCTAAAGGGGCTGTGATCAATGATATTTATCCGGGCGGCCCAGCCGATAAAGCGGGTTTGGAAAAGGGCGATGTTATTCTCTCTGTAGACGGAACAGCGGTGAATGATGATAGCGGTCTGAGGTTTAAACTTGCGACTTTAAGGCGGGGGCAAAAGTCAAATGTCAATATTTGGCGCGATGGGCGCGAGCGCACCTATGTTGTCAAAGCTGATACACCGCAGGAAACGCCGCAGCGCGATGAACAAAAGCTCGAAGGTTATCATCCGCTGGATGGAGCTGTTGTTGTGAATATGAGCCCGGCTCTAGGAGAGGAGCTTGGCTTTGATCCATATGTCAGAGGCGTTATGGTTTTAAAGGTTGAACGTGGGAGTGCGGCTAATTACAATCGGTTACGTCCGGGGGATTTTTTGGTTGATATTAATGGGGATGAGGTGAACTCGTCCCGTCAGCTCAACTCTCTTTTATTGACAGTTGATGCCGATACGGAATGGAATGTCTCGGTTGACCGGAACGGGCGTATTGGCGTGCTGCCTATCCGCTATTTGCCTAATGTAAATTAAGTGAAACTGCTAGAAGAAGTCCATTAGCTTTCGGCTGTATCTCTTTTTCTAAGCAGAATTAAGCCAATTCCGAACAAGGTCATTGCGCCTCCAATTAAGAGCTGAACTGTCGGAGTTTCGCCTAAAATCAATATGCTGGCGATAACCGCGATAACGGTTGTCATCAATCCTGCGGTGGACACTTTATAAATGGGCAGGCGCTGTAAAAGCCAATAATAGCTGGAGTGGGCAATGATGGAGACCATGATCGCCGAGTAGATCAAGGCCAATCCAAAATTAATACGGTTCTTATCGGAAAAGGCCGAGAGCTGATTGTCTTCAAGGACGAAACTAAGAGGCCATAAAATAATTGAGCCAATAATAGCAAACCAGGCTAAAAGCTCGGTTGGCCCGACATCTTTGACGAGTTTGACCAAAACTGCGCCAACGGCCTCGCTCATCGCCGCGCCGACCATAAGGCATATGCCTAATAAGAATCGCGGGCCAGCTACTTCTGGCGGGCCCGCGCTGGCCAGAATGATGACTCCGATAAAGGCAAAGCCAATTCCGACGGCCTTATAAATCCCAATCCTGTCCTTAAAGACGATCATGGATAGGATAATGGAAAAGGGGACAAAGAGCTCAATCGTAATGGCGGCTGCTGACGCAGTTGTCATTTCCAGAGCGGGAAACATGAAGGCGTAATTCAGAGCGCCATAACCCAGCCCCGCGCCGAGGATTGGTTTCATTAGGCCTTTATGCCATTTGAGCTTAGGCGCTAACAAAATAGCGACGATGCTCATCCGCGTGGCGGCATAAAATAAAGGTTCGGCTGTCGCGCCAATCGTGAGTTTCATGACAATAAAATGTAGGCCCCAGATCAGACAGACCATAAAAAGTACAGCGAATTCTTTAATCGACATTGTGTGTTTCCATGGGGCTGGCTATGACCTGAATGAAAAGGTATTTCTATGACAAATTTAAACCCGATCTCAGAAAGCCTTAGGCGAGTCGCCCCTTCGGCCACTATGGCTGTCACCCAAGCCGCGCGCGAGATGAAAGCGGCAGGGATAGATGTCATTGGGCTTGGTGCAGGGGAGCCTGACTTTGACACCCCTGACCACATTAAAGAGGCCGCGATGAAAGCCATTCGCCGTGGGAAGACAAATTATACTAATGTTGACGGTATTCCGGAGTTAAAAGACGCTATCGCTACAAAATTTAAACGCGACAATAATTTGGATTATCACTCCTCTCAAATAAATGTTTCGCCCGGTGGAAAGCCTGTTATTTTTAACGCCTTTTTAGCTACCCTCAACCTTGGGGATGAAGTCATTATTCCGGCGCCATGTTGGGTGTCTTATCCTGAAATGACCAAATTATGCGGGGGCACGCCGGTGATTGTGCCTTGTGATATGCCAAGTGGATTTAAAATCACAGCCGAGCAATTAGACGCGGCCATTACGCCCAAAACGCGCTGGCTCATTTTAAACTCGCCCTCTAACCCAACTGGGGCGGCTTATAGCGCCGCTGATCTCAAAGCCCTGTCAGGGGTCTTATTACGGCATCCGCAGGTCATGATCCTAACTGATGATATGTATGAACATTTAGTTTATGATGATTTTGAATTTGCGACCATCGCGCAGGTTGAGCCTCAACTTTATGATAGAACGCTTACCATGAACGGTCTGTCCAAAGCCTATGCAATGACGGGCTGGCGTATCGGTTTTGCAGGCGGGCCAGAATGGCTCATTAAAGCTATGGCCAAAGTGATGAGTCAATCGACCTCCAACCCTACCTCAATTTCTCAATGGGCTGGCGTAGCCGCTTTGAATGGACCCCATGATTTTATTATTGAACGCAATAAAGCTTTTATCCAGCGCCGTGATGTTATTGTTGGCGCTTTAAATCAAGCCGATGGATTAAACTGCGCCGTGCCTGATGGGGCGTTTTATGTTTATCCTGATTGTTCAGGTCTTATTGGAAAGACGTCACGCTCAGGGGTTAAAATAGAGACGGATACGGATTTTGCTCAAACGTTATTGCGAGATGCCCACGTTGCCGTGGTGCCAGGAACAGCCTTTCACGGCGCGCCAAATTTTAGAATATCTTATGCCACCACAAGGGCTGAGCTGGAAAAAGCTGGCGCTAGAATTGCGGAATTTTGTACAGGCCTGACATAGGCGGCCCAAATATGAGTTTAAGCTGATAACGCCGTTATATCCATTGCTCGCCCCGTCCAATGATTAAGTTTATCCAATAGCTCAGCTTGTTTGACAGGTTTGACTAAATAATCATCCATACCCGCTTTCAGGCATTTTTCCCGATCATTTTTAAGGGCGTGACCGGTTAATGCAATAACAGGCACATGGGGTAAATGTCGTGAAATCTCAACAGTAGAAATTAACTTTGTCGCTTGATACCCATCCATGACAGGCATGGACACATCCATTAATATGACAGGGAACCGTGAAGGGTCATTTTTATAAAGTTCGCTAGCCTCTTTACCGTTATTGGTAAAAATTGGATTATAGAGGCTGCCTTCTAACATTAATTTGATAACATCCTGATTAAGAAGGAAATCTTCGGCGACTAATATGTCAATCACCTCGCTTGAGGGGATGTTTTTACATGAGGCAGTTTGAGGTGGGCTAAGTTTCTTAGAAGGGGGTTCTAAGACTTTATCCTGAGCTAAAGTTTCGATAATCGTCGTGAATAAACGACGTTCTCTGACGGGTTTCATGAGATAGGCTTTTAATCCAATTTTTGACATCTCATCATTTGTGATGGGTTGATCACAAGAGGATAACATAATCATTGGGGCGTCCATTAGACTGTCATTGTTGGATACCATTGTTGCAAGTTCTTGTCCGTTCATACCCGGCATCAAATAGTCGAGTAGGATAATATCATAAGGTAGTTTTTGTTCAGATTTTAATTTTAAAATGGCCATAGCCTCAACGCCGTCCTGAACGCTATCAACTTCGATATTCCATTGTTTTAGTTGCTCTGTGAGAATTTGTCGGTTGATGGCGATATCATCAATGATTAGGGCGCGTTTTCCTATTAAATTAGTCGTATCGTAATTTTTTATTTTAGCGTTATTATCTATGGGTAGGGGAATTTTGAAACTAAAGTTTGACCCTTTTCCAAAGGTTGATTCAACTGAGATACGTCCATCCATCATTTCAATAATTGCTTTTGAGATAGATAACCCCAAACCGGTCCCACCATACATGCGGGTTGTACTCCCATCAGCTTGAGTAAATTTGTTAAAAACGCTTTTGATTTTATCGGGTTCAATTCCGATACCAGTGTCTTGAACACTGATATTAATGAATGAAATACCATTGCGAGGTTCCGCCACATCAACATCAATTGTTATATGCCCTTTTTCCGTAAATTTGATGGCATTGCCTAAAAGGTTGGTCAAAACTTGGCGTAATCTACCCGCATCTCCGATAAATCCACGGCACATTGAAGATGGATAATTTATAACCAATTCAAGACCTTTTTCTTGTGCCTTCATGCTCAATATCGACGTTACATCATTGATAGATGATTTTAAATCAAAGGCCATATGATCCAATTCAAATGCATTGGCTTCAATTTTTGAGAAGTCCAATATATCATTGATGATAGTTAAAAGAGCTGAAGCTGATTTATTTATAACATTGAGGAAGTCCTGTTGTCGCTCTGTTACATCAGAGTTCGATAAGAGTTCGGCCATCCCTAAAATACCATTCATTGGTGTTCTGATTTCATGGCTCATATTCGCTAAAAATTCGGACTTGGCTTGCGAGGCTGCTATGGCTTTGTCCTTGGCTTGCATGAGTTCTATAGACTGTTTGCGTTGCTGGCTTACATCTTTGACAAAAGCTTGTATTTTGATAGGCTTGCCCGCTTTATCGCGTATAATTTCTCCTGTCGTTTGACTCCAAATTTCAAACTTGGATTCGTTGATCGATCTCGCGGTGAATTCAAAACGAGATTTAGTGATGCTCGCTTCCCTTAGGGCATTTTTAAATAACTGTCTGTCGTCAGGGTGGAAGCTCGTGATGATGCCTTTGGTTTGAATTCTTCGAATATCTTTTTTAGAAAAAAACCTTTCCAGACTTCGGCTGATGACATATTTTTTGGTTTTTATATCGTAAATCCAATAGCCTGCATTGCCAAGCACCAGAGCTTTGTTGAGTAGAATATCTTTCTCGACAAGGTCTGTGACATTCGAAGCCATAGAGACTGCAAAGCCATTGTCTAAAACTTTGCGTGTAAACCTATGTGTTGTTCCGTCTCCGAGCTGAAGGAGGATTGATTCGTCCGCATCTTTATTCTGCGCTCGTAACCGCCGCTTTATTTTAGAGAGCTGCTCGATTTCAGAGGTCATCATGTTATTGGCACGCATCAACTCATGACATCTCGATAAGGAATCACCGACTTGCATGTCACCAGGCGTAATTTTTAATTGCTTATAGACCTCTTCACTGATGAAACGATAATTTTGATTTTCGTCAAATATACAGACACCTATATCCAGAGTGTCGCATAACATCCGTAGAAAAGCTTGATCGTGTCCAGGTTGAATTTTTTTATCGTAAGTATCTTGCGAGCTTGTGGGCACCGGTCACCTATTCTGAGTGTCATTAATTCCCACAAATATTCTATCGCAAATCAAAGTTAATAAATTCCAAAAAAAGTCAGGCTCACGGTAAAACCGGGCCTGACTAAAGTCTTCGCAAAACCATTCGGGGAGGAATATGTTCGCGGTATAACAAACACAGGCGACATAAGGGGAGGACGTTGCCGTGTGTCTGACTGTAAATAGGGATTATTGAGCTTCACAGAATAGTAAATTACGCAGATTATCTATGCATATTTGCATAGATAAGGACTGATCAGTCAGTTGATTGCCAATTTTTTGTGACTCGAATTAAAAACTCTCTAAAGACTTTTACTTTGACTGAGCCGCGTAATTCTGTGGGGTAAACGAAGAAAACATCAAAAGTTTCACCGCGCAATTGTGGGAGCACGCGGACTAATCGGCGAGAGAGTGCTGTCATATAATCAGGCAAGCCAGCCAAGCCAATGCCGGCTTCTGCAGCCCGCATAATGCCATGTAGGTTATTGACACACATAACGGGTTTTCGCGGTTTACCATCATGGCCTGAAGATAAGACCCAATTAGCACTATGCAGGTTTTTGGGAAGCAACTCTCCAAAGGCGATGATATTATGATTATCGAGATCTTTGGCAGATGCGGGAGCGCCATTTTTGGCCAGATAAGCATGGGAGGCATAAAGGCTTTGGGAAATTGTGCCTAATCGCCGTTCAATCACATCGCCTTGTGTTGAAGGCCAGGGCCGCAACGCACAATCCACATCAAAAGTGGACAGATCATGCTCTTCATCTTCTAGAATGAGCTGCATATCAATTTCTGGATAGGCGGTGATAAATTCGGGTAGAACGGATGCCAGCCAATTTGAACCCAAAGAAATAGGTGTAGAGACCCGTAGAGTGCCTTGAGGTTTATTCCGGCTATCCACTACAGAGGCTTGGGCGAGGGCGACCTTATGGGCCATGTCATGGGCCGTGCTGTAAAGGATACGACCTTGCTCGGTCAGAGTGAGACCACGCGCATGGCGGTGAAATAGCGGGGTGTCGAGACTGTCTTCAAGCGCTGTGATTTGCCGTGACACGGCTGACTGCGATATACGAAGAACTTCCGCTGCGGCAGTCAAAGAGCCTGTTTCTGCCGCCGCATGGAAGGTTTTTAGCTTATCCCAATCCAATGTATCCATACATTATTCCGCAGCTTCGGCCATATCTTGCTGCTCGGTCAGATAGCGTTCGGCCTCTAATGCGCCCATACAGCCTAGCCCTGCAGCGGTGACGGCTTGACGGTAGATTTCATCTGAAACGTCGCCCGTAGCAAAGACGCCAGGAATGTTTGTTGCAGTACTGTCTGGTGCGGTGGTGATGTAACCGCCAGCATTCATTTCGACATGCCCCTTAAAGACTTCTGTTGCGGGCTTATGACCAATCGCGATGAACACACCATGGGTTTCACGGTCATAGACCTCATCAGTTTTTTTGTTTTTAAGCCTTACCCCTGTCACGCCCAACGGATTATCATCTCCCAGAATTTCTTCGAGGGTCGTATCCCAGAGAATTTCTATTTTTTCGTTCTTGAAAAGGCGGTTTTGCAAAATTTTCTCCGCTCGCAAACTATCACGGCGATGGACGAGCGTGACGCGCGAGGCAAAATTGGTCAAAAACAAGGCCTCTTCAACGGCCGTATTTCCGCCGCCGACAACTACTACTTCCTTTCCGCGATAAAAGAACCCGTCACAGGTCGCGCAGGCCGAGACACCAAAGCCTTGAAATTTGTCTTCGGATGGCAAGCCAATCCATTTAGCTTGTGCCCCCGTTGCAATAATAACGGCGTCGGCGGTATAGGTGGTGCCGCTATCTGCGTTCATCACAAAGGGTCGGACGGTAAAATCGACATCAATAATCGTGTCTTCATAAAAGCTTGTTCCAAATTTCAGGGCATGTTCTTTAAACTTTTCCATCAATTCTGGCCCTTGAATTTCAGGAAATCCTGGGTAGTTTTCAACTTCAGTCGTGATCGTCAATTGTCCGCCTGGCTGCAGCCCAGCGACTATGCCGGGCTCAAGCATGGCCCGCGCTGCATAAACGGCAGCGGTATAACCTGCTGGTCCAGAACCAATAATCATGACTTTGTGGTGAATGGTGTTTGACATGCTGTTACCTATAAAATCGTTGTTCCTACATAGGTGCCGCTTTACGGATTCGCAATAGAATTGCAGCGCTTGCTTAAGAAACCAAGGCTTATATTTTAGCGCGTAAAAATAGGTCTTGCTATTTAAATGTATGTGGGTATTACTACCTATAGCCCCGCAACACCGACGGAGCGCAGGGGGCGCATCAAGATATCGATTTCTTTTTGAAATTGATATCTTGCCCTTTATTTTTATTCACCATTTTCTGTATAAACTTTAAACATATGAGTGAAATGAAATCCGAACAATGTTAGATGCGTGAAATATTGATGGGATGATGAGAAAGACATTTGTTAATGAAGGCCCCACTACACCCTGATAATAAAAATAGGCTGGCTGAATTAAATCGTCTTGGCGTACTCGATAGTGGGGCAGAAAAAGTCTATGATGATATCACCGGTCTAACAGCAGATATTTGTGACACCCCGGTTTGTCTGGTCAGCTTGGTCGAAGAAGATCGCCAGTGGTTTAAATCTGAAATGGGATTAGGAATTAGCGAGACCAAGATCGAACAATCCATCTGTGCCCATGCTGTTGCACAAAACAGTTATCTCGAAATTCAAGACACCCATAAGGATGACCGCACTATTGATAATAGCTTGTGTCTGGGAGATAAACCTTTTCGTTTTTATGCCGGAGCGATATTGAGAACCTTAGAGGGGTGGCCTTTGGGGACTTTATGTGTTCTGGATTATAAACCCAGAGCGCTAAATGAACTTCAACAGCGCGTGTTAAAGGTGCATGCCAAGATAGTCACTCGGCAATTAGAATTAACCCGGGCTTTAATAGAAAAGGTCGGATCCTTAAATGGGCGAAATGGGATCATTCCGCAAGAGATTACAGATCTATATGAAAAAACCCATATTCGGTTCAAGACGCTAACCCCTCGCGAAGAAGAGGTTTTAAATCTGATCGTAGGGCGCTCTGGTAGTCTTTCCAGCAAAAGAATTGCGCAAGAGCTTCAGATTAGTCACCGCACTGTGGACCATCACCGCGCTAATATAATGGCAAAAATGCAGGTGGACTCTGTAGCAGAGCTTATAACCGTCAGTTTAAGATCTGGAATTTTTAACTAAATTGAGTGGGTATAGGTAATGTTGCCTAGGTAATGATACGGATTTATTTTTTTATAAATTAATAGATATAGGGTTTATTCATATGGAACACTGCGCCCCGTTCCGGATGGTTAGCTCAGCACTTTGTGGGAGTGCTGAGTGTTTTATTTTTAAGCCTTAAGAAATGCCGAAGGATTCCAGCGCCGCTTTGGCAATGGGCTCGCCGCTTTCTTGTACGAAATGCCCTGCGCCGGGAATTTCCATGGGTTTTGGACATCCGCGGATGAGCTTATTTAATTCATATTGAATGTCCGGAATCAGAACCAAATCTTTCATCCCTATGGCCATGAAGCTTTCGCCGTTCCACTTTTCAGATAAAAACTTGCGAGCCTCTTGCGCGCAGGCAACCCCTTCGCGGGAGGATTCGTTCAGGCCGCCGCCCGCTTCGTTGAACATAACGAGGTCAGGGAAACGCCTGACGCCGGCTTTATAAGTGATATCAATAAAGGGAGCGTCATAGGCCATGGCTTCGGCTTCTGTTATGATCGGCGTGCCGCGTTGAGCTGCTTCTAATAAACTGGCGTTTGGATTGTCGCGCTCAAATGCTGCGGCTTCCTCTTCAGTGATATGGGAAATAGCACCATGCATTAACGGCCCCACGGGAATGTCTGGCGTTTGGCGGACTAATTCACGCCATTGCATAAAGCCATGTGTAGGATCTTCTCCAGTTGGCAAAACCGTATTCATAACAATCAGGCGTGTAATTCGGTCAGGAAAAGCATGCGGTATAGTCAATCCAACAATTCCGCCCCAGTCCTGACACACAATACAGACATTTTTCAGATCCAAATATTCGATAAGCGCAAGAGCAGAATTTCGGTGAAAGTTAAAGGTGTACACTGCATCTTCGGTAGGCTTGTCTGAGCGTCCGAAGCCGAAAAAGTCAGGAGCGATAAAGCGGTGGCCAGCATCAGTAAAAACTGGCCCCATTTTGCGGTAAAGATAACTCCAAGTTGGCTCTCCGTGAAGGCACAGGAAGGTAACGCCATCTTTCGGACCTTCATCGACATAGTGCATGCGAAGGCCTTCATATCCAGGAAGGTCATCGATATAGTTCGGTGTATAATTCCATCCCGGCAGGTTTTGAAAGCGCTCATCCGGGGTGCGTACGGCTTTGATGGTCATGTCAGTTTCCTCTAAGTTCAGTTTTTATATGAATTGGGAATATAATTAAGCGATCATTCGTATCTGTCTAGCTTAAAATAGGTTATTTAACCTAAATAATAGGTGATTTGGCCTACTATACTGAATATTAGTGTA
>CAZNWH010000074.1:0-11854 GCA_964576765.1 uncultured Hellea sp.
GCGTGCCCAGACCAAGCGGGGGAGAGATCAAAGGCTATATGGCCAAGGGGCGGCTTGATAACCGCTTTGGCAATAAACATGAAGGCAAAGAGGTCATGGAGGCGGTGCGTCATGGTCATGAGGGGGCCAAACATGCGCGCACGCTTTATGATTGCGCGGGGCGCGCGGGGCAGCGCGCGGCTTGGGTTGTGATGCAGCCGCTCACGGGGCGTACGCATCAGCTGCGGCTACATATGCAGCTTTTGGGCGCGCCGATTGCGGGCGATCCGAAATATATGACGGATAGGCCTTTGCCGGGCGGGCTGGAAAATAAGCTGCATCTACATGCAAGGCGGCTGGCGCTCCCGCGTGAAGGACGTGAGGATTTGGTCTTAGAGGCAAGATTGCCCGGCCATATGGAGCGCGCGTTCAAGATGATGGGCTTTGAGGGAAATGGCGAGGTTGATTGGGACGAGATAGCGAATGGCTAAGACACTTAATAAGCGCTTTTATAAAGAGGTGAGTGTTGCGCCTGAGGATGGCGGTTATGTCATTAAGCTCGACCAGTATACGCTCAAGACGCCTGCGAAAAAAGCTAGCGATAAACAGACATTACTGCTGCCTCATGAAAAATATGCAGAGTTAGTCGCGAGCGAATGGGCCGCGCAAGGCGATGAAGTTGACCCGCGTACTATGCCTGTGACGCGTCTTTTAAATGTTGCGATTGCGCGCACGCCGGAAACCCGGGAAGATTTAATAGCCGAGGCCCGTAAATATGCGGGGTCTGATTTACTCTGTTACCGCTCTAATGAGACGCGGCTCTATCTGGAGCATCAAGCCGAAAACTGGGATCCGGTTCTAGACTGGGCGGCAGGGCAGGGCGTATCGCTTAAAACAACCGAGGGGTTGGAGGTTATTGCACAGGATGAAACATCGCTGGATGCTGTGGCTGATTATGCGAAAAGCCTTGATGATATCGCGCTGACCTTATTTGTGCATTTGCTCTCGACCTTTGGCTCGGCGGTGCTGGGCATGACTGTGATGACAGGGCATTTATCAGGCGAGGCGGCGTATAAATTATCGAGGCTGGATGAGCTCTGGCAGATCAAATATTGGGGTCAGGATGAAGAAGCGCAAGAGCGCAGCGACGCGATAGAGGCGGAGATCACCGCGCTATGTCAGCTCCTTTAAAGGCCTGACAATAATTTAAGGGGTTGGCTAAGACCTCTTCAAGGGATTGCGGCTTGGGGTGATACCAAATGGTCATCCCTAAAAGCCCAAAGCCGGCAAACAGGCTGATACTAAACCATATGAGCCGCGCCTTTTGAGTTATCCAGCGCCATAAAATGCCGATTTGAGCGAAAATGAGCGCAGCAGACAAACAACAAATCATTAGCGTCCTTAATTTAGCCTATAGGTTTTAGCTATTTGTATAATAACATATGAAAGACGAGATGAAACATGATATCAAAAACTTTTTCAAGGGAAGACCGCGATGATAGATAAAACTTGTTGCGGACCGGGATATGCAACTCCGGCGGCAGCGATTAAATCCCCGCGTGAGAAACTCCTTTACACGATTGCTATATATACGGGGACGGGCATCCAAAAACCTGACTATCTCGCGACAATTGATGTTGACCCTGATAGCCCGACCTATTCGCAGGTTATTCACCGACTGGAAATGCCGGGCATTGGTGATGAGCTGCACCATATGGGATGGAATGCTTGCTCCTCCTGTCACGATGATGCCTCAATGTCGCGCGGATATATGTTGGTTCCGGGGGTGCGCTCGAACAATATTCATATTGTAGATACGCAATCAGACCCCTTTGCGCCCAGCTTGTTTAAAACCATTGACGGGGCCGAGATTAAAGCCAAGGCTAATCTATCAGGACCGCATACGGTGCATTGTTTGGGCTCGGAAATTATTATCTCGTTTTTAGGTGACGCGATGGGCGAAGCGCCAGGTGGTTATCTGCATTTGAATAAAGATTTCGAGATTATGGGGCGCTGGGAAAACTCGATGGGCGATATTAAATTCAGCTATGATTTCTGGTATCAACCCCGTCATAATGTCATGGTAAGTTCCGAATGGGCAGCGCCTAATACGTTTATGCCCGGATTTGATCTCGAAGAAGTCGGCCATTTAAAATATGGTCGCGAACTGCATTTTTGGGACTTTGAAAAAAAAGAACCTGTCCAGACAATGTATCTGGGCGAAGACGGACTACTCCCGCTTGAGGTTAAGTTTCTGCATGACCCTGACAGTACCCACGGGTTTTGCGGCGCGGCGCTAAGTTCCAATGTCATCCATTTTTGGAAAAATGAAAAAGATGAATGGAAATGGGAAAAAATCATCGACGTTGAAAATGAACCCCATCCTGAATGGCCTATCCCGCTACCGGGTGTTATGTCGGCGATACTTGTATCAATGGATGATAAATATCTTTACTTAAATAATTGGTTACATGGGGATATGCGCCAATATGATATTAGCGATCCCCATAATCCAAAACTTACCGGACAAGTCTATATGGGCGGGCTTTTAAATAAAGCGCCGCAAGTCAACGGGGTTGACGTGGCTGGTGGCCCGCAAATGTTCCAACTCTCCCTTGACGGCAAGCGCCTCTATGTAACAACTTCACTTTTTTCGACATGGGATAATCAGTTTTATCCGGAAATCCGCGAAAAAGGCGGCGTGATGGTTTTGATCGATTGTGATGTCGAAAATGGCGGCATGTCTATCAATGAAGATTTCATTGTCGATTTTGGAAAAGAACCTAATGGCCCGAGCCGCTGCCACGAAGCGCGCTATCCGGGCGGGGATTGCACAAGCGATATTTGGTTGTGACGCAAAGGCGAACGATAATAATTGCCAATCAAGGCGGGGCAACATACACGGTCGATGCAGGTCGCCCACTTCTGGATAGCCTGCGCGAACAAGGGGTTGATCTTCCTTATGGCTGTGAATATGGCGGCTGTATTACTTGCGCCGCAAAACTTATAGAGGGTGAAATAGACCAGCGCAGACAAGTGGCTTTAAATAACCGTCAGATCAATAATGGTTATGTCATTCTGTGTGTCGCGCGTCCCTTGTCAGATTGCACTTTAGAGGTCGGTGTGCAGAGCCATGATAAGCTTTACCGTAATCCATTTCTTGACCCGCTTGAACCACATGAACTTAAGGCGGATATAGCTATCCCAAAGGAGACATAAGTGCCCGAAGCTGATATTGATCATCGTTATGATTACTCATCTCAATATCTGGCTGAGATTTTACGCTCTGTAAAATCCATCGCCATGGTCGGAGCCAGTGGAGATAAAACCAAGTTCAGCTATGGAGTTTTGCGGGTATTGCACGAAATTGGATTTGAAATGCTGCCTGTTAATCCAAACCCTAAAGTCGAAGAGATAAGAGGGATAAAAGTTTATCGCTCACTTAAGGATATAGACAGGCCTATTGATATGGTCGAAGTTTTTCGCCCCAAGGAAGAGTTTTACGGACTGGCCAAGCAAGCTATAGAGGTTGAGGCTAAGGTTTTATGGGGCCAAATTGGCGTCTATGATGATAAGGCCGCCAAGTTGGCTGAAGATGCAGGCTTAAAAGTTGTTATGGACCGCTGCCCCAAGATTGAACTGTTCCGTCCCTTTTGGAAACCGCGTCTTGATTTGAAAATTTAAAATTTGATTTCAAAATTCAATAGAAGCGTAAGAGTAAGACCTAAATTGAAGGATATAAAATGCCCCAAAATATCACCAAATCTGTCAAGGATATCGTTAAGTTCGCCCAAAGCCATGTCCCGGCCATTAGCGCGGAAGAGGCCATGACGCTTATCGACAGCCCTGACCATGTTTTTGTCGATCTTCGCGATGGGAATGAGCAGCTCAGAACAGGGCGAATTCGCGGCGCTATCGCTTCATCACGCGGTTTGATGGAACATCATATTGATCCTCAATGCCCGGCCCATAAAGTGGAATTTAATCAAGATAAGACCTATGTCTTTTATTGCGCTTCAGGGGGCCGTTCGGCCATGGCCGCAGTGGCCGCCATGGATATGGGCCTAAAGCCGGTGATAAATCTAACGGGCGGATTAGGCGCTTGGAAAAAAGCTGGCGGAGCATTAGAGCAGAGTTAAGCGTTTTAGCGCTTAGGTCACCGCTTAAAGACAACTTTTCCGTCGATGATAGTTTGTAGGACTTTAATATCGCGGATTTCTTCGGGGATGACCTGCCTTGGGTCGTGAGAGAGGATGACAAAATCAGCCTGTTTGCCGATCTCCAACGTTCCGGATATAGCGTCTTCTCTAAAGGCATAGGCATTAGCCGATGTATAGGCGCGAAGCGCGTCTTCGACGGATATTTTTTGCTCAGCAATCCAGCCTTGCGGATTAAGCCCGTCTAGCGTTTGGCGGGTCACAGCCGCGTAAACACCCTCAATTGGCGAGAGGGGAGCGACCGGCCAATCAGAGCCAAAGGTCAAAATCCCGCCCGCGTCTAGAATAGAGCGAAAGGCATAGGTGGTTGCCAGGCGCTCTGCGCCGATACGTTCTTCGGCCCAGCGGCCATCATCAATGGCGTGATAGGGCTGCATAGAGGCGATAATACCTGCCTGCGCCAGCGCTCTAATCGCGTCTTTGGTCGGGTGCTGAAAATGTTCAATACGGTAGCGGCGTGCCGCAATGTCAGGGCCTGCTATAGCGTTCAAGCTCTTAATGACCGTATCAATCCCTTTATCCCCAAGGGCGTGAATTGAAAGTTCAATGCCGGCCTTATCAGCGGATTGCATCCAGCCTGATAATTGATCGGGGTCATTTAAGGGCAAGCCTGAATTATCTGGATCATCGTCATAGGGCTCATACATCCAGGCGGTGCGCGCGCCGAGCGAGCCATCTATAAAGCCCTTGACCCCGCCCCATTTGAGCTGGTTATCACCGCGCCCATTGGCCAAGATTTCTTTTTCCATTTCGCTCCAAACTTCAATCGGGGTAGAGACTTGGGCTCGAATTTTCATTAATCCGTTTTTGTGTGCGAGTTGGAAAATATCAAGCATGGTTGTTTCTGTGGGGTAGGCCGTCACGGCATGGATCTTGGTCAGTCCCAAGCTTAGGGCCTGATTTTGTGCCACTGTGAATTGCTCCATCAGTTCTTCATCTGACGGGGCGGGAATAACAGAAAGCACAAGGTTAAGGGCGTTGCCTTTTAAAATGCCTGTTGGCTCGCCCTTCTCGTCGCGCATAATCACGCCGCCCTCGGGGTCGGGTGTATCATCGGTAATACCCGCGATTTTTAGTGCGGCAGTATTGGCCAAAGCCATGTGCCCGTCGGTGCGAATAACATAGACGGGATGGTTCTTTGTGCCTGCATCAATCCAATTGCGATGCGGGAGCTCGCCGCCCCAGAGGGTATGATCCCAATTTCCATTGAGGATCCAGCGCTCTTTTGGTCGGTTTTGAGCATAGTCAATTATTTTTTGAGTAAAGTCTTTGGGGGTTTTGGTCTCGCGCAGATCAACACTGGCCAGAGCCGCCCCGCCCTCCATGAAATGGACGTGATTGTCCATGAATCCGGGCATAACAAATTGGCCCTTAAGATTGATAACCTTCGGACTTGAAATATGGGCAGGCAGCTCTTGGCCCGTAAAAATAATTTTCCCATCATCAATGGCGATTATTTTGCCGTCAGCGGCGCTTCCAGTGTCGGTAGAAGTTCCTGTCCAAATGACTCCATTCTTATAAATAGCATCAACAATGATAGGGTTTTGGGAGGGCTGACATCCCGCTAACAAAATATAAAAAACAAGACTCCAGAGATATCGCATAGCAATAGCATATAAGCATAAGAGGTATTGTCTATCGGCGAATATCAAGTCCAAATGATTTTGAACGTCCTACCCTAAGGTTAAAGCCTTTATTGGCAAAACGTATCTATGTTGACTAAACCATTACCATATATGGGGTCGTAACCCTTTTCGCCTAAATCTGTCGCGCTCATAGAAAGCCTGCTTTTTATAACTTTTAAATCGGAGCTATCAATAACAGCCGGATCAACGGCGATGCTGGCCACAATAAAGGGCGCCGCGATGGAGGTTCCGGTGATGTAACGGCCACTATCTTCATTCCCAACATAGACGTCAACGCCGGGTGCGGCGAAATCAACATGGGTACCCTGAACAGCTTTTGAATAGATAGTGAGATCTTGTCCGATGGCTGTTGCAGCAATAACATTTTCAAGCGCGGCAGGATAAAGGGGTTTGGACTGAGGTCCTGTATTTCCAACGGCTGCAACAATGATAACGCCGTGATCAATCGCTCGATCTATGGCCCGTTCCAGAGTTTTATTATAGGGACCTGCCAGACTAATATTGATAATCTTCACACCGGATTTAACTTGCCAATCAAGCGCCTTTAATAGAGGCCCAATACCGGAATAATGTTCTCCGCTTTCATCTTCTGCAATAACAGCGGCGCTATAGAGGCTGGTGTTTTTTAGACGCCCTTGGCCTACAAGAAGCTCGGCGATGGCAGTTCCGTGTCCCGTTTCAGCCAAGCGTTCATGAGTTGACACAAATGAGCGGTTTACTATTTTGGCATGGCTTAAACTCGTGCGTGTGGGATCAACCGCGCTGTCAATCATACCGATAGGAACTGTGGTCGTGCATCCGTCATCCGGCCAATTAACCATTTGGTCCGCGTAAATACGCGCCCTGCTTATCAAACCCTGAATAGGGTTTGATTGCAGGGTATATTTGTGGTTGACTTCGACTGTGGTAAAGGCCTCCATGCCTTCGATTTCACGGCTAGCTACATGTGGATCAATGCCGGGGGGGCAATCAAATGTGAGCAGGTAATAGCCAAGGCCGGACAGATTTTCTTTGGCCTTAAGTCCGTAACCCCAGCGGGCTGCTTTGCGCTCCAAACTTATCGCCGCGTCAGATGATTCAACAACAGCGACAACTTCTGTACGGTTCACCAAATTATGTTGTGTCACATAGTTTTCCGCGACTTTAGTCGGGCTGGTTTTAACCTGTGTAGGTTGAGATTTTGTGACAGGGCTATTTGCGGTCGGGGGCGTAGCGCAGGCAGTGAATATAACAGATGTCAGCATAATAGCCATGAATCGGGGATTTATATGTTTTAAGGTCATCATATTTCTTTAGTCGTATAATGCGTCATAAAGTTCAAAATGAACGCGTAAGGGTCACAAATAGTTTTTCTGTATCAGATGCAAACGCGTCTGCATTGTAGTTAGCATAATCTAAACGCGCTAATATATTTTTAAAGGTAAACTGGAGTGTGGCATCAATCTCTGTGCCATAGTCAATATTTCCGCGCTCTGACGAAAACCAGTGATGGCTGACTGAAGCCCGAATATTTTTAAACGGGCCTAGCTTTCCAAATTTATACCCAGTTTGTAAGGATAAATCTTGGATGCCATCAGGCGGGGTTTGCAAAAAGACATCGGCTAACCCTTGAAACTTTCTCAAAGACGCCGCCGGCGTTTGAAAGCCTTGTACATCACTGCCGCCTAAAATTTCGGCTTTACCTCTAAGCTGCCAGGGCCCAATTTCGCCGCGTAAAGAGGCAATCCCATAATTGGCTTCATAGTCATTAGGGTTATCAGCAAAATCTGTTTGATTGGCATAGCCAAACTCCCACACCAAACCTTTATTATCCCAGTGACGGCGTCCGCTTAGCATAACCCCTGTTGTTTGATTGGAGGCCAGACTATTGGGTATATCCGTCCCTGTCGTGTTAAAATCCAGACTATAATGATAGCCGATTAAACGCCCCAGCGGAGTTAGAAGGTTGAGATTGGCCGTATAGGAGTCCCCTTGAAAGCGTCCTGCCGGGCTATTTGAACCTAAAATACGGCGGGCATTTCGAATATATGCGCCATCAATAAACCCGGTTTCAAATAGAGTAACGCGTCCTCTAATAGCGTCAAAGCTTTGATTGTTTTGACGAAAAGGCGCATCTCCAATAAACCGTCCATCATCATAAACAATACGTTGGCGGCCAATTGTGATACGGCTGCGCGGTATAATTTCTGTCAATATTTGCGCTCGGTTTAACTCTATACCATTAGCGTCGGGAATAAAGGGAAAGTCCAAGCGTTGCGATGATCCATCATTAAACTCATCGATGAGAGGTATAACAGCTTCGCCTTCTACTAGGATGGATGTTTCAGGCGACAGAGAATATTCCGCTCCAGCAAGAGCGCGTAGGGTCAGTTCATTGGCTTTATTTTGGAAACCGTCATCATTAATGGTGTTATAGCGCAAACGGAGCTGACCAAATAAATGTGGGGCAGAGGGGGTAAAGTCAGCTATCTTGGCAGGCGCATCATAAGGGTCGGAGCTCTGAACCTTATCTGAAATAAGCTCGGTTTGCCCATATGCGGCATTTGGGATTAAAATAAGAAAACAGGTAAGCCATAAACCAGTTTTTCTTCTTTTAAGACCATGCATGAACTGAAACCCGATTATTATTTTAAAAAAATTGAACCTTTTAGGGTCTCGAAACGACGAATTCATACGAACTAACTTCATTATTTGCAACATAGCAAACATAGTTTAAGAGGATTCAATGACCGATAAAAATAATATTTTATTGATGATCCCTGATTATCTCGAAGGACGCTTGTCTGCGCAGGACCGGTTAATTGTTGAGACCTCCATTGATCAAGATGCTGAATTTGCGGCTGAATTTGAATTTCAAAAAAATATCAAAGCCGCTCTCCTCGCAAATATAGATATTAACGTCTCAGATGAACTTGGCTGGGCGCGCCTTAAGAAAGAGATAAGCGTGCCGCAGTTTAAGGAAATACCTTTGCCGCAACAAGTTAATGATAATTTTGGCGGAGGAAAGATTTGGCGTTATGCTGCTGCTATATTAATGGTAGCAGTCATCGGCCAAGCAGCATTTATAGGCACAAAGCTCCAATCCGGGAATAGTGACAAATATCTTACCGCCGATGATACGGCTTCACAAAACTATCGATTAAAGGTTGGTTTTGGGGATAAGGCTACACTGGCTGATGTTACAGAGCTTATGAAAGAAACAAATGGACATGTTATGGCAGGACCAAGCAGTCTTGGGCTTTATGTCATTCGGTTTTCGTCCGAAGCTGAGTTGCTTGCTGCCGAAGCCACGTTTGATAACCGTTCTGACCTCATAGATACGCAAGGTCGTCCCTAAAGCGCGGCTTAGGTTTAAGCTTTTAAAGTTTGGTGCGGCCCGTTTGGGAAATTAAATGGGCTAACTTTTTTTTCGCATGTAACACCCGTGTTTTAACGGTTCCTACGGGAATATTTTCCAGATCGGAAACCTCTTGATATGAGAGACCTTGGAAGAAAACGAGATGAATGATTTGACGATGTGAATCAGACAGTTTGTTGACGCAATCTCGTACCAGAAGATGATCTTCCGACGCTTCGGCGATATCGTGAGGAGAAAGACCCTCATCAACGCTGTCGGGCATTGTATCCCGATATTGCAATTTTTTAGCTTTGCGGTTTCTGTCGATCGATTTATTGCGGGCTATTGAAAACATCCAGGATTTTAACGATGAGCGCCCTTCGAAACGTTCAGCTTTACGCCAGATTTCCATCATGGTTTCATGTACAATATCCTGAGCATCATTTGGATCGGCAAGATAATTACGGGCAAAATGAAAAAGCGCAGTAGAATGTTTATCATATAAGAGTTTTAAAGCTGACTGATCTCTGGCGACGAGTCTTGTCTTAAGAGCTTTGTCTTCACTCCATTGGGTTTGGCTCTTATTATTGACCACAGATATTGACCCTCTGAAGAGTTAACTCATCATTTGATGGTTAACGACCATTTCGCCGTTTAGATCAAACGCTCTTCGCTGAGTTAAACATAAAACGAGCCCTTAGTCAGTTAAATTCCGTCCCTTTATAGTTTCGCGCATAGATTTTATTACAAATGATTGAACCCTTCCTCCTTCTTTTACGACAAAGCCATATGAGGAAGAGATGATCACTATTGGCCACTTCTTCATTTAGGCATTGAATAGAGAGGTTTTGCTACATTGAATATCTAGGACATAGTCTTGGAACAATGTTGAGACTTGATGACGGCCAAAAGTGCCAATGTCCCGGTTTGTTTAAAATTTAAGATAAAATTTTCACTTATTGAACCCCTATCAGTTTGTGAAGATATGGTCGGTGCTTAGGCACTGGCCATTTTTACTTAACGATGTAAGAGACCGCATTTTTTCTAGTATTTCGATTTGCCGAGTAACTGACAAAGTCAAAGATAGTCGTTTGATGCTCTCTAATAAGGCATTTGAGCCTTGTTAAGGCAAGAAGTTATGATCTAATGCTTCTTTACGGAATAGGGTCATCTAATAGTTTTCGTTTAGATTTGAGATTACACTAGGCAATTATCGAAATTTAATATGACCCAAGATGCTTCATACCAAATGGCCAGCGAGATACATAAACATCATCGCCGATGACAATTCTCCCGCCAAGAAATTCACGCCGAGCGATTTTGCGTTTAAAGCATTTGGGGTCATCAGCACATACAGTTCCTGAAAAGTCTAATCCATATAGATTTCTAATTTGATCACTTGTGGGGTACCACATTCTATTTTCAAATTCATATGAGACTGATGGACAGGGGTGAAAATCATAGTCAATTTTCACTTTAGGCTTCATGCGTTTGACTTGTTCTTTCCAAAATTCAGAATTGATTTCATTCCAGCGATATTGTGCCTCGGTTTTTCTGCTACGGTTCCAATTGCATTTTTCAACATTTTTAACTGCTAAGTCTTTTATGTAATGCTCATCTGCTAGGATATTGGTATGAAAGCCAATTAGAGGGAAATTTTTAAATGTAACCCTATGCGCTGCGGGTAAAATTAATTCTGAACAAGCAGATGTACATTCCTTATCTATAATTATTTCTATTTTTTGATCATGAATAATCTGCGCAACTTTAAGCGCGTAACTAGTCAATCCCCCTGTTGAATATAGCGTGACAGGCTTTCCTGAACTGATTAGCTGTCTTATCTTGGTATTACTTCCAGGGAATATTGCATAATCTTTTTCTATTCTTTTAACCTCAATATTAAATAAAATTACGAGGATTAGCACAATAGCAGTGCCTAAACCAATGATGGTAAAAATTATAACTTTTATAACTTTAAGTTTTTTTTGGTAGTTTTTGGCTTTAGACAACATGATTTCATTCTACAATATGCATCGCTACTTGGCGATGCAATTTCCTTAAGTTAATGAGGTTGCTCGCCACGACGTCACCGTAAGTTTCGCAGGATATCCGTCTCTTAACGAAACTTGCAATTAGTTTAGAATTCCAGAGAGGTGGTAGATATTGGTGCGGCCGAGACGTTAGGCTATTATTGTCCTCTGATGACAGAGATAGCCAAATTTTATAAATAAATCAATAGCATAAGTATTATGTGCGTCAAACATCATAAGAATTTGTACTCACTTTTGTACACATATTACAAAAGGAAAAATCTTCCTCCTTAACTGCTGACTCAATGATTTTGCAATCCTGGGAGATTGATTGTATACGGAGCGAAGGTTGGGGGCGACATTGGCAAAGTATCAAGCATTTCTATCTTACGCGCATGCGGATGAAAATATAGCGCAGCGCGTGCATAAATCCCTTGAAACCTTCCCTATTCCTCAAGCGCTAAAAACTCAGGGAAAGCTATCTCCCATTTTTAGAGATGTGACGGAGTTAACGGCGCACCATTCGCTCAGTGATAAAATTCGCGACGCGGTCCAAAATTCCCGCTTTCTAATCGTTCTCTGTTCACCGTCTTCCAAAACGTCACACTGGGTGAATGAAGAAATTCGCCTGTTTCGCCAGCTCCA
>CAZNWH010000075.1:0-10159 GCA_964576765.1 uncultured Hellea sp.
TTATGAAGGCTGATAGTCCTCGTCGTTTTTTCAATCGAGAGCTGTCTTGGTTGTTTTTCAACAGCCGGGTTTTGGAAGAAGCGCAAAATGAAGCTTTGCCTTTGTTGGAACGCGTCAGGTTTCTCTCTATTTCTGCCTCTAATCTTGATGAATTTTATATGGTCAGAGTTGCAGGGCTGCGTACGCAAGTTTTAGCCGGAATGAATGGTCCTAGTTTTGATGGCTACAGGCCGCGAAGGCAGCTTGAGAAAATTGCCAAGCGCGTTCGTAAAATTACGAAAGCTCAGGAAAATTGCTGGAAGGGATTACAAAAAGAATTACGAAATGAGAATTTCTACGTCCGAAAAACCTCAGGTTTGTCTAAGTCCCAACTGGATAAGCTAAATCAGATTTATCGCAGCCGTATTTTACCCTTGCTTTCGCCGCTGGCGGTTGATCCAGCTCATCCCTTTCCCTTTATCCCAAATTTAGGGTTTGGCATGGTGCTAGAATTAAAGCGCAAGGACCGCAAAGAGCCCATTTATGCTTTAATCCCTGTTCCGACACATGTACCCAGATTTATACCGCTTGGTCAAAAGGATCGAGAATTTGTCATGGTCGAGGATGTCTTGGAACTTTTCGCCGCCGAGCTTTTTCCTGATTTTCAAATCTTGGCGACGGGTATTTTTCGTATAACGCGCGATAGTGATATTGCCATTGATGAAGAGGCTGAGGATTTAGTCCGGCATTTCGAATTTCTCTTAAAAGAACGTCGCCGCGGCCGCGTTATTCGGTTAGAAATGAAGGCTGATATGTCTCCAACCCTGAAAGATTTCTTGATAGAGAGCTTTGAGTGCTGGGATGAAGATATACATCATAGAGAGGGCATGTTCGGCATGAGCCAGCTGTCTCAATTAGTTCAAAATGACCGTTCTGAATTCTTGTTTCCTCCCTTTAAAGCCCGTTTTCCGGAACGGATCCGCGAGTTTGATGGAGACTGTTTTGCCGCCATTGCTGCGAAAGATATTCTGGTTCATCACCCTTACGAAGAATTCGATGTTGTTGTTCAATTTTTAAAACAAGCAGCGCTCGACCCGAATGTGGTGGCTATTAAACAGACTCTTTACCGAACTTCAGAAAACAGCCCCATTGTCAAAGCCTTGATAGAGGCGGCGGAGCGAGGTAAAAATGTCATGGCATTGGTAGAGCTTAAAGCGCGGTTTGACGAAGCGACCAATTTGCGCTGGGCTCGCGACTTAGAACGTGCCGGCGCTCATGTTGTCTATGGTTTCATAGATTATAAAACACATGCCAAAGTGTCTTTAGTCATTCGTGACGAACCCAAAGGCCTACAAACCTATACCCATCTTGGAACAGGTAATTATCATGCACAAAACGCAAAAATCTATACAGATTTAGCGCTTTTTACCAATGATGCGAAAATGGGTGCAGATGTCGGAAAGCTTTTCAATTATGTGACAAGCTATTCGAGGCCGCGTGATCTGGAAAAACTCGTCATTGCCCCGCTCAACCTTCGTGAAACTTTGCTAGCATTGATTGATAATGAAATATCCATAGCCAAGGCTGGCGGGGCTGGATCCATTTGGGCAAAAATGAACGCGCTTGTCGACAAGACGATGATAGATAAGCTTTATGAAGCCTCACAAGCGGGTGTACAGATAGACCTCATTATACGGGGGATATGTTGCTTAAGGCCTAATGTTGTAGGCTTATCTGACAATATTCGCGTGAAGTCCATTATTGGACGGTTTTTGGAGCATTCACGTATTGTCTGTTTTGGCAACGGTGAGAGCCTTCCCAACAAGACAGCAAAGATATTTTTTTCAAGCGCGGACTGGATGCCAAGAAATCTAAACCGCCGCGTGGAAACGCTCATACCTGTCGAGGCGACAACGGTACGCAATCAAATCATGAATCAAATTATGGTGGCTAATTTAATCGATAATACGAATAGCTGGGATTTGTTACCGACGGGAAAATATGAACGCCGAAAAACGGATATAGATCCTTTTTCAGCTCATAATTACTTCATGAAAAACCCGTCCCTTTCCGGTCGTGGCCGCTCCCTGAAATTTAGCGCTCCTGCTCAGCTTAATGTTCCCCAGCGGGCTAAAATAGAGAAGACTAAAAAAGATTGATGTCTGATAAAATAGAAAATCCGATCTCCCGTCTGGGGGTCATTGATATTGGATCGAATTCTGTTCGCTTGGTAATTTACGAACTTTTCGGCGCGCATTTTACTCCCGTTTATAACGAAAAAGTTCTTGCTGGTTTAGGGCGTGATCTGAACCAAACAAGTCAATTATCTATTTTGGGTAAAGAGGCGACGCTAAACGCTTTAAAGCGATTTAAAGTTATTATAGAGGCGCATAAACTGAAAAAAATTCTTATAGGGGCGACTGCGGCCCTAAGGGTAGCCCGTGACGCTAAGGATTTTATCTCTGAAATAAAAATTGAGACAGGCTTTGAAATCATCCCTTTAAGCGGAGAAGAAGAAGCCCGATTTACCGCGATGGGATTGGTTGCAGCGCAACCCCGCGCGGATGGCCTTGCGCTTGATTTGGGGGGTGCCAGTTTGGAAATCGTCGGCGTTCATAACGGAACATGCGAAAAAGGTATTAGCCTGCCCTTAGGTCCTTTTGAAACAATAGGGAGTGATTTATCAAGCTTTCAAGACTATACTGACACGGTATTAGCGCAGAGCGTTTCACGCCATTTAGATCAGGCGAATTTGAAAAAATTTAATGGGAAAACCCTTTATTTAATTGGAGGGGCGTGGCGAAATTTGGCGGCCATTCAACAAGTAAAAACAAGTTACCCTATGCGCACATTACAATCCTACGAGCTTTCATCTGATGAAGCTCTAGGTCTTTGCAATTGGGCTTATCAAGAAGGGCGCGAACAGGTTTTGAATTGGCCGGGCATGCGTAAACGGCGCGCGGAAACGCTCCCGTATAGCGGCTATCTGCTGTCTCGAATAATGTCACGTGTTAATCCTAACAAGGTTATCATCTCCCAAACAGGTCTACGTGAAGGCCTTATTTATGATAATATGCCCGCATCTTTAAAGGCTAGGGACTCGCTTTTGGATGGGTGCCGTGATTTGGCGCGGGGAAATTTACAAGCGGCCTATTTTGGTCGTCCGCTTTATAATTTTTTGGAAACCGCAGCGGAAAGTTTTCCAAAGAGTTTTAAGGTGGATAATGAAAAAAGACTCAGGAAGGCGGCCTGTTATCTAGCCGGGTTTGGTAAAGGGCTTCATCCAGACTTTTGCGCTGAACTTGCTTTTGATGACGTTTTATATGCGCCTATTGCAGCGCTGACCCATAAAGAACGAGTCTATCTGGCTTTGATTTTATATAGTTCTTATACCAGCAAAAAACACCTGGACGACAGAATGAACATCATAAACTTATTGTCCGAAGAAGAGCAAAAAACGGCGAGAATTTATGGAACAGCCATGCGTGTCGGGATTGTGGCCTCAGGTCGTTCGGCAGATTTATTGGCTTCATTATCCCTATCCGTCGATAAAGGATATCTCAGACTTGATATGAGTGCTGAGCATGAAGCCCTAAAATCTCCGCGTGTTCAGTACCGCTTGAAAAAACTAGCTCAAATAGCAGGCCTAGAATTTTGAGACATAACCATAAGGGTTCTGGACAATGGGCCTGCTAATCGACACATTCATAACTGATATCCGTCCTTTGAGAAAATTATGCGAAACTTTGTCTTAGAAACTTATTTCTCCAAATGGGAATTTGAAGCAAAACATCATATGACGGCCTCTGATGCTCAGAGCATCACAATAACCCAATTGCTTGATATGGCAGAGCTTCCTGCTGACGCTTTGTCCAGCTTGCATCTGGGCTATACAGAAACTTGGGGCGCGCCCGACCTTCGCCGCGCGATTGCCGAGACTTACGATAAGATGTCGGCGGAAAATATTTTGTGCTTTGCAGGCGCAGAAGAGGGAGTTTACGCCGCCATGAGGGTGCTGCTTGATAAAGACGACCATGCCATTGTTATTGTACCCAATTATCAAGCAGCAGAAACAATTCCACTGGAAATATGTTCCGTCAGCGGCGTCGCTCTAGACCCCGATAATAACTGGCATTTGAGCCTTGACGATATAAGGAAAGCCATTCAGCCAAATACAAAATTAATATCAGTTTGTTTTCCAAATAATCCGACGGGGCACATTATACCAAAAGATGATTACAAAGCCTTAGTCGAGATATGTCGAAAACATGATCTCTATCTTTTTAGTGACGAAGTCTATCGGGGCATGGAACTGGACGTAGGTAAACGTATTGATCAAGCGGCAGACGCTTATGAAAAAGGCTTGTCACTCAATGTCATGTCCAAAGCTTATGGCTTGCCGGGATTGCGCATAGGATGGATTGCCTCACAAGATAAAGATATTCTCTTGCGTCTTGAACAATACAAACATTACCTTTCCATTTGCAACTCAGCCCCAAGTGAGAGACTAGCCGTAATCGCGCTCAGCGTGAAGGATAAGCTTCTTAGAAAAAATCGGGCGCTCATGCAGCGCAATGTTAAAAAACTTGATGCGTTTTTTGCTGATTATCCCGAATTATTTGAGTGGCAACATCCGGATGGGAGTTGTATTGGCTTTCCAAGATTTACGGGCCGTGGTGGTGTAGAGACATTTTGTCAAAAACTGGTCGAAGAAGAAGGCGTTCTTTTACTCCCAGCATCCATCTATGAATCCGAACTCATGCAGGCCCCGAAAGATCGATTCCGGATTGGCTTTGGCCGCGATAATATAGATGATGGTCTTGCAGCCTTTCGAAAATATATGAACCGCCAACACAACGCCCTAAAATCATGATGGAGCTCAACTTAACTCGTATCAAAATTTTAATGTTCTGAATTGAAAAAACATTTCACATTTTTATCGATATACAGTAATGATTGCGAATATTAAGTGTAAGATACAAATATGCTAGTTAAAATCAAAGAGACATTGATCGCTATCGTTGTGTTTTTATTGGCCTTTTTATTAGGTTTTTAAAACATAGGCCTCTTCACGGCCATTAGCTTGATCGACTAAATTATCCTTCATGGCTTGATTTTAAGCCTTATGGAGCATAGCCATGCAAAAAATTGCATAGGACCTGCGCCTAAAGGATAGGAATAATTATGAGTATAATAGAATTTAAAGACCGCGTTGCGATCGTGACGGGGGCTGGTGGCGGCTTGGGCCGTAGCCATGCCATGGAACTGGCACGACGCGGTGTTAAAGTTGTTGTCAATGATCTAGGCGGGTCTGTGGACGGGACGGGTGGTTCTTCTACAATGGCCGAACAGGTCGTGGCCGAAATTATTGCGCAGGGCGGTGAAGCGATTGCCAATGGCGCGAATGTCACCAAGCAAGATGAAGTCGAGGCTATGGTGGCCGAGACTATCGAAAAATGGGGACACGTAGATATCCTCGTCAATAATGCGGGCATTTTGCGCGATAAGTCTTTTTCAAAAATGACACTGGATGATTTCCGGCTTGTGGTCGACGTCCATCTCATGGGCTCGGCGACATGCACCAAAGCCGTGTGGAACCATATGAAAGAGCGCGGCTATGGCCGCATCGCGATGACCACGTCCTCTTCGGGCATGTATGGGAATTTTGGGCAAACAAATTACGGCGCGGCCAAAGCAGGGCTCTCAGGGTTTATGCGGACATTATGCCTCGAAGGCGCGAAATATGATATTCGGGTCAATACGCTCTCCCCAACGGCGCGTTCGCGTATGACAGAAAATTTGATGCCTGAAGAGATTTTAGAAAAGCTAACGGTTGAGTCAGTTTCGGCTGGTCTTGTTTATCTTGTCTGTGATGACGCGCCCAACCGTATGATTTTGTGTGCGGGAGCAGGCGGTTATTCCGAAACCAAGGTTGTTGAAACGCAAGGCATTAATCTTGCCGAAGGTGATCAAACGGCCGAAAATGTCGCCAAACATATTGATAAAATTCGGTCTATGGACGAGGCTGAAGAATTTACCAATGGCGGACAACAAGGTACGAAATTCTTAACCCGTATTCAGAAGGGTGAGTTTAGTTAGAGGCGGGGTATAATCAGTTTTTCTCCTAAATCTTACCCCTCAAAAACCACCTGCCCACCGCATATCGTTATGACGGCACGGCCTGTCAGGCGACGGCCGTCAAAAGGTGTGTTTTTAGACCGGCTGAGTAAGTCATCGCTATTGCAAACCCAAGGGGCGTTCGGGTCTATGAGAACAAGGTCAGCGGGCGCGCCTTCTTTAATCTGCCCGCTCTCTAGTCCTAATAAACTTGCGGGATTACAGGTCATAGCAGCTAAAGTTGACATCAAATCAAGTTTTTCATCTGCGACTTGAGAGAGGGCGGCCGAGAGCAATATTTCAAGCCCTACGGCACCCGTCGAGGCCTCAGCATATGGCAGGCGTTTTTCGCCCGCAGGACGCGGATCATGGCTTGAGACGATGACATCAATCGTTCCATCATTAATCCCGCCCAGAAGGGCAAGACGGTCACTTTCTTCGCGCAAAGGCGGGTCAAGTTTGGCGAAGCTGCGATAGTCCCCAATATCGACTTCGTTAAGCGCAAGATGGTTGATCGAAACGGAGCATGAGACTTCTAGGTCGCGAGATTTAGCTCTGCGAACAACCTCAAGCGCGTCAGCAGAAGAGATCATATCAATCAATAATCTGCCGCCAGTTAACTCGGCCAGAGCCACATCGCGTTCCGCCATAATCCGTTCGGCGGCAACAGGCGCGCCAGTCAGACCAAGACGAGAGGATAAGTCGCTTTCATGGGCCACAGCATCTTTGGATAATGACGGATCTATCGCGCGATTGGCGATAAGGGCATTAAAACTAGCCGAATAAGATAAAAGTCGCCGCATGGTCTGGGCGTCTGCGATGGGGTGAGTGCCATTAGAAAACATGACAGCGCCAGCTTGGCTCATCAGGCCAATTTCGGTCAGCGTTTTGCCGTCGAGGTTTTTAGTCAAAGCCCCTGCTGCATAAACATTGACTGGTGCGTTTTCAGCCCGGCGCGTGATAAAATCTACGAGTGACATGTCATCAATTACAGGATTCGTTTCTGGCATGATAACTATGGAGGTTACGCCGCCTGCCGCCGCCGCTCTTGCCGCTGTGGCTATGGTTTCGCGGTTCTCTCGCCCCGGTTCCCCTGTGGAAACGCGCATGTCGATTAATCCGGGCGCACAGATGAGGCCTTTGGCATCTAAGGTTTTTCCATCGGCAATGACGCGAGGTCCGAATGTGCTTATATACCCATCCTCAATGATAATAGTTCCGTGATCGTCATAGCCGCTGGCGGGGTCTATGATGCGGGCATTTGTGATGGATAATGTGCTCATATCCGCATGCCATCCTGTGCATTTGATAAGGCGTGAAGAATGCCCATGCGCATAGCCACACCTGTCTCGACTTGTTGCGTAATCAGGCTGATATCAGGGTCATCGGCGATATCAGAGCTGATCTCAATGCCGCGATTCATAGGGCCGGGATGCATAACAAAAGCACCTTTTTTAGCATATCCAAGCTTGGTTCTGTCCAGTCCATAGAAATGAAAATATTCGCGTTTGGAGGGTACAAAAGCGCCGCTCATACGTTCGAGTTGCAAGCGGAGCATCATCACAACATCGCATCCCGCGAGGCCCGTTTTCATATCGTGGAACACATCAACGCCCCATCTGTCGACATCTGTCGGGAGCAAAGTTGGCGGCCCTATCAACCGGACTTCAGCCCCCAGCATATTGAGCAGTTTTACATTAGACCGCGCCACGCGGGAGTGCAGAATATCCCCACATATTGCAATCCGAAGACCGTCTGTCTTCCCACCAAAAGCTTGGCGTAGCGTTAGAGCGTCGAGCAAAGCTTGTGTCGGATGGGCGTGCATACCATCCCCGGCATTTATTACAGAACAGCTGACCTTTTGTGAGAGTAAAGCAGGCGCGCCGGAAGAACCATGACGAACAACCAGTAAGTCAGGGTTCATGGCGTTGAGTGTTGCGGCCGTATCGAGCAAGGTCTCGCCTTTTTTAACCGAGCTGCTCGCGACCTGCATAGAGATGACATCAGCGCCGAGGCGCTTACCCGCCAGTTCAAATGATTTTTCGGTGCGCGTTGAATTTTCAAAAAACAGATTCACCAAAGTTTTACCGCGCAAAACTGAGCGGTCCGGGTTTTTTTGTACGCCCAAATCAAGATAATGCTCGCCGAGTGATAAAAGTGTTTCAATGTCAGGACGATGGAAATCATCAATCGCCAGACAATGCAGCTTTTCAAAAGGATAACCGTGGGAACTCAGAGCTGGAATCGACACGGGGAAAAAATCGTCCGGCGTGAGATAGTGATCAAATCCCTTGGCCTGCTCTATAACATCTTCCCAATGTTTTTGCGGGATGGTGCCGGACTCATACCAACCCTGAATGGTCGAGGCCGAACGCTCCAAAGCGCGGGCGGCAGGGCGAATACCGCCAAAAATGTCATCAATGATCGATTTCGAATAAGACATAAAGTGTCGTACGAAAAATTCGTACAGAGTCAATACTAGAGTTATATCAGAGTTGTTTAAGCAGGTTTTAAATTACCCCACATTCCTCTCACGGCCTTCCCAGTACGGAGCTCGTAAATGCCGCCGCAAAACCTTACCTGAGGGATTACGTGGCAGAGGCTCAGAGCGAATATCGATCGATTTTGGGCATTTATAACCTGCGATTCGTGTTTTAGCATAGGCGATAATATCGGCCTCGCTTGGCGTGCATCCGGGCTTTGGCACGATGATCGCTTTGACCGCTTCGCCCCATTTTTCATCGGGTACGCCGATCACGGCCACATCGGCCACATCGGAATAGCTAAAGAGAGCATTTTCAACTTCGGCGGGATACACATTTTCACCGCCGGAGACTATCATGTCTTTGACCCGATCATGAATATAGAGAAAGCCGTCTTCGTCAAAATATCCGGCATCACCTGTATAAAACCAACCATCGCGAATGGCTTCTGCGGTGGCTTTGGGGCGTTTCCAATAGCCTTTCATCAATACATCTGAACGTATAGTAATTTCGCCGACTTCGCCCTGCGGGACTTTTTGACCTTCGTCATCGACGCAGCGTATTTCTGTGCCCGGATATGGAACGCCGCAAGAGCGCAATTTTCCGCGCGCGGGATCATGATCTTCAGGCAACATATAAGTGCCCACGCCCGCCGTTTCTGTCAGACCGTAAACCTGCGTGAATTGACAGCCAAATAACTTGGCCGCATCGAGTAATAAACTCTCCGCAATGGGCGAGGCTCCATAAGCCATAATTTTGAAGGATGAGAAGTCTCGTTTTTCAACCCCCGGGACTTGCGTAAGCATGAGTATAACGGCAGGAACAAGAAAGCCGTGCTTGATCTTTTGTTGTTCGATTAAATCCAAAATTACCATAGGATGAATTTCGCGCAGGATCACGGCCTTGGCTCCCTGAACAAGGCTGAGTAGTCCAATATTAAGCCCCGCAATATGGAAAAGCGGCATAGCATCAATAACGGGGTCGCCCACATCATAGGCCGCCCATATCAAATGTTCGGCCTGACTGAAAAAGGCTTTGAAGTTTTTATTTGTGAGTTGAACCCCTTTGGGCAAACCTGTCGTGCCGGAGGTATAAAGCTGAACCACGTCATCTTGATCTTCTGAGCCTAGCATCGGATCGTCGGTCGATTGGTTATTCCGCCAAGACCTATAATCCGTCCAGTCAGTATGTCCGCCTTCAATCGCGATAATGGTTTTAAGCTTGGGGCACTCAGGTAAAACTTGCGCAGCTAAATCGTAAAAATCCTCGGAAACAAAGAGAATAACAGCCTCACTATCATCCAAAACAAATTGTAATTCGGGCGCGGCCAAACGATAATTCATCACGGCAAAGGCTGCGCGCGATTTAACTGTGCCAAAGAGCATTTCATAATAAACGTCGAGGTTTTTACCTAAGTAAGCCACGCGCTCATTTGGTTTTATACCCGCCGCGATCAGGCCATTGGCTACGCTGTTTGAGCGGTTATCGAGCTGTGCAAAATTTGTTTCTCGGCCTTCAAACCATAAAGCGGTTTCGTTTGGGCGTATTTTGGCTTGGTGGCGAACAATATCGGCCAAATG
>CAZNWH010000075.1:10259-11773 GCA_964576765.1 uncultured Hellea sp.
CGACCTTAATAGATACCACTAAAAATTTGCGGCCTACCAAGAGCGAAAAAGAGAAGCTACGCCATCCGGAAAAGGCGAAAAACCCTGAGACAGAGGTTCTGCGCAAGCCAAAATGGATTAGGGTGAAGGCTCCAACCTCCAAGGGCTATGCGGCGACGCGCAAGATTGTAAAAGATAAGGGCCTTGTCACAGTTTGCGAAGAAGCGGCGTGCCCGAATATTGGCGAGTGCTGGGAGAAGTCCCACGCCACCTTTATGATTTTGGGTGAAATTTGTACACGGGCATGTGCTTTTTGTAATATTACGACGGGGCTACCCGAAGAAATAGACGTGCAGGAACCAGCCAAGATCGGCGAGGCGGTTAAAGAAATGAAACTGCAACATGTCGTGATTACGTCCGTTGACCGTGATGACCTTGCCGATGGCGGCGCGCAGCATTTTGTTGATGTCATTCAGTCCATTCGGCGCGCGTCCCCGAAAACCACAATTGAGATTCTAACGCCGGACTTTCTACGTAAAGAGGGCGCGACGGAGACTGTTATTGATGCGCGGCCTGATGTGTTTAATCACAATTTGGAAACTGTGCCGCGGCTTTATTTGAAAATCCGCCCCGGCGCGCGTTATTTTCATTCGTTGCGCCTGCTAGAAAAAGTCAAAGAGCGCGACCCTAGCCAGTTTACGAAATCCGGCCTTATGGTGGGGCTTGGCGAGACCAAAGAAGAAGTCATGCAAGTCATGGATGATATGCGCTCTGCCGGCATCGATTTTCTGACTATTGGGCAATATCTCCAGCCCACGCGTAAACATGCTGCGATTGACCGTTTCGTCACGCCAGAGGAATTTAAAGCCTATGAAACGATTGCCAAAGCCAAAGGGTTCTTGTTGGTCTCGGCCTCGCCTTTGACGCGCTCCTCCTATCATGCTGATAGTGATTTCGCGAAATTGCAGGCGGCAAGACAAGCCTTACACGCTTAATGCCATCCACGCAGTTCATACGGCATATTTGCCATGATGCTGACGAGCTTTTGGAGATGGTGGCCGATGTTGAAAACTATCCGGAATTTATAGGCTTAATATCGGCGTTACGCATTACGAAACAGATAAGCGACACCGACTTCGAAGCCGAAGCGATAGTCTCCTATAAAATGCTGCGAGAGAGTTTCCGTTCGACTATTCATATTGACCGTGAGATAAAATTAATCCGTGTCAGCAAAGCCGAAAAGGGCGGCGCGGTGAAAACGCTGGAAAATACATGGAAATTCCATCCACTCTCAGATGGATCAACGGCTGTGGAATTTTATATCGATGTCAGTCTCAAAGCGTTTCCTCTTGATATTTTAGTGAAAGAAAAGATGGAGAAAGCCAGCGATGTTATTATGGGAGCGTTTGAACGCCGCGCTGCAAAGGTGTGTAAACCAATTGCGAGAGAAGGTTTGGACTTAGGCGCGGAATATAAACGGTTGGGTTTGAGTTAAATTTTTTAATATCGTCATTGCAAGACCTCGTTCTTGCAAT
>CAZNWH010000076.1:0-11453 GCA_964576765.1 uncultured Hellea sp.
GTGACGATATTTACCGCGCTGTGCTCAATCATTACAGCCTGCAAAAATTGACGGCGTTGGTGCGCCGCCGGTTGGATAAAGTTTTAGAAGTTTATTTTTAACCTTACCAATACATGTCCCATATCTTGCCCTAAGTTAAGTTGCAAAATATAGCGTATGACTTCCACAAGGACATATGGCTGTTTTGGGGAATATCGTCAAAATTGGACCGACACATCGTGAAGATGTTGGGCGTGTTATACTGGTTATTGCTATTGCAGTCGGGATGCATGCTATTTTGTTCCAGCTCTTTATGTTTAAGTTTCCTCTACCTAAAACGCATGGCGATAACTTTATATCAGTAACCCTCATTAACGAACCGCCCTCAAAACAAACAGCTGAACCCATTAATGTATTGACTGAAATTAATGGAGCATCATTACCGATTAATGATGTTCCTTCAGTCCCGCCTCTTAAAACCGTAGTTCCGCCCAAAGCTATTGCACTTGAAGCATCGCCCGAAATTAAAAACACGCCTCAAATTTTAATATCGAATCATCCTGCGATATCTACCGAAATTGGTAATACGGTTCCTTTATCGAGGAAGGGGGAAGCTCCATCACCTATTCCGAGAGCTTCGTCTAACGTCCGTATGGATGAAGGTCTAAAGGCTTTGGCAGCAGAACTAAGCTGCTTAAATGGTTTTAATACGGATTGTGCAGAAATCCGTAAGGATGTGTTTAAAGATTTCCAAATGACGCAGACTGATAAAGTTTGGACTGAAAAGTTTGCTCATACGGGATTGCCATCCGAGTTTTATGGATTAAGCGAACGTCAAATTCGTAAAAAATTAGGCATGCATATCGCGGGTGAAAATGGCGTATATATCCCCTTTACGAATATCGGTCTTGATGGTGCATGGTGGGATAGCCTGCATGGTATTAAGAAACATTGTAAGATAAAACTGGCTGCAGCGCCCGCCACCTCTAATATGCAAGGCTTTGCCCCTGTTAAAGTCTGTCCAGACTCTTTACCGAGTGTTAGGAATAAGAAAAATTTCATTCCTAAGAAAAAGATTGAGTAGATATGTACGACACACTTTTCCTCCTCGCGCCGGGCTTCTCAGATAATGAACGCCGGGAATATTGCCCGGAATGCGCCGAGATGTGGGGCCTGCTGTCTTATTTTCCTGCGATAAAAGAGAGCCTTGAAATCCAGTACCAACCGATAACCAAGCCACGCCAAGAGATTGTTGAAAGGCTAGGCGATAAAAATCAGAATTGCCCAACCTTGGTTTTGTCAGAAGACAGTCCAAGCTTTGATCATTGCGGTATTATGCAAAAAAACGGGCATCGTTTCATTAACAATGCCCGTGATATTGGAAAATATTATGCCCAGCGTTTTGGAACACCTTATCCGCGCGGAAGCTAACCATCGCCCTCGATGATTTCGCCGACACCCGGGCCTGTATTGCCGATAACAATGTCACGTTCACAGATGTCCAAAACTTCGCGGCCTTCGCTATCTACATAAAAAACTTGGGCAGGTTTGACAACAATCGTGCGTTTTAACCTAGCGGATTCAATATCTTCATATTCTCCGTTATCAATCCCTGTCGAGTAATATTGAACTTTAGTTTCAGCTGGGATCGTAACCTGTTTTAGGGATGAAACTGGCGCGCAGGTTAGAACGGGCGCTGGCACCTCTACAATAACAGGCTCGGGAATAGGTTCTGGAACGGTACTACACGCAGCCACGGAACTCAAAAGGGTGATTGCGAGAATCGGTGTTAGTTTTGACATATATGCCTCCATTTAGCCGAATATATCACACACTACGTCTGAATTATGTCTGAATGTGTGAAAGATGTGTCATTTATCTTAAATCCCATTCTTTAAGGGTATGGTTAAGACTTTATTTCTAAGTTGTATTTTAGCAGAAACCTTACAGCCTCTTAATTAGCACTCTTAGCACGATTACCCTTAAATCGGACAGATAATAAAGCTAGTCTCGCCTTATACGCGAATCGGCGCACTGGAAGAAAAGATATGTTTTTAATTGATTTAATTGTGCAGGTCACACCGTTAGAGCCTGTCGTTCATGGTGATTTTTCATTCTGGTCACTTTTTAAACGTGCGGATTGGGTTGTCAAAGCCGTGATGATTCTTTTGATCATAGCTTCAATCTGGTCATGGGCGATTGCAGTGAATAAGGGCATTACGATGTTTTTACTCAAACGCCGGGCAAATTTATTCGAAGATACATTTTGGTCAGGCAAAACGCTGGATGAGTTATCCAAAGCCATGGCAGGGGATACACGCGATCCTATGGCACGGGTTTTTGCGGCGGCTATGCGCGAATATGATGAAAGTTTGATATCCCAACGCAGTGATGCTGCTATATTGTCATCCACGAGCGAGCGCATTGACCGCGTAATGACGCTTGTGGTGAATCGGGAATTGTCAAAAGCTGAACGAGGCCTACCTGTTTTGGCAACCATTGGCTCGGCATCAGTCTTTATCGGACTTTTCGGAACAGTTTGGGGGATCATGAATTCCTTTCGAGCCATTGCGGCCTCTCAGAATACAAATTTAACAGTTGTTGCGCCGGGCATTGCCGAAGCTCTCTTCGCGACAGCCTTGGGGCTTATCGCAGCGATCCCCGCCGTCATATTTTATAATATGTATTCATCCGATATTGATAAATATGCCGGACGCCTTGAAGGTTATGCCGATGAGCTATCCGCAATATTATCACGTAAAATAAGCAAAAGGTCTTAGCCGTGGCTATTGGGACATCCTCAGGCCGTATCAGCGGTAACTCTCGTAGAAGAAGACGAAAAAATAAGCTTAATGCAGAGATCAATGTCACGCCATTGGTGGATGTTATGCTTGTGCTCTTAATCGTTTTTATGATTGCTGCGCCGTTATTATCCGTCGGAGTGCCTATAGAACTGCCAAAAACAGACGCTAAATCCCTGCCATCTCAACAAGAACCTATAACAATTACTGTCGATTTTGACGGAAAAATATTTCTGCAAGAGGAAGAAATTGTTTTAGCTGACCTTGCTACGCGGCTGGTCGCAATTTCAGGCAATGGATATGATGAGCGCATATATTTACGCGCAGATCAGGATAGCGATTACGGCGCTGTGATGAAAGTTATGGCCCGGGTTAATTCAGCAGGGTTTTCCAACCTTGGCCTGGTAACGGATCCAATCTCTCAATAGATGAATTTTGGAGTCGTCATATCCTGTATGCTCCATGGAGCGGCCTTGCTTGGCGGGCTTTTTCTTTTTCAAGGTAAAGTCAAACCCTTTGAAGAGTCCAAAATTATCCCAATCGAAATGGTTGCTCTAGATGAGCTGACGAATATTAAAGCAGCTATAAAGCCTCCAAAACCTAAAAAAATTAAGCCTAAACCTGAAGCCGAACCAATGACTTTGGAAACTCCGATGGTCAATGCATCCGAAGAAGGTGAGCTGCAAGAACGCGTAGAAGAAGCCCCTGCAATCGAACCTATCAAAGTAGCTGAAGCCCCTCCGGACGTTACAGTAGAAGAGACTGTGGTGCCGGAACGACAAGAAGAGCCTCTAGAGGAGCCTAAGGAAGTCGATTTGGATAAGCTTGCAGGTCTTATCAACCGCGTTAGAGAGCAGGCGCCTGAGCGTAATCAGCAAAGAACTTTACAGTCAGAAACTAATAATTATGTTTTTGCGGATGTTACGCGTGAAGGTGTCGGTGAAGGTACCTCTATGACCGTATCTGAACTCACGGCGCTGCAATCGGCGATGTATAAATGTTGGTCAATACCTGCGTCGGCGCCAAACCCGGGCGAATTAATCGTCCCGGTCAAAGTAAGTTTGTTTCCCGATGGGTATGTCAATCAGGTCACGTTAGGAGCATTCCGTCAGATTAATCACTTTCACAAGTTAGCCGCTGATGAAGCTATACGTGC
Organism: uncultured Hellea sp.; assembly: GCA_964576765.1. Classification (GTDB taxonomy): domain Bacteria; phylum Pseudomonadota; class Alphaproteobacteria; order Caulobacterales; family Maricaulaceae; genus Hellea. The sequence continues at coordinate 3,937 of CAZNWH010000076.1, forward strand.
CGTTAATAAATGCCAACCTTATGATTTTTTACCTGCGGAAAAATATAGCCAATGGCGCGAGATGACACTAAACTTTCGCCCAGACGTATAATTCGCATTGAATGTTTCGCGTGAATATTGAACTTCAAGGATATAGACTTTGACACGATTAATGACAGCTATCTGGTTTAGCCTTTGCTCTCTTTTTGTAGTAGCTGGATATGCTCATAGTCAGATAGAAATCGATATCACGAAGGGTAATATTGATCCTACGCCAATCGCTGTTCCCGATTTTATTGCGGCAGATTCGCAAAGTCAGGCCATAGGCGCGGATATTGCGGCTGTTGTCCGGGCCGATTTGCAGCGCTCAGGCTTGTTCAAATCTCTGAGCCCAACAAGTTTTATCGAAAAACAAACGAATATTAATTATCAACCAACCTTTGCAGATTGGCGCGTTATTAAAGCTGACGCGCTTGTTTCAGGACAAATCGTCAGAGAAAGCGCAACGCGCATACGTGTTGAATTTCGCCTTTGGGACATTTTCGCAGGCAAGCAATTGGCGGGACTGCGTTTTGCAACAACGCCCGATAATTGGCGGCGCACGGCGCATAAGGCGTCAGACGCCATCTATAAATCATTAACAGGGGAAGACGGTTATTTTGATAGCCGTATTGTTTTTGTCGATGAGAAAGGCACGAAAACGAACCGTAAAAAACGTCTGGCCATTATGGATCAAGACGGCCACGCGCCGCAATATTTGTTGGCGGGGTCTGACCTCGTGGTGACACCGCGTTTTTCGCCATCGGCACAAAAAATAACATTTATGAGTTATGAAAACATAGTTCCGCAGGTTTACCTTTTGGATATAGAGACGGGGCGGCGGGAACTTTTAGGGGACTTCCCTGGCATGACATTTGCGCCGCGCTTTTCGCCCGATGGCTCTCAGCTCATCATGTCGATGATAAACAAAGGCAATAGCGACCTTTATAAGATGGACTTAAGGTCACGCTCGACAACGCGTCTGACATCCGACCCCTCCATTGATGTATCCGGGAGTTTTTCAGCGGATGGACGGCGTATTGTCTTTAACTCGGACCGCGGCGGTTCTCCTCAAATTTACACGATGAATGCGGATGGAAAAAATGTGAAACGTATCAGTTTTGGTAAAGGCCGATATTCTGCGCCTGTTTGGTCACCTCGAGGTGATAAAATCGCCTTTGTAAAAAGCAAAAGTGGTCGCTTCTCTATAGGGGTTATGAATGTTGACGGGTCAGGAGAACGCATATTAACTGAGAGCTATTTGGATGAAGGGCCGACATGGTCGCCAAATGGCCGCGTGATTTTATTTTCGCGCGAGACAAAAGGCCAAAATGGATTTAATGAAATTTGGTCTGTTGATCTCACGGGACAAAATGTACAGCGCGTCAACACGCCGGGCAAATCTTCTGACCCGGCATGGTCTCCGCTTTTACCTTAAGAGCTGTTTCGCCCAAATTAGGTCACAATCGGCTCCCAGAATAAAATTATTATGGTCGCTTGAACTCTTAATGACATAAACGTTAATGTCTTTTGCGGTATAATTGTTGCTTGAGAGCGAAGTAAGGGCTTTACTATAGTTATAATTAAAAAGACATAGGCGAGGATAATATGTATAAAAGAACAACGCTAATGATAACATCTGCTGTTTTAGCTCTGTCGGCTTGCGCCACGAAGCCAAAAGTTGAACCTATTGTTCAACAAGCTGCAGCGAAGACCCCAGAACCGATAATTCAAGCGCCGGCACCTATTCAGGAGTCCATTATTCAAGCTCCTATTGTCGATAACGGGCCGGTCGTTGCGATAGACCCCAATGCTCCAACACCAGGCTCTGCGGCCGATTTTGCCTATCAGGCTGGCGGCGAGCCCCGTGTTTTCTTTGGTTATGATCGTTACGATTTAAACACCGATGCACGTATCATACTTAAACGCCAAGCAGACTGGCTTAAAACCTATGATAATGTGACAGCCATTATTGAAGGCAATGCCGATGAGCGTGGCACACGGGAATATAATTTGGCATTGGCCGCGCGGCGGGCGGAAAGCGTAAAATCTTATTTAGTCGCGCAAGGAGTCCTTCCATCGCGCCTGACCACAGTCTCTTATGGTAAGGAGCGCCCGATTGATGGCCGTTCCAGTGAATCCGGATGGTCGCGTAATCGCAACGGCCATACAAATATAAATTCAGGTACAATTGGTTAGGAGTTAACCAGCTTTTAATGCAAATTGCCATAATTCGGCTAATAGTGCGATTAGTGCTAAAGGCTCGAATTGGGTCGGTCTCTGAGCCAGCTTTTTGATTTTGGAGGATTAAGCCGATGCAAAGGTTTATCACCGCAATGTTAGTTTCAACAGCTTTTATGGCTAGCCCTGTCTATGCGCAGAGTAAGAAAGAACTGGCCGCCGTTGATGTTCAATTAGCTCAACGCTTATCTACACTCGAAAAACGCATGCTAACCGGAGACCCAGCCGCGGAACGCCTGATGCAGCGTATGGATGCGTTAGAAACATCACAAAGAACCTTGACGGGCGAAGTTGAAACCCTTCGGTTTGAGCGTGATAATCTACAAAAACAAATTGAATCTATGGCGGCTGAAATTCAAACGAAGCAAGCTCTCATTGACCGCATGAAGGTCCATCTTGATGCTGTTGATTTGGTGTCTTCGGAAACGCAAATATCTAACTCCGTAGCTACAAATTCTTATACGCCGCGAACTTATGGGGGCGAGTCATCTCTTTCAACGGGATCTGTTGCACAGGTGACGCCCTATACAGATACCCAAAGCTATAATTCCTCGGTTGGAAACTCTACTCAGCTTTCTCAAATTCCAGCCGCGCCCATTTTCAAAGAACAAACTATTTCGGTTCAAGAAAATTATAATTTTGAAAGATCTGCAACGGATGTAACCCAGCTTGGAACTTCGGGGCAAACAAAACTAGCCGAAGGCGATTATGCGGGGGCGCAAACAGCCTTTAAACAATATCTCGAATTTAACCCAGATGCTGGTGATAAAGGTGAAATTAATTTTTGGCTCGGAGAAACCTACTATATTCGCGGAGGTTATGCTGATGCCGCTGACGCCTATATCACCTCTATGCGTGAAGCCCCAAAAGGAACTAAGGCCCCGGACGCGATGGTGCGATTGGCGGCAACATTGCGCGAATTGGGCAATAAAGTTGAGGCCTGTCAAACATTGGCTACATTTCCGGCGCAATTCCCTAATGCTTCCTCCAGAGTGAAAGAAAAGGCAAAAGTCGAAGCTGCCAGAACAGGATGTTAGAAGACTGGAAGCTAGGATTATAAACTGTTAGGCGTCCGCATGGTCGCTGCACATCTCATATCAAAGCTATCAGCTTTATTGCCTTATGAGGCCAGGAAATTCGCAATTGCCTTTTCAGGCGGCGGAGATAGCACGGCGCTCATCCACGCACTGAAAGACCATCCTCGTCGTGGTCCTGTCTTTATTGTAGATCATAATTTGCGAACTGAGTCAGGTACAGAAGCCTTACAAGCTAAAGAATTTGCGAAAGCATGCGGCTATGAGGCTAGTATTCTAAAATGGAATCACAATAATCCCACTACAGGTTTGCAAGCAAAAGCTCGTCTTGCGCGTTACGGCCTCTTAGGTCAGGCCTGCCGAGCACAAGATATAGAACATCTTTTGACAGCTCACAGCGAGAATGACCAAGCCGAAACTCTTTTCATGCGTTATGACAAGAAAACAGATTGGCGCGGGGCAGCGGGTATGAACGAGATTACTCATGGGCCCGTTTGGCCACAACTTGCTATGGTCAATGTCGTTCGGCCTTTGTTGGGTATTAGCCGTAAAGCCTTGCGGGCCTATAATCGTAACCATCAGCTGACATGGATTGAAGATCCCAGTAATCAAGATCATGCCTATGCCCGGATTCGCGCGCGGTATTATTTGTCACAAAACCCGCAGATAAAAACAGATTTACTGGTGACAGCTAAGGAACTGCGCCGTGGTTTACAGCGGGAGACCTGTAAAATATTAGGCGAGGCTCAGCAGTTTGTTCGGCTTGATCGTTATGGGATAATTTATTTGAGCGCTATTCCATCCTCTGCTCTCTTGCGAGCGCTACTACAAGTGGCAGGCGGGGGCGGGAAAGTGATTGACAAACACAGCGTGAAACGTTTGCGCCGTAATATGTTTGAGCTGGATTTCAAAGCAGGGACATTGGCCGGAGCTTTAATCAAGCCATTTAAAGACGGGTTTTATATTTGTCGGGATTTATCGGCAGTCAAAGGGCGTAAGGACCAGAATGTAGGTAAGATGAAAGCGGTTTCTCTATCGCCTTTCCATATTTGGGATGGCCGTTATATCTTGATGTGTCGCGATAAAAACACGTCTTATGACATTGCATCAGCCTATAATTACAGGGCTGATTTAAGTTCGCAACAACGCCAAGTTTTGAGAGATGTTCCAGGTGATGCTCGATTGACAATCCCGATTATAAATTTTTCCAATATGCCGTCAAAGCTTGGGCCGTATGAAAGTGATGAAATGTCGCTTAAATCAATTATCAGGCCGCGTCTTGAAGGCTTGCTTGGCGGAGAATTGCCTTAAAGATAGTTTTCTTCATGAAATAAGTGTAGAGTCGTGTAAAATTAGTGTGAGGGGTTCTTTATTTTAACTATGTAATGCCTATGTGTTACATAACTGAAAAGTCGACAAATGCTGGTGATAAATCATGGATAATAAATCAATGCGTAATTTTGCTGTTTGGGCTCTGATAGTTACGCTATTTCTTGTAATGATTACGGTTTCTCAAACCACGTTGCAAACGACAAGCGGGCCTGTCGAATACACTTATTCTGAACTGGGAAAGAAAGCTGCATCGGGTGAAATTCAATCGGCGAAAATTAGCGATGCCGAAGGCAAAATCACAGGTAAAACGACAGAAGATAAACAGTTTGTGGTCAATGGGCCTATCTATCAAAGCGATAAAACAATTGAAATGTTTGAAGCTAATAATGTGCCTTTTGCTTTTGAAGAAATCAAACGGACGAGCACATTGATGGCTGTGATGATAAATGCCTTACCGCTTCTTTTGATTGTCGGTCTCTCGATCATGTTTTTCCGCTCTATGCAGAGTAGTGGTCGCGGCGGCGCGATGAGCTTTGGTAAATCCCGCGCCAAGATGTTGACTGAAAATACGAAACGCGTCACATTCGAAAATGTTGCGGGCGTCGAAAGCGCCAAAGAAGATCTCAAAGAAGTTGTTGAATTTTTACAAGACCCAGGCCGGTTTACGCGGCTTGGCGCGCGTATTCCAACGGGCGCTTTATTGGTTGGTCCTCCCGGAACGGGTAAAACGCTTTTGGCCCGCGCGGTCGCGGGTGAGGCAGGTGTTCCGTTTTTCACAATCTCAGGCTCTGACTTTGTTGAAATGTTTGTCGGTGTTGGCGCATCTCGCGTAAGAGATATGTTTGCTGACGCGCGTAAAAACGCCCCTTGTATTATCTTTATCGATGAGATTGATGCGGTAGGACGCCATCGCGGCGTAGGGACATCAGGCGGTCACGAAGAACGCGAGCAAACGCTTAACCAGCTTCTGGTCGAGATGGATGGTTTTGAAGGTGATGAAGGCGTGATTATTATCGCGGCGACAAACCGTCCTGACGTTCTGGATAAAGCTTTACTCCGTCCAGGCCGTTTCGACCGTCAGATCGAAGTGCCTTACCCAGATATTCAAGGCCGCGAGAAAATTCTCGAAGTCCATATGAAGGGTAAACCCATCGCAGCTGAGCTTGACGTGAAATATATTGCGCGCGGTACGCCCGGATTTTCCGGCGCGGATTTGATGAACCTTGTTAATGAGGCTGCGCTTTTATCGGCGCGTCGCAACAAACTGAAAATCACCATGCGCGAGTTTGAAGATGCGCGAGATAAAGTCATGATGGGCGCAGAGCGCCGCACGTTGGCTATGACGGATGAAGAAAAAGAAATGACCGCCTATCACGAAGCAGGGCACGCCATTGTTGGCCTGAATATGCCAGGTAGTCTGCCAATCCATAAAGCGACGATTATTCCGCGTGGACGTGCGTTGGGCATGGTGCAATATATGCCGGAACGTGATCAGATTTCGCAATCTCGCCAAGAAATGATAGCGCGTATGGCTATGGCTATGGGCGGACGAGCTGCCGAAGAAATCCATTTTGGCTATGATAAAGTATCATCCGGCGCGAGTAGCGACATTGAGCAAGTTACACGTATTGCTACAGCTATGGTGACGGAGTGGGGACTGTCCGATGAGGTTGGGCCCATTGCCTATAAGAATACGGATCAACAAAGTTTTCACCCTGGTATCGGACGAGGCTCATCTATATCGCCCGAGACAGCGAGTTTGATAGAGTCTGAAATAAAACGCCTCATTACAGAGGCGCATGATACGGCAACCAAGATTTTGAAAAAGAAAAAGAAAAACTGGGTCGCCTTGGCCGAAGCTTTACTGGAATATGAAACGCTTTCGGGTGACGAAATTACTGTGTTGCTCTCTGACGGGATTAAGCCCAAACGTCCGGACGGGACAAAAGGGTCTAAGCCTGCTGTGTCGGCCGTTCCAACCACGCGTAAGAAACCGCTCGGAGGGGCTCAGCCAGAGGCTTAGTGAATCGCGACGTAAATCCCCACTCATATTATTCTTCGAGACGTGAAAAGCTTCTTGAAAGCTTATTTGCGGGTGAAGTTTTACGAGAACTATGGCGGCGCGAAATCTATGAGGTTGATTTACTTCACAGCGATATAGATGCATCTGGTTATGATATTGTTTTAGAGCTTCAAAATGGCGTAAGGCATATCCAGTTGAAGGCATCAACAAAGCGCAAACTGGTTGTCGCAAATGCTAAAATTTCAGATAGGCCAAGCGGTTGTATTATCGTGATGATTGTTTCTGAAGACACATTGAACTTCAAAGAATTTTTGTGGTTTGGAAATGAGTTATCTAAACCATGTTCTGATATTCGAAGATTCCCTAAGGCACGTCATACAAAAGGTGACTCAACTGGAATTAAAGCAAAAAGGCAAGATACATATAAAGTTTCGGTTGGAAAATTCGAACGTGTAACCAGTTTCGAGTTGCTAGTGGATAAGTTGATTTAAATATGGCATTTAAACTACCCAAAGTCATGGGCATTTTGAATGTCACGCCCGATAGCTTTTCCGATGGTGGGCGTTATGACAATCTCGATGCCGCTGTGCAGCAGGCTTTGGACCTGATCGACCAAGGCGCGGATATTATTGATATTGGCGGCGAAAGCACACGCCCCGGCGCAGACCAAATTAGTATCAAAGAAGAAGTGCGTCGGACGGTGCCCGTGATTATCGAACTGCGTGATGTCACACGCGATTTCGAGGTTGGCCCTGTCATTTCCATTGATACACGTAAACCCGAAGTCGCCGAAGCGGCGGTTTTGGCGGGCGCAGATATCTGGAATGATGTTTCGGCGCTCACCTTTGATAAACGCTCGGAAGCTATGG
>CAZNWH010000077.1:0-11438 GCA_964576765.1 uncultured Hellea sp.
TCTTCGGGCGGGACAACGCCGCCGACAATAATCATGATGTCTTTGCGGTCTTGATCGTTCAGCGCTTTGCGAAGCTCGGGCACGAGGGTGAGGTGGCCCGCCGCGAGGGAACTGGCGGCGATAACGTCTACGTCTTCATCAATACCCATTTTAGCGCTCTCATCTGGAGTTTGGAAAAGCGGGCCGATAACCACATCAAATCCGATATCTTTGAATGCCGTGGCGACGACTTTTTGGCCGCGATCATGTCCGTCTTGTCCCATCTTGGCGATCATAACTTTGGGTTTGCGGCCTTCCAGTTCGGCGAAAGCTTTGATGCGGCGCACAGCCTCGGCATAGCTGGGATTGCGATCATCAAAGGCGGAGGAATAAACGCCGGTAACGCCGCTCGGCTTGGCTTCATAGCGGCCATAGACTTTTTCAAGCGCGGAAGAGATTTCACCGACTGTCGCTTTTTTGCGCGCGGCATCAACCGCGAGGGCAAGCAAATTCCCATCGCCTGTGGCTGCGGCTTTGGTCAAGGCGTCGAGCGCCGCCATGGCAGCATCCGTATCACGGTCAGCCTTGAGCTGATGAATACGCGCGATCTGGCCTTGGCGGACTTTATCATTATCGACTTTTAAAATCGGGATATCGTCTTTTTCATCCGATAGATATTTATTCACGCCGACCACGGTTTGCGCGCCGCTATCAATACGGGCCTGAGTGCGAGCAGCAGATTCTTCAATGCGCAGTTTTGGAATGCCCGCTTCAATCGCGGCGGCCATACCGCCAAGGTTTTCAACTTCTTCAATATGAGCGAGGGCTTTCGCGGCCAGATCATGGGTCAGGCGTTCGACATAATAGCTGCCGCCCCACGGGTCGATTTGATCACAATGCTTGCCTTCAGTCTGCAAAAATATTTGCGTGTTACGGGCAATGCGCGCCGAGAAATCTGTCGGCAAGGCCAAGGCTTCGTCGAGCGAATTGGTGTGCAGGCTTTGCGTATGACCATCGACGGCCGCCATCGCTTCGATATGGGTGCGCCCGACATTGTTAAACACATCCTGCGCGGTGAGCGACCAACCTGAGGTCTGGCAATGGGTGCGCAGCATGGTCGATTTCGGGTTCTTGGGACCAAAGGGCGTAAGCATCTTGGCCCATAAAAGCCGCGCCGCGCGCATTTTGGCGACTTCCATGAAATAATTCATCCCAATCGCCCAAAAGAAAGACAAGCGAGGCGCGAAGGCATCAATATCCATCCCCGCTGTCACACCGGTACGCACATATTCAAGACCGTCGGCAAGCGTATAGCCAAGCTCGATATCGGCGGACGCTCCCGCCTCTTGCATATGATAGCCGGAGATCGAGATGGAATTAAATTTCGGCATATGCGTCGACGTATGCGCGAAGATATCGCTGATAATGCGCATGCTGGGTTTAGGCGGATAGATATAGGTATTGCGCACCATGAACTCTTTAAGGATATCGTTCTGGATGGTGCCCGCCAGTTGTTCCTGTTTGACGCCTTGTTCCTCGGCCGCGGCAATATAGAGCGCCAGAACAGGCAGGACAGCGCCGTTCATGGTCATAGAGACGGACATTTTATCGAGCGGAATTTGGTCAAATAAAACTCGCATATCATAGAGGCTGTCTATCGCCACGCCCGCCATGCCGACATCACCCGGTACGCGCGGATGGTCACTATCATAACCACGATGCGTGGCGAGATCGAAAGCGACAGAGAGACCTTTTTGACCTGCCGCCAGATTACGGCGGTAAAAGGCGTTGCTGTCTTCGGCGGTGGAAAAGCCTGCATATTGCCGGACCGTCCAAGGCCGCTGGGCATACATGGTGGGATAAGGCCCGCGAATATAAGGCGCGAGGCCGGGATATGTGTTCAGGTTATCGAGGCCTTTTATGTCGGCGGCATCATAGGCGGCTTTGATGTCGATACCTTCGGGGGATGTCCACACCTCGCCCATGCGGTCAAATCCTTTTGGCGCGCCAAGACCAATCTTAGTAAAGTCTGGATTACTCATGAGTAAGCCCTCCGGACTTTCGCCTCGCGGGTTTTATTTGTGGGGTGAAGCGTAACACCGAGGATAGGCTCGGCTTTGTCCTCGCGCGTCTTTGCGGCCTTTTCGATGCGGGCGTCAAAGGCCTCATACCCATCGGCTTCAATGGCTTGAAACTCAGCCCACGCGGTTTGCGCTAATTGCTCGCTCATGCGCTCATGGAAGTAACTGCCAAAGGCGGCGTCTTGTACCTGTCCCAGATGGCTTTCTTCCATCATTAATAGCTGCATATTACGGGCGATACGATTTCCAAAAGCGGTTGGGGTGCCAAGGGTATGGGTAAAGGCGCGCGTCGTGATAAAGTCAGCGCCGCCAATCACCGCGCCAAACCCCGCGCTCATCACGCGCAGCATATTGGTCCATGGGGCCACGCTTTGCATCATCCGCGTCGAGGTCACGACATGCAGGTTGAGCGGGGCGTCATCGACGCCAAACTCTTGCGCAATACGGGCGTAAATTCGACGCGCCGCACGCAGCTTTGCGATAGAGAGATGCACGTCTTGGTCTGTCGTGATTTCAACGCCTATATGACGGGCTGCCTCTTTGCCAAGGGCGCGAAAAGCCTGTACGGCGCCGGCGGCCATTATGGCCAGCTCTTGGGCCTGGGTTCCGCCTTTATCATGAATAGAGGCCGCGTTGATCGTCACTGCCCGCCATGTGGGCGGCAGGGTAGGTACCAGCTCGGCCAGCCCTTCGGCGGCGGGGTCAAGTCCAAGGCATATATGAGCGTCTTTGAAATCTGTGAACAGCTCGGCATGGCTGATGTTTTTATTCGGACCCACGATAATGGGAACGAGATTTGTGTAAACTTGATCGAGCAGGCGCTTCATCTCGTTCTTGTTTTTTATAGTAACGCCGTGCGGGCAAAGGGAGAGCCGTAATGCGCTTGCGGCTCCTGTTAAATCTTCTAAGGCCTGTTGATTGGCATAGGCGATATCAGAGTCGCTGACTTGCGCCGTAATATGCCAAGGGCGGTCATCTAGCAAAGGCGCGCCAGCGCGGGGTAACGGGGCAATATTTTCCGGCAGGTCAGTCTCAGTACAGAGCAGACCGCGCACCAACCCGTCATCGGTTGTCTTATGCAGTTTTTCAAAATCTGCCCCGCGCAAGCCCTTCTCAACAAGGGTCATCCAATCGGCTTGGCTAACATTGGGGAAACTTGTGGCGAGTTTTAAATTAGATTTTTTTAAATCGGGCATGACGCGGTTGTAAGCTATCCTCCCATAAGTTCAACTTGTCATCCATCAAATAACCAAAAATCATATGGGTGATGATAGGATGAAAGTTTCGTATATAGAAACCTCGGGAAGGTTTGACCTGAAATGATATTAGTGGTGCCTTGGCGTTCGGGCACTTCATCGGATTATCCTATACTCATTTGAGCGATATATGAAATATTATAGAGGTGAACCTCTTTCGGGCGGGAGTATCCGTATATCTGAGTATACTTGTTCTGTAAAAAGAACGATTGTTTTATATATAGGATATTGTAATTTAGGGCCGGAGCCCTTATCTGGCGCGTGAAACTAACTTTTAGGAATATTAGGAATATAATGTCTAACGCCCCTACAGAAGAAAAAGTCTTATCGGTCGAACATTTCACGGACCGCTTATTTCGGTTTGAAATTAGCCGTCCGACAAGCTTTCGTTTCCGCTCCGGCGAATTTATCATGATCGGCCTTCCCAAGACCGAAGAGCAACGCAAGCCGATTATGCGCGCCTATTCTGTGGCCAGCCCGTCTTGGGACGAGAAGCTTGAATTTTATTCGATTAAAGTTCCGGACGGACCGCTCACCTCTCGCCTTCAAAAAATCAAAGAGGGCGATACGATCTTGCTCGGCAAGAAACCTGTTGGAACTTTGGTTCTCGATGCGCTTTTACCTGGAAAACGTCTTTATATGTTTTCCACGGGCACAGGAATTGCGCCATTTGCGTCGCTTATCCGCGATCCCGAAACCTATGAGCGTTATGATCAGGTGATCTTGACTCACACATGCCGTCAAAAGGCGGAGCTTTCTTATGGCCTAAGGCTCGTTGGTGATGTCAAAGAAGACCCGCTGGTCGGCGAAATGGTCGACGGAAAATTATTGCATATTGCGAGCTTAACGCGCGAAGAATATCCGCTTCAGGGGCGTATCACGACATTGATTAAGACAGGTGATTTATTCAAAAATGCAGGGACTCCGCCGCTTAACCCCGAGGAAGACCGCGTCATGATTTGCGGCTCTATGGATATGATCAATGACACCAAGGCTTTGGTGGAAACCTTTGGTTTGACAGAAGGGTCTAATTCACAGCCTGCTGAATTCGTTGTCGAGAAGTCTTTTGTTGGGTAGCAAAGCAGCCTATCCAGATAGCTTAGAATTCACCCTCCAAATTCACCCAGAGTTAAAAGCGAAACACGGATACCAAAGCCGTCAGTATCGCGGATAGCATCCCCGTCAAAATTATTGCGGGTGTAAAGAAACTCGACCAAGGTACAATCGTCTTGAAAGGCTAATCCAATGCCTTCATTGCGAGTCACATTGGCATCCAGATCCCGTGACGCATTATAAGATATGCTCCAGCGATCATTGAGACGTAACCTAACATTGCCATTTATGGCTTCTGGCGGGGCTGTTGGATTAGCCAGAAGCTCACTCGTGGCTGGATCTAATCTGAAATAGCGCCAATTCGTGCTCAGCCATTTACTTCTATAAGAAAATCCTGAATCGATCCGGCGGAATATGTCTGCATTATCGTCATAGCGTAGCCGTGTCGTCCAGATGAATTTTCTATTGATATCAAATTCAAATTGCCCGACTAAATCAGAATTATCATCTTCAAGACCCGAACCAACCGCAAAACTATCATTCAGGTTTGTTCCAAAACTCTTCCCGACAAAAAATTTGGCTCGAGAGGTTTGCCAATCAGCAATGAAAGATGCGCCGACATCGGCCCGCAGGCCTTCTTGCCAAAAATCAAATCCGGTGGCTTTGTTGGATTGCCATAGCAGAGCCTGATCAAAATCGACATTCACACCGTCTTGGAAGAGCGATAGGGGATTGCCTTGCGTATCGGCGATTGTAAATTCATCAATCCTGCCATCGCCAAAACTTTGCGTTATTTGAGCGCGAGGTTCGATGATGAAATCGACGTCTTTTCCGCTTTTGATAAAGGGATATCGAACATCCACACCGACCTGACCAAGAGTTCGTCCGAACTCAACTCTTGAAAAATTTAAATTATCATCGGCATTAGTTATTCTGTCTTCGGGTTTGATATTAAAATAGTCATATCGCGCATTACCAAAGGGTTTAATTTCAATACCGCCGGGCGCAATTAGCGTTTTATTGTAGTCAATGCCCCCGGTCAGGCGCGCATAATTTGTGCCTATATCACGGCTTAGAATAGTCGCATCGCCAAAGGCTTTCAATCTGCCGCCCAGTACAGGGTCAGCGATATATTTTTCAAATTCGACCTTTGGTGCGATTATAGGCAATTCCCGGTCATCTGGGGCAAAGACATTAATCAACCCTGTGACAGGTGAACGGTTAAATGTTGTTCTTAAATCCTGAAACCCGAAGGTAGAGGTTGAAAACCGGAAATTGTCATCTTGCCCAACTAAGAAGGCTTGTGAGATATTACGCCGACTTTCGGCATCATAAAGTCCAAAGGCTGTTGGATTTTCTTCAAGGTCATAACGGTTCAGATAATTATCATCGGTTGTCAGTTGCGCCCCAAATCCATATGTCCAGGTCTGATTGGGCTGAAATAACCCCTTTGCATAAATATGCGAACGTAGTCTTCTGCCAAGAGGGGCGAGGTTAGGGTTTGCAAATTCTGCGGGATCAAACCGATCACCGTCACGATCAAAAAAGCTGGAATATGTAAAACTGCCTTCAATGTCGATTACGCCTGTATTGAATTTACGAGTTAATTCATATTCCAGAAGGGGATTCACATTAGTGAATACATGCGGCGTAAAGGTCGCGTCAGTATAATCATCAATCGCCCAAAAATAAGGGACACCCGCTGAAAAGCCTCTGCTGGAGGACACTCCTACAAAAGGGGTTAAAATACCACTGGCCCGGTCTGCACTCGGGTCCGGATGGGCAAGATAAGGCGTGTAAAAAACGGGCAGTCCTAAAAACTCAAAAACGGCATCATTATAGCGGACTGTGCGAGAGTCTTTATCTTGCCGAACTTTGCGGGCTTTAATTCGCCAAGAGGGTTTTTGGACTTTGCCATTTTTTTCGCATGGCTCACACGCTGTATAATAAGCATTATAAAGCTCGATTTCTTCATCTGCTGTTCGCGTCGCATATGCTGCTGCAGTGATACCGCCATCAGCTGTACGCGCAGCAAAATTAGAGGCAGTGCCCGCTTCTAATTCATTGGAGAGCTCAAGCTTATCAGCATATTGCGAAGCTCCAGTGGAGTCGACCAGAACAACATTTCCTGTGGCAACAACAGAGCCGGAGCTAAGATTATAAATGACCCTATCGGCGCGTAAGGTTCGATCTTGGTAACGCCCTTCAACTTCGCCGGCAGCTGTTAAAATCTGTAGCTCTTCATTGTTGATCAATTCATCAGCTTCGAGATAAATAATATCTGGGTCCTGAAATGGGCTATCCGCCGCCAGAGTATTGGTGCGCGTAGAATTAGCCTCTATTTGCGCGTTGACCGGAGTGGCAATCGCAACCATAGCCCCGCTAAAGGTTATGGGGAGGATGGAATGATATAAGGCCCTCTTGAAAACAGATTTAGTCAAGGTCCCACCTGATTCGTTAATAGTCTGCTCGACGTTTGCAATGGGCATAGCCAATGCGAATAAGCACGTCCATTAGAATTAACCTAATATAGGCATTATGGAGATGAAATTACAGACAGAAAAGAGGTTTGATCCTTACCCTAATCCTCATAGAGCAATTGTGTGGGGTAGCCCGCCCAGCGTTTGACGGTTTTCATGACCAAAGAGGACTGGATTCGGTTGACATAGGGGAGGGCGGAAATCGTACGCTTATAGAGCCGCTCATAACTTTGTGTATTCGGGGCGGCGACTTTGATGAGATAGTCCGCTGATCCCGTCGTTAAGTAACATTCCAAGACTTCAGGCCGGGCCAAGGCCGCCTTTTCAAAGGCATTTAAAGCCGCTTCGCTCTGATTTTCCAAAGAGACTTCGACGTAAAAGGTCATTTTATAACCCAGTTTTTCTCCGCTTAAACGTGCAGCATAATCCAGGATAACGCCCTTATCTTCTAAAATCCCAATGCGCCTATGACAGGCCGAGGTCGATAAGCCGACATGCTCGCCGATATCAGCGACGGAAAATCGGCAGTTTTTTTGAATTAAATTGAGTATTTTACGGTCTATCTCATCAATCATTGAATATTATCTTATATTAACCATGTTTTGTAATGAAATATTCCAATAAAACTTCAATATGCAACCATTATTGGGAAATAAAATAAAGGTTTTTAGGATAGTTTGCTGAAAAATACTCAGGAGACTCGCATGCTTATTGGTGTTCCAAAAGAAATTAAAAATCATGAATATCGGGTGGGTCTAACCCCTGAAAGCGTGGCTGAATTGGTTCAGTCCGGACAATCTGTTATTGTAGAAACGTTGGCCGGGGCAGGGATCGGAGCCTCTGATGCGGCCTATATGGATGCTGGCGCGAAAATTGTCGCCAGCGCCGCCGAAGTTTTTGAGCGCGCCGAGATGGTGATTAAAGTCAAGGAACCACAGGCCGTCGAGCGGGCCATGCTCCGCCCCGGCCAAATTCTTTATACCTATCTGCATCTTGCCCCTGACCTCGAACAAACCCAAGATTTGATCAATTCCGGCGCGGTCTGTATTGCCTATGAAACTGTGACGGATGATAAAGGCGATCTTCCGCTTTTAAAGCCGATGAGTCAGGTGGCCGGACGGCTCGCCATACAGGTCGGAGCGACGGCGCTTCAAAAAGATAGTGGCGGCCGCGGCATGTTATTAGGCGGTGTTCCGGGTGTAGCACCTGCTAAAGTGATCATTATTGGCGGCGGGGATGTTGGATTTAACGCGGCGCAAATGGCGGTGGGACTGCAAGCCGATGTTACGATTTTGGACCGCAGTAATGAAGTCATGGAACAGCTTAATGATCATTTTGGACCGACGGCCAAGGTCGTACGCTCGACCCCGGCTGTTTTAGCCGAGTTGATTAAGACAGCGGATATGGTTGTTGGGGCTGTTTTAATTCCGGGGGCAACAGCGCCCAAGCTGATCACAAAGCAGATGCTCTCAACCATGATGGACGGCTCTGTTCTGGTTGATGTGGCCATTGACCAAGGGGGATGTTTTGAAACCTCCAAGGCTACAACTCATGAAGACCCGACCTATATTATCGACGGCGTTGTCCATTATTGCGTGGCTAATATGCCCGGAGCTGTGGCGCGGACCTCAACCTATGCTCTTAACGCGGCGACATTGAGCCATGCTCTGCAAATCGCGAAGCTAGGCTGGAAAGCGGCGCTGAAAGCCGACCCCCATTTGCTCAATGGTCTGAATGTTTGCGAGGGCAAATTGACCTATGCCGCTGTTGGTGAGGCTCTAGGGCTTGAGAGCGTTGACGCCGCATCTTGCGTGTAATGTGATTAGCCGTAATAAGTGGGTGTGATTTTAAATTCTCACCTGCCTGTCAAAGCGTGGCTTGACCCGCAAACAGCGCGCTTACCGGGCGTTCGACCCGTTGCATTGACCGATTGGCTCTACCGCTCTGACACTCATGAAGCACAAATGGCCTATCGCCGTGCTCTTATGGACACTAAAACAGAAGCCGTCTTTGAAGCAAATGAGAGTGCATATAAGGCCTGTTTAGAACTACGAGATATCATATCGCTAGAGGGGAGCTGGAGCCCGCAACCCGGCCTTCATCCGCTTTGTGATGCCGCGGCCCATATTCAGGAAGATTTATGTATTTTGCAAAAAAAAGATGATTATCATATCCTCACAGCGGCAGTTATGTGTTTTCCTTCAAGCTGGGATTTTCGTGAGAAACTTGGCCGCAGTATAGCCTCTATTCATACGCCTGTGCCTGAATTTTCCGATGTCTCCAAAACCGTCGAGCGGATGCTGTTTGCCATACGAGCCGAGCAGCCTTTGGGGCGTGCAAATTTTTTAATTTATACAGATCCCGAGCTGCATCAACCGCGCGCCGAAGGGGTTGAAAAGCCAATTGATCCCAAGGCCGAACGCTTTGTACGTGTCGAGCGGCAAACCTTTCGTCGTCTGCCCAAAACGCTGGCGGTGATTTTCGCTATCCATACATTCATCATACGGGCCAGTCAGCTCAGTTTGGATGATCATGCCGCCTTGGCTAAGTTTAAGCCTGATCTTTTGCGGACCTGAAAGTATAACTGATTTTATGATGATAGATCTCGCCTGGATATAAAACCTGATCGGGAAAGGCAGGATGATTAAGACTATCAATAAAACCTTGCGGCTCAATCGTGATCCCGTGAAAGGGGCCATAAATGTTGCCTAATTTTCCGGGGATAGAGGCTATGTACTCGCCTGTATAAACTTGAAAACATGGCTGCGTCGAACAGATAATGACTTTATGCCCGCTTTGAACAGAGGAGAGCTTGGCGAGTTTTTTCATCTCGGATGTCTGGCCTTTATCAGCTCGGACGAAATTATGATCAAGCGGTATGTTTACCAAGATCATCCGGTCTTTGCGATAATCAAGAGGAGTGTCGTCCAAAGCCATTATATCGCCGGTTGGTATCATCGTCCTATCCAGAGGAGTGAAAGAATTGGCGATAATTTCAAGACGGTGATCTTCGCAGGAGCTCGCGCCGCCATCGGTTAAATTAAAATAAGGATGATAGGTCAGGTTCACAAGGCTGGCTTTGTCTGTACTCGCGCGCATCTCTAGAGACAATGTATTGCCCTCAAAAATAAACCGCAACTCGGTTTCAAGCATCCCCGGAAAGTCTTGATGCCCATCCGGTGATGTGTGGCGCAGGATAAGAGTCTTGCCTTTAATTTCGCCGGCCCAATTCACTCGGTCAAAACCGAGAGGTCCGCTATGTAAATTATGAGAGCCTTCATTTTTGGGAAGATTATAGTTTACACCATCAATTTCGAAAGACGCACCACCAATGCGGTTGGCGTTCCGTCCAATGATAGCCCCGATATAAGGATGATCACCCAGATAACCCGCCAGACCATCAAAGCCCAGCACGACATCTGTACCATCAGGAAAAACGAGCGATTGTAGCGTCGCCCCGTAACTGAGGATTGTGGCCTTAAATCCGACCTCGGAAATTAAGTCATAAGCCGTTACCGCTTCCCCGTTTGGCAATGTTCCAAATCTGCGGCTGATTGTCATGATTTTGGAATAAGCTTTCTAATCTTGGATGCAAGCTCTTGTCAGAGCCGATTCATATGCGCATAATTGCATATAAAGAGGAGTAAGCGCCATGAACAAACAGCTAGATCCATCGACCATGAAAGTTGAAGCGGGTTTTAATATCCCTGACCCGACGGCTGTTTCCCGTCTTGAGGGCAAGGTCAGCGATGCTGAGTGGGCTATGCGTAAACAGCTCGCGGCGACCTATCGACTCTGTTCGACTTATGGCTGGACTGATTTAGTCTTCACCCATATCTCCGCGCGGTTGCCAGATGAAAATGGCGAGCATCGTTTCCTCATCAATCCTTATGGGGTGATGTTTGACGAAATGACGGCTTCGTCTTTGGTCAAAATCGATATGGACGGTAAAATCTGTCAGGACACGCCCTATTTCATCAATCCAGCGGGCTTTACCATTCACAGTGCTGTGCATATGGCGCGCAAAGATGCGGGCTGTGTTATTCACGTTCATACCCCTTATGGCATGGCGGTTTCAGCCCAGAAAAAGGGCCTGCGCCGCTATACGCAAATGGCGATGCAAGTTCATGATGATGTTGCCTATCATGATTATGAAGGCATTGCGCTGGAGCTTGATGAGCGTGAACGTATCGTCGCTAATCTGGGAACCAAGAGCTTGCTCATGCTGCGTAATCACGGAACGCTAACTCTTGGTCCGACCTGCGGTACAGCTTTCTTGCGCATGTATTTTCTTGAAAATGCCTGCAAAGCGCAAATTTTCGCGCAATCCGTGGGCGGCGAAGAGCATCTTCACGAAGAACCCGAAGATATGGGCGCGCGTGTAAAAGAACAAAGCGCGGCGGCCTTCGTTCCGGGTATGGGCGATAACCTCGTCTGGCCAGGATTAATGCGAAAGCTAGCGCGTACAAACCCGGGACATGATTATTAGGAAAGAGCTCTGGAAAGTTAAGGAGTTAATCGAGGTGTGAGAGATAGAATGATGTGAACTCTCCGTCGCAAATTTGCGTGATCGCACCATTTTGGCAAAT
>CAZNWH010000078.1:0-10908 GCA_964576765.1 uncultured Hellea sp.
GGCGATACGCCGAACATAGTCAGATTGGCTTTTGCGCGGTTGAAAAAATAACGCAGCACATGTTTATCGTTTTTATCACATATATGCAGCGCGTCTTTTGCAATCTTGAAAAAGGCCTGCGTAGCATAAGCTTTGGCGATTGACACCGCCTCTGATTTTTCCTCATGTGATGCGATGGTGGCGTCATAGGTCGCAGTGCGAGCAGCTTCGATTAAGATAAGCATATTCGTATAGCTCTGGCTGCTATATTCTTTTGTGATGTCTAAACATTTTTGTGCTCCGCCGATGCATTCCGCCGCCAGCCCCGTAAAAGATTGAGTAATTATCTTTTCGTGACGCTCTTCACTACCATAGCCAATGATTTTAAGGTCGCTTTCAGCCACTCGGTTCCAATCCACCCTAGCAAAGCTGCGTGTAGGATCTATTGTTTTTTCTGGCGTAATAACAAGGCCTGGTACGTCAGAGGCAATTGCGAAATAGTCCATACCGTCAGGCATACGCCGCGAGAGGACGATCATATCTGTATTTGCAGCATAGGCAACTTGAGTGACGGCTTTGCGTGAAGCATCGTGCCCATCGCAATAAGACGCAGTTAGCTTACCGGACGCAATTTGGGGTAACAAATTGGCTTTGGCAGTATCCTCTCCAGCTGTTTCAAGAATATCAGTTACAATACCACAGGTCGTTAAAAAAGGAATCGGGCAAAGCGAAGCGCCAAGTTCTTCCAGAACCACAATCCGACCCAAGTCGCCAAGGCCAGCTCCGCCATAAATTTCATCGATACCGACACCCGCCATCGCACGCTCAACAGCAAAGGCTTCCCAAAGGTCAGGGTCATAAGCTTGATTTGAAAGATAGGCTTTTTCAGGGCCTCTTCCGCTATCATACCACTCTTGGAGGAATATCCGGGCTGCGCCCCTAATCATGTCATGATTATTTGAAAACGGGTAGCCCATGTCATTCCTCATTAATTAGCTATGTCTATATCGTAATTTATTTCGTTTAAGGAAATAGGTTTTAAACTTAATTTCGCGAGTTGACCCCATGGGTTAGCTCGCTTAATTGACATTTAAAGAAATTTGATTGAGTCATTTATGTCAACTTCGCAAATTAGTTCCGATGATGCGGTTATCGTTTCCAAAAGACGTGTGGCTTGTGATGGCGGCGGTGGGGCACTCGGCCACCCAAAAACCTATTTAGATATGGGCACTGATACACAGGTCAGGTGCAAATATTGTGATCTTGTTTTTCAACTCGATCCACATGCCGCTGACGATAGCCATTGATTTCCTTAAACTGGGGTAAACCTAGTTATCAAGTTGAAATCTATACCGTTTTAAAACACCCATGGCAGCTTCAGGCTTGCCTCCAACAGTCTTGGGATGGAAGCGTGTGCGAAGAGCGGCGCGTTCAGCCGCTTTAATAAAGGATTTGCGGTATTTACGGGCCTCAACATTGACTAATTCAGTCATGGCAACTTTTCCGGTGGCGTCAATATTAAGCTTTAGCGTCACAACCGCTTCGATGTTAGCTCTCATAGCCCTGCGGGGATAGCGTGGATTGACATTGCGTTTTACCTTGGGCGGGATAATAGCAATCGCAACTCTTTTAGGTAGGTCGATAGGAACTGGTGGAATAAAGACGGTCACGGGCGTATCAGACGTAGGCTTTGGTCCGCCTGCTAGCTCTTTATCAGGTATGGTGTCGGGAATAGGACTTTGTTGATCTTTTAACTTACGATCCGGAGTTGTCTTTGTTTCGGTTTTGCCTTCCAAAGAGTTTTTCATCGTTTGGATTTCACGGCTACGACCGCCTAATAAAGATGCATCCCATTTCGCTGTATAAGTATTAAGGGCGGTGAGTTTTTCTGATGTGCTGATATTGGATCCATAAACAATATCGCTGACTATTTTCCATTGGCGTTCTTCATGGGCATTAATTACGTCAAGCTGGGCTTGTACGGCATTGATGCGTTTACTATTGGGGTAAGTTGTTAAAAAGTCTTGCAATCTTGCCCGGCGCAAAGAAGCTTGATTTTCTGAAACCGCTTTTCTGTAAGTAGATTGCTCCGCCCGTATAAATTCATCATCAACTTGCTGAACGGCAACGCCGGGGCTGGTAAAATAGACAATAGCAATAATGGCTATAAGGGCGAGCAAAGCTGCAACCCAAATCAGCTTGTTTCGTTTTGGCTTGCTAATAGCAAGCTGTTCCTGTGGATCGTCAATCGACTGATACACTTTTTGTCTGCCCTCCCGGATATTCCAGTCTACTATTATTTAATAGGTTCAAGCCAAATATATACGGCAAAAATGGGGCAGGCTATTGAATAAAGCAGAGGAGAGGGTCAAAAGGCTATAATTAAAGGATTCTCATGCCAGCTACAGCGCCCGTCGATACAAAGTCTCATGTCGTTCTAGTTGACGGTTCTGGCTATATTTTTCGGGCCTATCACGCTCTGCCGCCTTTAACGCGCAAATCTGATGGACTGCCTATAGGCGCGGTAGCCGGATTTTCTAATATGCTTTTTAAGTTATTGCGGGGACAAAATGACGAAAATCGTCCAACTCATTTTGCTGTTATTTTTGACAAAGGCAGCTACACGTTTCGTAATGATATTTTTCCTCAATACAAAGCCAACCGTTCCGAGACGCCTGAAGATCTTATTCCTCAATTTCCGCTAACGCGAGATGCGACTCGTGCCTTCGGCGCGCCGGCCATTGAAATGGAAGGCTTTGAAGCCGATGATCTGATTGCGACCTATGCCAAACAGGCCGAAGCCAAAGGCGCACAGGTGACAATTATAAGCTCTGATAAGGATTTGATGCAGCTGGTCTCAGATCAAGTCTCGATGCTTGATACAATGAAAAACAAGGCAATTGGCCGCGAAGAAGTTATTGCTAAATTCGGCATGGGGCCTGAGAAAGTGACTCAGATTCAAGCTCTTGCAGGAGATAGTGTTGATAATATTCCAGGAGTTCCGGGTATAGGTGTAAAAACGGCGGTTCTTTTACTTAATGAATATGGCGACCTCGAAACGCTTTTGCAGCGTTGTGACGAAATTCCGCAAAAAGGTCGACGTGAAAAAATGATGGCCAACATCGATAATGCCCGAGTTTCTCTTGAGCTTGTTACGCTTAAGACAGATGTGGATGTCGAAGTTCCCTTAGAAGATTTAGCTGTCTCAGATCCCGATGTGGAGGTTCTTTTTGATTTTCTAGACGAGATGACCTTCCGGACGCTGACGGCCCGTGTGCGCGCTGCTTTGGGCGAAGGAGACACGGACGGTATTCGCAAAGACGATACCAAGCCGGAGTTTGAAAGCCCTGGCGATAAGTCCACACCTGAAAATGTGATTTTTTATAAAGCTAAATATGAATGCGTGACCACGCCTGATCGCTTGGCCCATTGGATTAAACGGTGTGAAGACAGCGCGGTTATTGCGGTTGATTTGGAAACCAATAGTCTTGATAGCGCCGCAGCAGACCTTGTCGGTATTTGTCTTGCGGTGGCGAATAATGAAGCCTGTTATATTCCGCTCGCCCATGTCGGAGAAGGGGACGGGGATATGTTCGGAGGAGATACGCCGAAACAATTACCTTTTGAGTCGACATTATCAGCGCTCAAGCCTGTTCTTGAAAATCAGGCTATCTTGAAAGTAGGGCAGAATTTTAAATATGATCTGGGCGTGTTTCAACGTCATGACGTAAATGTAACGCCTTATGACGATACGATGTTGATCTCTTATGCTCTCGCGGGAGGTCTGCACAATCATGGTATGGATTTTCTCGCAGAAAAGCATTTTGGCTATAAACCGATTTCTTTCAAAGAACTGGCGGGAACTGGTAAAAAGCAAAAGACTTTTGATCAGCTTAGCCTTGAGGAAGCAACCCCTTATGCGGCCGAAGATGCCGATGTGACACTACGCTTGTGGAAGTTTCTCAAGCCGAAATTGGTTCGGGAAAAAGTTACAACAGTTTACGAAACGTTAGAGCGGCCTTTGCCTGATATAATTGCCAAAATGGAAAACCAAGGCATTAAAGTTGATAGGACTGATCTTGCGCGGCTTTCTGGTGATTTCGCCCAAAAAATGGGAGAACTTGAAGCCGAAGCCTATGAGCTAGCAGGGACTCAGTTCAATCTGGGGTCCCCAAAGCAGCTCGGCGAAATTCTCTTCGACCAGATGGAGCTTAAGGGCGGCAAGAAAACTAAAACTGGGGCCTGGCAAACTGGGGCTGGAGTTCTCGAAGATTTAGCGGCGTCAGGCGAGAAGCTTCCGCAGACTATTTTGGATTGGCGGCATTATGCCAAATTAAAATCTACCTATACGGACGCGCTGGTTAACCAGATTAATCCGGTGACAAAGCGCGTGCATACAAGCTTTTCTCTTGCCGCGACAACAACAGGGCGGCTTTCATCGTCTGACCCGAATTTACAAAATATTCCAATCCGTACAGAGGAAGGTCGTAAAATTCGTGACGCCTTCATTGCTGAAGATGGTCATGTGTTGGTTGCGGCTGACTATTCTCAAATTGAACTTCGCCTGTTGGCTCATGTGGCCGATTTACCCACAATGAAACAGGCCTTTGCAGATGGTGTTGATATTCATGCTCTCACGGCGTCTGAAATGTTTGATGTCAGTTTGACCGATATGGACGCTGCTACGCGTCGCCGCGCCAAGGCTATTAATTTTGGGATTATTTACGGGATTTCGGCTTTTGGTCTGGCGAATAATTTGGGGATTTCCCGCACCGAGGCGAGCGCTTACATTAAAAGCTATTTTGAAAAATTCCCCGGGATTAAAGCCTATATGGACGCGGCTAAATCAGAGGCCCTTGAATATGGTTATGTCAAAACCATCTTTGGCCGTAAATGCCATATAAAGGGCATTGCGGATCGTAACCAAGCCGTTCGGGGGTTTGCTCAGCGCCAAGCTATTAACGCGCCTATACAAGGCGGCGCGTCAGATATCATGCGCCGGGCGATGGCGCGTATGCCAGATGCTATCAAAAATGTGGAGGGTGCCCGTATGCTTTTACAGGTTCATGATGAATTGGTTTTTGAGGTGCCGGAAAACAAGGCAGAGGCTTTAATTAAAGCTGCGAAATCGACTATGGAAAATGCGGCTATGCCAGCCGTAAATATAAGCGTTCCTCTGGTTGTTGAGGCTCATGCGGCTAAAAATTGGAACGACGCACATTAGTTAACCTTGACTCCTTAATTAAGGCCCCTTACTGCCCCGCTAAATTGCGCCGATTTGTAAGATTGCGGGCGCGCGATAAAATTCTGCTAAAAGGTCATTATGCCAGTTCCAGTTATTGTTCTTAATTTCGGCCATAGCGTATTACGAAGTCTTGATGACTATACGCATGCGGCAAGTGAAATTTATCGTCATTACCGCCAGGGTAAAAATGTTGTTGCCGTAACGTCGGCACAAGGTGATCGGACTGATATCCTAATGGCCGAGGCTCGCCAAATCGGGCCTGAAGGGCAAGCTAAAAATTTGCCCGAATTAATCCAGCTCGGAGAACGCCGCTCGGCGGCTTTACTGGCCTTGGCGCTGGAGCGGATTGGCGCGCCTGCCTTTGTTCGTCAGGCCAGAGATCTTGGCTTGAAAGCCAAAAATGCAGCGCTCGTCGATTTGGACGTGGATCAACTTGAAGATGATCTTAAAAACCACGACATTGTCGTCATGCCTGGCCATGTTGCTATAGGTGAAAAAGACCGCATGGTCTTATTAACTGAGGGGGGAGCTGATCTTACAGCGCTTTATGTGGCCAACCGTTTGGATGTGAAGGCTATTTTGCTGAAAGATGTTGAAGGCGTTTTTGAGCATGATCCGAAACAATCCGGGGCTGCGCCAAAGCGTTATGAGATGATTTCCTACGCAGATGCTAAAGAAAAAGCCGCGCCGTTAGTCTCACCTAAAGCTTTGGACTTTGCCCAAGCCAATGCCATAGAGTTTTACATCGGTAAGCCCGGTATCCCCAGCTATTCAACCATTGGTAAAAAAACTAAGGGTCTATCGCCACGTCCTGTCCCGCCTAAATTACGGGTGGCCATGCTGGGCTGTGGAATTGTTGGGGGCGGTGTTTATCGGCGTGTTAAAGCCAATAGTGAGCGTTTCGAGATGGTCAAGGTTATGGTTCGGAACAATGCGAAATATATTTCTCAAGGCTATAAACCGGAGGAGCTCACGACGGATTTTGCCGATATTGTTGCAGCCAAGCCTGATATTTTCATTGATGTCTCCGGTCCTATTGATCCGGCTTTGGAGTATTGTAAAACCATGCTCGCCGCCGGTGTTCATGTCGTCAGCGCCAATAAGCAGGCCATCGCAGAAGGCGGGCAAGCCTTGATTGATTTTGCGGTATCAAAAAAGGCGCAGCTTATGTTTTCCTCTGCCGCAGGCGGCGGCATGCCTGTGCTTGAAATGTGCATTCGCGAATCCGGACGCATTACGCGTATCGAGGCGCTTCTTAATGGTACAACAAATTATATGCTGGGAGAAATTAGCTCAGGGAAAACTTATGCGCAGGCCCTTAAAGAAGCACAAGATAAAGGTTTTGCAGAAGCTGACCCCTCCGGAGATGTCAATGGATCAGATGCTGCAGCTAAAATTAGGCTAGTGGCTCTTTTAGGGTTTGGGGAGACCTTAACGCTTGATGACATCCCCCGGGATACAATCGAGAATTTTGACCCAAAGACGCCGCCTAAAGGCGCGATGAAGCGTATATCGACGTGCTGGAAAGACAGGCATGGATTTTCATCCAAATTAGAGCTTAAGGATTTGTCCCTAAATAACTTTTTGGCTCAAGCTGACGGGGAAGAAGCTCACGCTATTTTTTATTTTGATGATGGCGATCAATATAAAATTCGGGGCAAAGGCGCTGGCAGGTGGCCAACAGCAGAATCGGTTATGGCTGACCTATTTGATATTTCGGCCACTTATTTTTAAATTAGCCTCGTTTTAATCGCGGTTTTGTGAGTCTTTGTCATTGGTGTTACGCCTAAATTTATTCTAACAGGCCTTATGAAGTATTTATTTGTAAGTCTCTTTTTGGCCCTTGCGGGCTGTAGCGCCGCGCAAAATGCGCCAAGCCAACCTATTGAAAAGGCCGTTACTAAGCCAGCTCTCAAAGCTACTGTTAATCCAGTGACTAAACCTTCGGGCCAAACAGACACGGCTATTTTTGCCGGGGGTTGTTTTTGGTGTGTCGAATCAGATTTTGAAAAATTGCAAGGCGTCATCGATGTCGTCTCAGGCTATACAGGGGATGATTTACGAAATCCAACATATCGCAATCATGCTCAGCATGTCGAAGCGGTGCTAATCACATTTGACCCCAAAGCCATCAGTTATAATGAATTGCTGGATTATTATTGGCAGCATGTTGATCCTACAGATAATGGGGGACAATTTTGTGATCGAGGCCATGCCTATATTCCTGTAATCTATGCACGGCCAGACCAAGTTGAACAGGCAGAAACGTCAAAAGCGAATATTGAACGCACAAAACCTTTTAAAGCACCTATTGTTGTACCTGTCCTCCCCGCTAAAGAGTTTTGGCTCGCAGAAGGTTATCATCAAGATTATTATAAGAAAAACCCTGCACATTATAAACGTTATCGCAAAGGCTGTCGTCGTGACGCAGTTATTAATTCCCTTTGGGGTTCGGCTAAAAAAGTTAAGGCTAATACTTCCTATGGCAGTGGAGATTAATCACGGCCTGTTGTTGGCGTATAACCATAACCGGCCCAAGCTTTTAAGTGTCGTATCTTTCCGCCGCCTAATTCTATTTCAATATCATTAAGGCGTTCTAGGCGCGTGAAATCCTCTCGAAATTTGTTTTCATACTGATCATAGTAATTCAGGATAAGGACAGGCCCGTCCTGCGCTGTTAAAGGCGAGGTCAGTTCAGCATGGTTGACAGGAGCCGCATCGTTCATCCACATTTTGAGAAGCTCTGTGTTGCCGAGACCATAATAGGTTAAATTATAAAATATAATCCTCTTATCTAGCGCAATGGTTTGGTAGGGTTTGCCTTCATGTCCGTGATCAAAAATAGTCTCGACAGCCTTGACAGTTATAGGCCATTTACGAAGGCGTTTGACCGAATTTGATAGCCCCATTTGATCGGTTAGATTTGGACTTAAAATGATGACACCCAAGGCCAGACAAATCGATGATTGAATCAAGAGACTTCCTTTAAGCCAGATTTTAAATGCGGGCCAATATTTGACGCATAGATGCGCAGTTAACAAAGAGCCGCCCACATAGGCCGTAACCGCCCAATTGGCATTGGCGCGTGAGAGGAATGCTTGACTCGAAATGATTAAAAACGGGCTGAGCGTAAATAAGGATATCCACAGAGTGGGGGTATCTAATTTTTTCTTAAAGGCCAAAATAATAGCTATGAGCATTAAGATAAATGTGGCCGGCCCGAATACGATTAATTGTTCAAACCAAAAACTTATGAGTTCTAAGGGATGAAATGGAATTCCGCTTAAATTGGCATTATCTGCTGTATGGCTGACGGTTGCAAAATCATGGGTGAAATTCCAAAGAATGTTGGGTGTGAATATTACAAGAGCTATTAAGGTTGCGGTCAATCCCTTCAAGCTCTTTAGACCAGACCGCGTAGCCTTATCAAAAAGAACAGCTAGGCAGAGAGCTCCTATAAAGAAGAGCATAGCATATTTAGCTAAAAGTCCAAATCCAATGGCTATACCGAGCTGACAGGCCCGCGGCCATGTGGCCTTTACTCTCATATAAAGCCAGGCGTTGAGCGCAATCGCCCAGCAAAGAAGAAGCGGGACATCTGTGCTCACAATAGCCGATGAGAGCCAGAGCGCAGGCATTAGCAGGTAAATCGCGGCGGCCCAAAACCCTGTTTTTGCGTTGAAGGTTAATTGACCCGTTTTGAAAATAATAAAGCCCGTTATGGAATGCAGCAGGGGTGAAGAGAGCCGGACGGCCCATTCGGCGTCACCAAAAATTGATGTTGTGAGCCAGATCACCCAGGCAATCAGAGGGGGTTTGGTAAAATAACCCCAATCGAGATCTTTCGACCATGCCCAGTATTGAGCCTCATCTCCGTGCAGACCAAGGGGCGAAACCCACAAGCTTATGAGACGGGTGATCAGCAAAACAAAAATAAGCCAAAGCGCGCAAGTTTGATATGAAGGGGATTTCAACACAGTAGGAGTCTATGCTGATAATGGCCGTAAAATAAACTCAATTTATGTATCATTAATACCGTAGTAAGAGGAGTACTGGCACAAGCTTTAGGACAAATCTTGTAATAAGGCATACTAGGAAGCTTAAGTGACACATGCACTCATATTTGACTCGGGCGTTGGCGGTTTGTCAGTTGTGGCCGAAATTCGCAAGAGGCTGCCAGATTTACAGCTCAGCTATGTTGCTGATGATATGTTCCGACCTTACGGAGAAAAGACGGAAGCACAACTCAAAGCACGCTTGCCGGCTCTACTCTGGGAACTCAGCGAAACCCTCTGTCCGGATATTGTGGTGATGGCCTGCAATACGGCCTCGACCACGGCTTTAGCAGATATCCGTGCTGTTATGGACATTCCGGTTATCGGCGTAGTGCCGGCGATTAAGCCTGCTGCTATGATGTCACGTACGAAAACTATTGCCGTTTTAGGAACGCCGGGGACGGTCAAGCGACGCTATGTTGATCAGCTTATCAATGACTTTGCGTCTGACTGTCATGTCGTATTGCGGGGCTCGGTCAATTTGGTGGATATCGCAGAAAAAAAACTTTCAGGGCAGCCTGTTGATCATGATTGGATAAAGATTGAACTCGCCCCGATGTTCGAAGGCCGGCAAGGTGCGGATATCGACGCGGTTGTTCTTGCGTGTACGCATTTCCCACTGCTGCGCGATGAGCTTAAAGCCTGCATGACTCAATCTGTACACTGGATTGACAGCGGAGAAGCTATTGCCAAGCGGGTCGAGTCGGTTCTGCATAAGCTACCCAAAATAAGGTCTGCGCGTAAAGGCCCCGATTTGGCTTTACTGGTAGGGCCAGATGTTGGAGCGGCGCGCAAACGGGCTTTTGCTCAATTTGGTTTTGAACGTGTTGTGGCCTTATATCCGTCTGTAATATTTCAGGCTTAATGGGTTAGCTGTTTATAGAGTATGTAAAGTACGGCCAACACGACGAAGGCGATTATGGTGAAAAGTCCAAATTTTTCTTTCATGAAAGCTTCGGCTTCATTGCCGAACTTTTTAATAATCGCGCCGATTAGGAAAAACTGACCAAAGCGAGCGAAAATGCTAGCGATAATAAACACGCCTATATTAATCTTCATGGCCCCTGATAAGATCGTAATGACTTTATAAGGAAATGGCGTCAACCCGGCGCCAAAGACAGCAATGGCTCCATATTCATTTGTCAAATCTTGAAACTTTTCGGCTGTCTCAACTTTTCCCAACTTTTCGAGTAAGGGCAGGGCAAAGGTGTCATAGGCAAACCATCCTAAGAGATATCCTCCAATGCCGCCTAATATTGAAAAAACCGCACAAATAGTGGCGTAACGCCATATTTTGCTATGGTCAGCTTGCATCATGGGTGCGGCCATTAAGGCTGTTGGAACTGGAAATATAACGCTTTCTATGAAAGAAATAAAGCCGAGCAAGGGGACGGCATGGCGATGGCGTGCAAGCGCCTTTGTGCCTTCATACCATTTATCTAAGAATGCGAGATGACCTTTCATAGAGAGGGTGTATGCGCAAAGCCCTAAGGCATGATTAAGGCAAGGCTGTGTTATTTTCAAGAAAGGCTAAAATCCTTATAGTTTTTTGAAAAGCTATGCTTTATAGCTACGCTTTATTTGGTACGCGGGTGTGGCGGAATTGGTAGACGCGCGAGATTCAAAATC
>CAZNWH010000079.1:0-10804 GCA_964576765.1 uncultured Hellea sp.
ACTAAAGGATCCGACAAACAA
Source organism: uncultured Hellea sp. (assembly GCA_964576765.1). Lineage (GTDB taxonomy): Bacteria > Pseudomonadota > Alphaproteobacteria > Caulobacterales > Maricaulaceae > Hellea. The sequence goes on from CAZNWH010000079.1 coordinate 22, forward strand.
GCATACAAATCATCTGTATCAGTTTCCGATAAATATGAATATGTAAGCCGTTTTGATTTCATGCCACTTTTCATATGGCTTATATCCTCTAAGCCTCTATGAGCTCAAATTCGTTCTTATCATTAGACATCATAAGACGCGCTTGAATGATTGAAAAATAAGCCCCTTGAAGCTTCAATCTTCCAGTTTCAACGGCCTCTTTTACGAATGGGTATGACAGTAGGTTAGCCATGGACTCCCGCACTCCCTCTAATTCCATTTCAAAAACAACTTTATCATCATCTAATTTACGCGCTAAAACACGCTCGCGGGCATTATTCATGAGGGACACCCATTTGCCAACATAGCCAGCTTCGGGGTCATGACCCATACCATCTAGACAGCCCTGAATACCACCGCAGCTTTCATGTCCCATAACAACGATCATTTCCACTTTAAGGACTCTGACAGCATATTCTATGATCGCCGCTGTGCCGTAAAATCCGTCATCAGCATCACAAGGCGGAACAATATTGGCCACATTACGAGCCACAAACATTTCACCGGGATAAGCATTAAATATATCCGTGGGATCAACGCGGCTATCTGAGCACGCGATGAGCATAACCTTGGGGTTTTGCCCTTTTGTGCCTAGCTCTTCATAAAGTTTTTTCTGGGCCTTATAGTCACCCGCGCGAAAGGCTTTATACCCGGCTATCAATTTGTCTTTTCTGTCAATCATAGACGAGGGGATAGCCTGACAATCCGTTTGGGTAAAGCCACATAAATAGCCCCGTCAGGGCCCGTCGTGACATCACGTACACGGCCCTCCCCCTTAATCAAAATAGCTTCGCTGATATATTTAGCACCCTGAACATCAATCAAACGGACGGTTTGGTTTTTAAGCGAGCCTGCCATGAGACGGCCTTTCCATTCGGGAAATAAGTCACCTGTATAAACATCAAGGCCGCAAACAGCGATGGACGGCGTCCATTGCGAGGCAGGTTGAGACATACCCGGTAAAGCCGTATAGCGCGTCAGTACAGTGCCGTTATAATTGCGACCATAAGAAATTTCCGGCCAACCGTAATTAACACCTGCTCTGATGACGTTAAGTTCGTCCCCGCCTTTAGGGCCATGTTCTGTTTCCCACACGATTTGTGTGTCAGGATGAACAATCGTGCCTTGAGGATTACGGTTGCCATAGGAAAAGATAGTCGCGTAAGCATCTGAATTATCTATGAAAGGGTTATCTTTAGGGATTGATCCATCGCGCATGATACGGTGAATTTTACCGTTAGGTCGAGACAATTCTTGCGCCATATCTTTCTTACCACGGTCTCCTATTCCGAAATAAAGATGACCTTGATTGTCAAAGGTGATGCGCGAGCCGAAATGGTAGCCGGTATTAAGGTAATGCTTAGGCTTGGCCTGAAAAAGTGTTTGCTCAGATGACCATGCCCCTCTGATTATTTTACCTCTAACAATTTTCGTCATACGGTTTTTAGGGATGGTTTCATCTGCATGAGTAAAACTAAGGTAAACCCATCCATTTTTGGCATAATCGGGGTCGGTCGCAACATCCATAAGGCCGCCCTGCCCTTTATCGACAGAGGCCGGAATACCTAAAATTTCATTCTTCGATGAGGGCGAAACTTGCCAAAGCTTACCGTTTTTTTCCGTCACTAGAGCCTTGTCAGGCCCGATAAAATGAATGCCCCACGGTTCATCTAATCCTGTCACCCAATCCTGAATTTGAACTTGGTCTTGAATTGAAGGAACATTTTCAATCGGCGGCGTCGGTTTTAAATCATCTCCGCTACGAATATAGGCTAGCAAATTGGTTTTATCCGCAAGAGTAAGATCATCTCCAAAGGCGGGCATGCCGGTCTCTTCTAAGCCTTCATTTATGATCTTCAGGATATCACTATCTGACCCGCCATACTCCCAATTATCATCGGCCATAGTAGGGGCTAGCCCGCCAGACAGGTTTGCCCCATGACAGCTCTCACAATATTGACCATAAAGATCAGCCCCACGTTCTATGGCAGGGTCGGCAGCAGCAGAACATGCAGTTAAAATAACGAGAGGTAATAGAGATAAACGTTTCATAGGATATAAATCACTGAACTGAGTCATAAGGTCAAGCCCCGGCAACTATCCCACCATTTTAACCGCAAATCCTACAAGTAAAACACCTATAGCCACACAGACTAGTCCGCCTATGTGCAAAGATTTATCATCTATGAGGCGTAAGCTTTCCTCATAGGCTCGGCGCATTTGAGAGGGAAAGACAGCCCAAATAAAACCCTCAAGCACCATGGCCCCGCCAAAGGCGATGAGAATAATTATTCCAAGGCTCATGTAATATCCTATGGAGCGGTTCTAGCGTCTGCGAGGTCCACGTTGATTATCAAGATACCCTAAGAAGTCAGAATCTGGCGAGAGCACATAGGTTGTCCCTGTCCCCAGACCACGGCGATAGGCTTCCATTGACCTATAAAAAGCAAAGAACTCGGCATCCTGATTATAGGCATCAGCATAAACCTTGTTCGATACTGCATCACCTTCACCGCGAATGGCTTGCGCTTTACCTTTGGCTTCTGCGAGAATGATTTTCGCCTGCTTATCTGCATCGGCAACAATCTCATTTTTAAGTTTAGAGCCTTCGGCACGGAAAAGGCGGGCCTCCTTCTCACGTTCTGAATTCATGCGATCAAAAACACTATCCGCCACCTTTGTTGGAAGCTCAGCCTTTTTGATACGAACATCGGTAATCTCGACGCCGTAATCTTCGCCTTGAGCTACCAAATTCGCGGCTTTCTTAATTTCAGCCATCAACTCTGCGCGGCGGCCTGAAATAATTTGCTCACTATCCACACGGGCTAAAACACCCCGAAGCGATGAGTCCATCAATTCATCGAGCAAATTTGTTGCCCGTGCCTTGGTTCCCAAAGCTTTATAATATCCGACAGGATCAACGATACGATAAAGAATGAAACTATCGACCTCGAGCGGCTTTTGTTTAATGTCATAAATTGTCTCAGCTGCGAAATCGAGTTCAATATTACGACGGTCAAGAATGACAACATTCTCAATCGGCGACTTAAACTTCAAACCAGCATCTGCCGATGCCCCTTCATCCCATGCATTTTCAACACGTTTATATTCACCAAATTGTAACACTAGTCCCTGTTCCCACTCTTTAAGAGTGTAGGTACAGGTGAAGAAGGCTAAAACTAACAAACCCAAAATGACTAAAGGTAGAAAACCACTTTTCATTTGATTATCCTCCGGTTTTCTTTGATTTTAACTGATCTAAAGGGAGATAGGGTACAACGCCGCTGCCGCCATCACCTTCGATAATTATTTTTTCTGCTGGGCCATAAACTTCTTCAATCGTTTCCAAATAAATACGTTGACGTGTCACAATCGGAGCCGCTTTATATTCTTTATAAACGGCATTGAAACGGCTAGCTTCACCACGCGCAACTTCAACAACTTCGGCCTTATAGGCTTCAGCGGACTCAACCAATACAGCCGCCTCACCAACAGCCTTTTCGGTCACTTCATTTTTATAAGCGATACCTTCATTGACCCGTTGTTCTTGCTCTTGCTCAGCCGTCACAACATCCTCAAAGGCTTTAATAACCTTAGGGGGAGCTTCGGTCCTTTGCAGCTGAACAACTGTAATAGTTACGCCAGACTCATATTCGTCGAGCATGCTTTGAAGTAACGTTTTAACTTCTATTTCGATAGGATTACGGCCATCCGTAATCACATATTCCAATTTTTTCTTCCCGATGACTTCCCGGATGGCGCTATCTGAGGCATCTGCAACAACACCAGACGCATCTTCGAGATTAAAGATGTAATCCTTTGGATCTTTGACATTCCAGCGAACCGTAAAGTCTACATCTGCAATATTTTCATCGCCCGTAAGAACAAGATTATTAGTAGATCCGACTGAACGTTCTGACGTCACATTGACTTTCATGACCTCCTCAACAGGCATAGGAAGTTTGAGATGTAGTCCGGATTGCGTTGTTCGTGAATATTTACCAAAGCGCAGAATGATAGCTTCTTCTTGTTGCGCTACCTGATAGAAACACGACAAAAGCATCATGATTAAAGCGGCTATTAAGACTAAACCGAATGGACCAAATTTCGCGAGAGGCCCACTTAGACCACCACCACGCTGGCCACGATTTCCACCACCGCCACTTGTTTTGCGAACGCGGGATTTGAATCCTTCAATTACGTTTTCAAGGTCTGGGGAAGCATCCCCCGGTTTAGGGCGCCCACGATCAGGGCGAGCTCCGCTGCCCCAAGGGCTCTTCCCCTTTTTACCCCCATTGCCCCACGGGCTTTTATTGTCCGGCATAGTGTCTCCGATTAAATGCTGCGCTCAATGTGGCGTGATGCGCGATAATTATCAAGATGGTTAGATAAAAAAACTAACGTCGATCATAGACTTTTACTGTAAAACTATAGTCATCTCCGACATCTTTTGAAAAAAATGTCTCCTTCGTCACAATCCAATGATCAGATCGTATCGCAGGGAAATGGGCATCACCTTCAATCATAGCATCGACTTCAGTGATATACATGCGGTCGCAATATTTCATAAAGCCAGCATAAAGTTTTGCCCCGCCAATAAGCATTATTTCATCCACCCCCATTAAACCCGCAAGTTCATAACCTCGCCCTATCATAGCATGAACGTCGGTGAAAACTTCTGCTTTTTTAGTGACGTATTCTTTCTTACGCGTCACAACCAAATTAGGTCTACCCGGCAAGGGAAACGGAAGGCTTTCCCATGTCACACGTCCCATTAAAACAGGCTTCCCCATCGTAACCGCTTTGAAATATTTCAAATCGGAAGACAACTTCCATGGTAAATCACCATCAATACCAATAACGCCATTACGTGACTTGGCTACGATAAGGCTCATTTTAGGATTCGGGCTCATTGAAAATGGGTTACACTTGCAAACCCGTCAGGTATAGAGGCTTCATGTCTAGCTACACCGAAAAAGAACCCCCTAAAACGAGCCTGCGGTTTTTCAAATATACGTTACTTTATATTCTGCTTATTCCTTTCATCAATTGGAGTTTCACTTGGGCCCCAATGGTAGAATTGCCGGGTCTCGCTGCATGGGCGTTTAATCCTGTGACCATTGTGACGGGTCTTGTCCTTGTCGTACGAGATTTCGCTCAGCGTGAAATTGGCCATGAAGTCTTGATCGCTATGGGGTTGGCGCTATTTTTGACTTATGTGACATCAGGCGGCGCACTCGCACTGGCTAGCGGCGCAGCCTTTTTAATCTCTGAGCTTGTTGATTATGCTCTGTTTACGTTCACAAAATATAAGTTCTCAACGCGCGTCTTGCTGTCCTCTGCTCTTGCCGCGCCAATTGATACAACGGCATTTCTCTACGGAGCTAGTTTTATACGCGAGGCTCAATTTACTATTCCTAATGTTGTCATGAGCGTGGGCGGAAAAATGGTCGGAGCTATCATAATCTGGTGGCTTATCAAACAGAGGATGGAGCGTTAGACCTTTCGAGGTTTGGGCCGCAAAAAGATGCGATGTGTCACTAAAAACAATCCGCTAATGGCAAAGAGCAAGGCTAAAAACGCAGAGAGGCGTAACCACCAGCTATTAAAATTATCGCGCGTTTTATAATCCATAATATGAAGCATCCACATAAAGTCATAAACTCGCCAAAGCTTGGTTCTGACCGCCCGAAGCTCTGCTGTATCGGCGTCCAAATAAAGTCGTGTTTTAGGTTTATCGTCAAATTGCACCTGCCAGACAGGGGCTGAACGGCGATATTCATTAGGAACATCTGTCAGGCGTTTAATCGCCGATATCTGACCCTCACCTTTATAATAACGGGTGGCTGCTAGGCGTATACTGCTCTGCCCAATGGGCTCCCAAGGCTCCCCTGTTCGGGCATTAATCAACTGCGTACCTTTATTCCCAATTAAGGCATAAGCTGGTTCCCCTGCAATAGAAGTCAAAGACGCCCCGATGAGCTCTCCATCATAAATTGTCATAGCGATTTCAATTGGAATCACATTGGTGTCTGACAAAGACCAACTGGATTTTTCCGCAAGATGTGATCCGCGAACTTCGGCTATAGGGAATAAAGCCATGAAAAGCCCCGATGCAAACCAAAGCGTAATCTGAACACCCAAAACCAAACCCGTCCATTTATGAACGCGCGTTAGATATTTCCAAAAATTACGTTTCGCCATGCGCGCCGTTTACGGCTGTAAATCAAACAAATCAAAGGTTAGATGGTCGCATGAAGATCGCTCTTTTGATTCTTGCCGCTGCGACGCTTACAGCCTGCATTTCAGGTATATTTGGGATGGCTGGCGGCATGATTTTCATGGGCATTATCGCGAGTGTTATGGGCGTGTCCGAAGCGATGGTTGTCCATGGGATTGTACAGAGCATTAGTAATTCTTCCAGAGCGTGGATTTTGCGGCCTGATATTCGCTGGGATATTTTGGGCTATAAACTTATCGGAGCTATTCCGGCAATCGCCGCTTTGTTTATGGTGGCCTATATCCCTAACAAAGCAACTTTATTTATCGTACTCGGCTTGCTTCCCTTTATTCTGTGGCTTCCAAAAGGCGTCTTTCAAGGTGATGCATCCAAGCCTTCCAACGCAATATTATGCGGCATTATGGTCATGGGCCTAAATTTATCAGCAGGCGTTGCAGGGCCTGCGCTGGACTTTTTCTATGTCAAAACCTCCCTTAACCGCAAAGAAATCGTCGCGACTAAAGCCGTGACGATGTTTGTATCTCACCTCATCAAGATCGTTTATTTCGGCCTTCCACTCATTGCAACGACCGGCTTGGCAACACTTCCGCCTATTTGGGTTTTTATCGCCGCAGTGCCCTGCATAATTCTAGGAACCTATATCGGAACACGCATATTACACCGCCTGTCTGATATTCATTTCAAGAGCTACACCAAATATCTGGTGACAATTGTTGGCATTATTTACTTATGGCGGGGGCTGAATTTGGCGGGGCTATTGTAGCCCGCTTATCCAAATAAGTATAAAGTCCAATACCTATAAGGGTCAGCAAAGTTCCTACCCCGTCTATAAGCCCGAACGGCTCTCCTAAAACCCATATAGCGAGAATGATTGTTGAAATCGGCGCTATCATCCCTACCGCTGACGTGGCTTGTGGTCCGACCCGTGAAATCGCGAGATTCACGAGGAAAGACGGTATCAACGTTGAAAACAAAGCCAGTGCGACCCCCAAAAGCCAGATACGCGGCGGTAAATTTATCACTTCAGAGATATCTCCAATAACAACATTTTCCGTGACGAAGTGTCCAAAAATCATCGCCCCTGCCCCCAACATCGCGCAGCATGTAAAGATAGGGCTTCCCAATCTTGAAATCATCGGCTTAGCAAAGAGTTGAAAGAAGGCAAATAAAGCCGCACATGATAGGATCATTGCAGACCCTAAGGGTACGTTTAATCCTACGGCTATATCGCCGCTCATAAAAATAAGCCCTATCCCTGCATAGGCAATAAACACAGCCATAACTGCCTTCTTGCTGAGGGGTTTGCCAAAAAACATTGCTCCGAAAATAAAGACAAATATCGGATAGGTAAAAAGTAAAAGCCGTTCGAGCTGCGCGGTAATATATTTTAATCCCTCAATATCAAACCACGCACATGCATAGTACCCAAATATACCTAAAAACGCCGCCAAAACCATATCCAGCTTTTTCAAATTAGGTAATCCTGCCTGTTTTCTACGCCTGAGAGCCCATATAAATATGGCCAGATAAAACGGCGCAGAGAACCCCAACCTCATGGCCATAATGGTGATGGCATCAACGCTATTCACAGCCAACCCATCACTAGGTTGATAGATAAGTTTGACGAAAATGGATTTCATCGAAAAGAACACTGTCCCAAGCAAGGCAAATATGTAGCCCCAGTTTTGTCCCGAAAACGTTGAAGCCGAATTCGACTCTAACAGAGGCGCTGTTGTGACTTCGCGAAGATTGGTCTTCATTTTCGCCGTGCTCTAAAAAACACCTTTAAAAGTTCAGAGGCCTCATCAGCTAAAACCCCACCGTCGACTTCCGGCTTGTGATGACAGCTCGGTTGATCGAAAAACCGAACGCCGCTGTCAACCGCGCCGCCTTTAGGATCGGAAGCGCCATAGACAACTCTGGTAATCCGCGCATTCGAAATTGCACCCGCGCACATCGTGCAAGGTTCAAGCGTCACATATAGCGTCATACCGCCCAAGCGGTAATTTTGTGTTGTATAAGCGGCATCTCGGATAGCCAATATTTCGGCATGGGCAGTAGGGTCACAAATATTGATGGGCGCATTTCCCGTTCTTGCAATTATCTGCCCCTGATCATTGACAATTATCGCCCCGACAGGCACTTCGCCGCGTTTAGATGCCGCTTGCGCTTCCCGGAGTGCTTCGCGCATATAGTCTTCATCGCTCATGTGTTCTCTTCGGATGCAGATAAGGCAAGGTCAACCATGGAATTCCATACAAGCTCCAAAAAAGAAGCAGGCTTCGAAAAAGAGGGCGGCGAGCGCATCGCAAAATTCCTCGCCCGTTCCGGCGTGGCCTCACGGCGAGAATCCGAAAGACTGATTGAGGCGGGCCGTATCAAGGTTAATGGCAAAGTCCTGACAACCCCCGCCTTTAAAGTCACAACCAGAGACAAAATCCTCTTTGATAATAAACCTATCGCAGCCAAAGCCCCGCCTCGGCTATGGCGTTATCATAAACCTGCTGGCTTGGTCACAAGTCATAAGGACGAAAAGGGACGTGAGACCGTTTTCGAAAAGCTACCCAAAGAGCTTGGCCGAGTCATTTCGATTGGGCGGCTTGATATCACATCCGAAGGCCTTCTGCTTTTGACCAATGACGGCGAACTTGCCAGAGCCTTGGAGCTGCCCAGTACAGCATGGCAGCGTAAATACCGCGCCCGCGCTTATGGAAAAATCACCCAGCAAGAGCTCGATACACTTAAAGACGGCATCAAAATAGACGGCATTAAAACTGGACCTATAGAGGCCGAACTTGAACGTCAAAAAGGCGATAATTGCTGGATTGCCCTGACACTGCGCGAGGGTAAAAACCGCGAGGTTCGCCGCGCTCTGGACAGCCTTGGCCTCACAGTCAACCGTCTGATCCGTATTTCTTATGGTCCCTTTCAATTAGGCGGAATTCCAAAAGAAGGCATCGAAGAAATTAGAGGCAAAGTGTTACGCGATCAGGTCGGTCATTTGGTTGATATCCCAGACTATGTTCCAAGCCCCAAAGGACAACGCATCAGTAAACCAAAGCGCGGAACCCATGCCAGCGCTAAACGCTTTGCCAAGGATAGTAAACCAGCCCCAAAAGGACGCGGGAAATTCGCCCATAAAGGCAGATCCTCCCCTAAAGGCAAATCATCAAAGCCTAAACCAAGACCAAAATCACCTAATGGACGCCGTAAATAATGCGCATTGTTTCCGGTAACATGCGGGGCCGCAATATCGCCACGCCTAGCGGGCGCAATACACGCCCCACAAGCGATCAAACCCGCGAGTCTATTTTCAACATTTTGACCCATGCCGATTGGGCCCCGCCGCTGGATGGCGCAATCGTTACCGATATCTTCGCCGGGTCAGGCGCGCTTGGCCTCGAAGCGATTTCTCGCGGGGCAGAGTTTTGTCTTTTCGTCGAAACCGAACCCAAAGCCCGCGGGGCCATCCGCGAAAATATCGATAAGATGAGGCTCTTTGGCAAAACCCGCTTGCACAGACATGACGCCACAAAACTAAAAATCGCGCCCGGAAATCTGCGCGGCCCCTTTACCCATATCTTTATGGATCCTCCTTATAATAAGGGGCTTTGGAAACCCGTCTTGCGTAAACTCGAAGAGCATAAGCTCATTGCAAATGATGGCGTTATCATCCTTGAAGTCAGTAAAGAGGAAGAGATCGAGCTTAAAGATTTCACCATAATGGCCGATAAAATATGGGGCGCGGCCCGTGTATTATTTCTGACTAAATCTTAAATGCGCCAACAGGGGAACATCAGGCAGGGGAATATGGTCGAACAAAAGCAGTTTTGTCCGTTATGACATTTAAATTTACTCTGAAAGCTTAAACTAATTCGGCCAAAGATGTGCGCGGCACAGGCCTGACGGCCTGCGGAACTCTGAATACATAAAGACCGCAATTAAAGCTTGTCGCACCCGACGAGGAGCCCAACAGCCCATAGCATAAACTCTGATACGCCCCCAGACTGAAAGCCGGCACAACCGTTCGAGGAACTGCGCATGCGTAATACGCCGCGAACCAAACCCGCGAAATGGCGTCAAACAGAGCGCAGGCGCAACGCGGCGGCGTCTCGCGAAATGCTGGTATAAATGCCGATTAACGCGGCTCGCCCTATAAGGCTTAGGGATGAATTCTATATCAGCGTCAAAAGGTTCAGCTTCAAAAGGGTCTCCAAGACCCGTGACCATATAGACGCAAAGGCGTAACCACAGCCAGACACCAGATAAAAACCCAGGCACATATCCACCTGCCCCCATATGTATCACAGCAGACTCCCCATCGTCCTGTATAGGCCGAAAGCCTTGTAGCTTCGCGAGGTAAACCGGGCTGAAATATGTTGAAGCCAGATATGTGTGCGTTGTTTTCATGGTGTAAACATATACCCGCCCAAATTAGTTAGGATTAGATTTTTGAACTATTTTATAAACGATTGAAAAGATTGGGGAATAAATTTCAAAACA
>CAZNWH010000080.1:0-10474 GCA_964576765.1 uncultured Hellea sp.
CTGGCAGCCATGTAACCGAACGTTACCCGAGTTGTTAGGACTTCCCAAAAGCTACTTAAAGCTTTGGGAACATTCAGAGCCTGCTGATCTTCAGATTTGAGCGTTTCTGGCAATCGCAACTGTACCCAGAGTAAAATAATCAGACCCGCAACACCCAGAACGCCGAACATCCATTTCCATCCCGCGACCATCATAACACCCTGCCCTATCGCTGGCGCTATAATTGGAATAATCATAAACACCGTCATCACCAGAGACATAATTCTTGCCATAGCGCGACCCGCGGTTAAATCTCGGACTATTGAAACGGCTATCACCCGTATCCCCGACGCAAAAATACCTTGAAGGAACCGCACTAAACATAACACATAAAATGATTTTGTCGCCATGCACATGAAGGCAAAAATGACATAAGCTATGATACATATTCGCAATAAGGTTCGCCGCCCAAAACGGTCCGTAATTGGGCCAAAGAAAAGCTGTGGCACACCAAAACCTACTATATAGGAATAGAGCAACCATTGTTGCTGATTACCGCCGACTTCGTAATAATCAGCAATCACCCCCATAGCCGGTAGCATAATATCAATAGCAAAAGCGTTCAGCGCCATAAGGGCTGCAACCATGCAAACGAACTCCCATAAGGGCATAGGCAATGACGCATTCGCGACTATATTTATATTAGGGTTTTGACTCTCTTGCGTCACCTTATCTCTCACTTAAAGGTCGCTATGCGCCCGTCAATGATATAGCGCAAGTCACAAGACCTGAGGCGTTTATTTGAACTTAATCCAAAAATGTACTGATCTGTGAGAGCGGCTTCTTGATCAAAGCGTGACGTGGAATTTTCGCGTCTTTTGCCGGATAACCAACAACCATCAAGACAAAAGGCTTTTCACTGTTAGGCCGCCCGCAGATTTCGCGCAAGAACCCCATAGGCGCAGGTGTATGGGTCAAGGTTCCTAGTCCGGCTGAATGCAAAGCTGTAATGAGCATACCTGTAGCTAAGCCGACGGACTCAGTAACGTAATAATTCTTTTTATCCTGCCCGAATGTTTCACCGCCCCGCTTTTGAGAAAAAACGGCGATAAGCCACGGCGCAGTTTCTAAAAAGGGTTTACTCTCATCCGTACCTAGCGGGGCCAAAGCCTCCAACCATTCTTTAGAGGCTCGTTTATTATAAAATTCCTCTTCTTCAGCTTCAGCTGCTATTCGGATTTTGCGTTTCGTATCAGCATCGGCAATGGCTACAAAGTGCCAAGGTTGATGATTGGCCCCGCTCGGTGCAGTACCTGCTGCCTTTATGCAGGTTTCAATTAATTCACGAGAGACAGCTTTTTCTGAAAAATCCCGGATCGTCCGACGCTTTATAAGCGTGTTCAGAACGGCCTCCGCTCGTTTTTGCATCTCCGCGCCAGATAGGTTTTCATAGCCCGTTAAAGGTATATATTCAGCGCTCATTATCAGGACTTTCTATCTGTGGTGTCAACCGGCTCTACACCTCTCTCCGACTCATCGCCAAAGACTGCCCTGTCCATGCGATCTAGATAGGTTGTCAGAGTTTCGGAATTCGCGATATAGGACTGAATGGGAGTTGGAAAAACATCAGCCTGCATCCCGTGTAAGAACGCGAAGACTGTTGCATCGACTTCAGCAGGTTTTGCGCCGAGCATAAATTTTTTTGACCCCAGTAATGTCTCCACAGCCCTGACATCATCGAGACCCAATTCAAATATCTCAGCATCCGTATGACGCCCTATGCCATGTCCCATGGAAGATTTAGCAACACCTTTAGCAATCGCTCGAAAGATAGTCATACGAAGAAAACCCGGAATTTCCTTAAAAAAGGCATTGGCAATTAATTGATGATGACCTGTTTTCACCCATCTCGGATGTATCATACCGGCCCAATAAGTACGCTCTTCCAACATAACCTTTAAAGCATGCCCCTTGGCGAGCTGTTCAGCTGAAAGCCCTTTACTTAGAGGGTCACCAAATTTCGCCTTGAGATGTTTAATGATAAATGTGGAATCCCCAATCGCCGTACCCTCATCGACAATATAAGGGACTTTCTTTTTTGGCGCTTTACGGGGGTCGCCTTGTACAATTTCTTTAAACGGAATATCCGCGAGTCGCATATAAGACAAGGTCTTCAAGACAAATGGACCTGTCTCGCGAAGACCAAACGCTGGTCCGAATTTATATAATTCAATCATAGTTATCTCACGCCTTATAAAACTATATCTTATTCCAATCCAATATCACTTTTCCGGTTTTTCCTGTTTCCATCAGATCAAATGCCTTTTGAAAATCGCGAGCCGCGAAACGATGGGTTATCATTGGACTCATATTAAGGCCGCTATCAAGTAGGGCGAGCATTTTATACCACGTCTCATACATTTGACGGCCATAAATACCCCGTAATGTGAGAGCCTTTCCAACAAGCTTTCCAAAATCGACGGGGAAGGGCTTGGACGGAATACCGAGCATAGCGATATTCCCGCCCATCAACATAACATCGAGCATTTGATCAAAGGCAGGTTGCGCCCCGCTCATTTCTAATCCCACATCAAAGCCTTCATTCATGCCTATCTCAGACATGACATCCCGCAGCTCTTCGGCTATTGGATTGACCATGCGGGTTCGTGTCGTAACTTTTCGTGCAAAATCCAGCCGCCAGTCATTGATATCGGTCAGAACAACCCGGCGCGCACCGGATTTTTCGGCGACGGCCGCCGCCATAATACCAATCGGCCCCGCCCCGGTTATCAGGACGTCTTCACCCACTAAATCAAAGGCCAGCGCGGTATGCACTGCATTACCAAGCGGGTCCATAATGGCGGCAATCTCCAAAGGAAAGTCATCTTTAAGCGGGATAACGTTAAATTCGGGAAGCGCGAGATATTGTGCAAAAGCTCCTGATAAATTGACGCCTATACCTTTCGTATCGGGGTCTAGATGAAACTTTCCCGCCCGTGCATTACGCGAGCGTCTGCCGACCACATGTCCCTCGCCTGTCACGCGCTGCCCGACCTTAACGCGGGTCACAGTTGAGCCAACCGCAGCGACAGTACCGCCATATTCATGGCCCGTAATCAGCGGAATTGGTACAACTTTTTGCGCCCACTCATCCCATTTATAGATATGCATATCAGTGCCGCAAATGGCGGTACGTTCAATTTTAATCAACACTTCATTGGGCGTAATATCGGGAACCGGAACCTCTTGTAGCCACAAACCTTTTTCGGGTTTCTCTTTGACTAAGGCTTTCATTGTCTTTTTCATATAACGCCAAGCTCCTTACCAACTTTGGTAAAGGCCTTCACGGCTTTAGCGATATGGACGGATGTATGGGCCGCACTCATTTGTGTACGGATGCGGGCTTGTCCTTGGGGCACAACCGGGAAGAAAAATCCGATTACATAAATGCCTTCATCCAAAAGTTTTACTGCCATTTGCTGTGCAATTTTAGCATCACCCAACATCACCGGAATGATTGGGTGCTCACCATCCGGTAATGTAAATCCGGCTGCGTTCATGCCCTCTCGGAACTGTAGAGCATTTGCAAATATTTGCTGTCTTAGATCATCACCTTTCATGGCAAGATCAATGGCTGTCAGGCTCGCCCCAACCAAAGACGGCGCAAGACTATTGGAAAAGAGATAAGGACGTGAGCGCTGCCTGAGCATATCGACTACACTTTGCTTAGCGCAGGTAAAACCACCCATGGCTCCGCCCAGAGCTTTACCCAGAGTTCCCGTCAAAATATCGACCTGACCTTCAACACCGCAAAAAGCAGCAGACCCGCGCCCGCCCTTGCCTAAAAACCCCGTCGCATGGCAATCGTCCACCATCAGTAACGCGTCATATTTTGTTCTAAGAGCGCAAATTTCACCCAGCTTAGCAATAGTTCCGTCCATAGAAAACACGCCGTCCGTCGCAATCATAATATGACGTGCTCCATCTGCTCGAGCCTGTTTCAGCTGAACCTCAAGGTCATTCATATCGCTGGTTTTAAAGCGGTAGCGCTTGGCCTTGCACAACCGAATACCATCAATAATGGAGGCGTGGTTAAGCGCGTCAGAAATAATAGCATCTTCAGGCCCTAAAAGGGGTTCAAAAACCCCGCCATTAGCATCAAAGCAGGCCGCATAGAGAATAGCGTCATCATAGCCGAGCCATTTAGCTATTTTTTGCTCCAGCTCACGGTGCTGACCTTGTGTCCCACAGATAAACCGTACAGATGCCATTCCAAATCCATAGGTTTTGGCGGCAGTCTCGGAAGCTTTGATCAGATCAGGGTGATCCGCTAGGCCCAGATAATTATTAGCGCAAAAATTTATAACTTCGCGACTCCGACCATTTTCTGTAACGATAATGTCCGCTGCTTGCTTACTTATGATCACACGTTCCCGCTTATAGAGCCCATCACTCTCAATGCGCTCCAGCTCAGATGTAATATCGCTATAAAATGATGCACTCATGAATCGGGTCCTAGAGGTTATAAATTTGATGCTAATCCCCTCGATATGAAAAATCATGCCTTAATCACGTAAATTTAATAAAACAAAGCCTTTGCGCCTCTTCCATAAATAGGGCACAACTCCAATATGAGATGAATCATAGCGCAAGATGCGCCCGCATAATGCGGCTATTCACTCAAACCGCCATTCGGCGAATCGAAAGTTACTATGCACGTTGCTAACGCATATATTCAGTCCCCTACGGCTAAGGCCGGGACCGTTGCGCGTGCCTTAAGACATATGTCCGATATTGGACTCATTACATCAGAGCCCCTCACGAAAGCCCCTTTGCGCCTGACGCGAAGCTCAGGTCGCCGAGCGTGGCTCCTTGGAGAATTACATGACAAAGAAAATGCTGATCGACGCCTCCCACCCGGAGGAAACACGCGTCGTCATCGTAGATGGTAATCGCGTTGAAGAACTTGATTTTGAAAGCCGGCACAAACGACAAATAAGAGGTAATGTTTACCTGGCCCGCGTCACACGGGTTGAGCCGTCCCTACAAGCCGCCTTCATAGAATATGGCGGCAACCGCCACGGCTTTCTCGCCTTTAGCGAAATTCATCCGGATTATTATCAAATCCCTCATGAAGATAAACTCGCACTGCTCGAGGCCGAAGAAGCTGAAAACAAAGCTGCTCAGGAAGAAGATGAAGCTGACGACGATGAGACCGAAGACGAAGCCGATGAAAACCTCGACCCTGATGCTGATGACGCTCATGATGAAGATGACGAAGAAGTCGCTCAAGAACAGGTCAAAGTAGCTTCCTCTCGCCGCCGGCGCCAATCACGTCGTCGCTATAAAATCCAAGAAGTCGTCAAACGCGGTCAAATCCTTCTAATCCAAGCCGTAAAAGAAGAGCGCGGCAATAAAGGCGCGGCAATGACAACCTATTTGTCACTCGCGGGACGCTATTGCGTTCTTATGCCTAACACAGCCCGTGGCGGCGGCATCTCACGCAAAATCGCGAATGGCGCTGACCGTAAACGCCTTAAATCTGTCATGAGCGAGCTAGAAGTTCCGCAAGGCATGGGCGTTATCGTCCGTACAGCCGGAGCAAAACGCACCAAAGCCGAGATTAAACGCGATTATGAATATCTCTCACGGCTGTGGGACGAAATTCGCGATACGACCCTAAAATCCATCGCGCCCGCCCTCATTCATGAAGAAGGCAATTTGGTGAAACGTTCTATTCGCGACCTTTATAATAAAGATATCGAAGAAGTCCTCATTCAGGGCGAAGACGCTTATAAAACTGCCAAAGCCTTTATGAAGATGCTAATGCCAAGCCACGCGAAAAACGTGAAGCAATATAAAGACGAAATTCCGCTTTATCTTCGCTACAACGTCGAGCGTCAAATCGAAGATAGTTTAAAATCTATCGTTCAGCTCAAATCGGGCGGCTATCTTGTTATTCATCCAACCGAAGCTCTCGTCTCTGTGGATGTTAACTCCGGAAGGTCAACCAAAGAACGCAATGTCGAACGCACTGCTCTTAAAACCAATAGCGAAGCCGCTATCGAGGTTGCGCGTCAAATGCGCCTGCGTGACCTCGCCGGTCTTATCGTGATCGATTTTATCGATATGGATGAGCATAAAAACAACCGAACTGTTGAACGTAAAATGAAAGAGGCCCTCACCCGGGATCGTGCCCGTGTTCAAACCGCGCGCATTTCGCAATTTGGCTTAATGGAAATTTCTCGGCAGCGCCGCCGACGTAGCTTGCTCGAAGGTTCTACAGTGCATTGCAATCACTGCGAAGGTGTTGGCCGAAAACGTACGATTGAATCCAGCGCCCTCGCCGCCATTCGCGCGGTCGAAGACATTGGCGTGCGCGGCCAAGCCAAACGTATTCGCCTAAAAGTTTCTGCCGATGTCGCGCTTTATATCTTCAATGAAAAGCGCGAGCTGCTTCAACATGTGGATGATACTTCGGGACTGTTCACCGAACTTGTCGGAGATGAAGAACTCATCCGTCCTAATTATGAGATAGAGGTCATTGAGGCAGCCGAAGGCGACGCACCAGATCCTTTAGCCGAAATCGAAGCCGAGTTCCGTAAACAGCGTCAAAAAACCCAGCGTTCAAAAGAAAAAGCTCGGCGTAAGAAAAAATCTGATGATGATGATGACACTGAAGAAGATCGCTCCGAAAAACCAGATTCTGATGATGAAGACAAGTCTAAGAAGCGCCGTCGCCGCAGAGGTCGTCGCGGTGGGCGCGGTAAAAACCGTGAAGAGCAATCAGAGATAAATGAAGAGACGTCCGACATATCAGAAACCTTGGATGAGGCTAATGAAAAGGCTGCATCTACCAAAGATAAACTCAAACGGAATAGTGGACGCCGCAAGGCTCCCCGTAAATCTAAAGACGTCTCAGAAGACACAATAGAGACAACTGAGTCGGAGGCCACAATTGACGAGGCTAAAGACGGAAAACCAAAACGAGCTAGAACAACACGAAAGGCCCCGTCACGTAAAAAGGCCCAAGATGACATTCAAAAAGATGATGACGCCGAGGCTAAGCCTAAGCGTGGACGCCGCAAAGCTCCGGCTAAGAAAGCGGTTTCTACAAAAGAAAAGCCAGCGCCAAAGAAAACGACAAAGCGTAAAACTTCAGCTAAAAATACTCCGGTGAATGATGCTGATACGGTAGAGACTAAAAAAACTGCAAAAAGCTCCACGCGCCGCAAAGCACCTGCCAAAAAGGCTGCACCTAAAAAAGCTTCGACAAAAAAAGCCCCGGCTAAAGCCGCTACAACCAAGAAAGGCTCGACCAAAAAAGCTGCTCCGAAAAAGGTAACGAAAGCGGCAACTAAAAAAACTACGACAGATGACAAGCCCAAACCTGCATCTCAGCGTAAAACGAGCGCACGCAAAGCTCCAGCTAAAAAAGTAACCCCAAAGGATGAAACGGAGGTCAAAAAACCTAAGGCCCGCCGTAAAGCCCCGGCAAAAAAAATTGAACCAACTCAAGAGGTTCCCTCGGTAGAGGTGCCCGTAGAAACCATGACAAGCTCTGCCCGGCGTAAAGCTCCGGCCAGAAAGGTAGAAAGTCAAACTCCTATCGAAGCTCCAGGCGTTAAGCCGAAAGAAAAACCAAAACGCAGAGGGTGGTTCGGACGTCGCAAAAAGGACTAGTGTTTTTTAAAACCATAGCTTTGGCCAGTAATCTTAAGCGAGGCAACCGTTTGAACATTACAAAAGACGCGCAAGCCCTCTACAGCAAGTTCAGGAAAAAAATCGAAGAATTATACAAGCTTTGAAAAGTATCTTCGATTAGATTTCCATGACTCCGGCAACACACATGGTTGAGAAAATAGGTATCGGTTCGGCATAACGGATCGTGCCTTTAGAGCCTTCGCATAGACCGCTAATCGCAGTCAGGGTACGGATTTCAAATCCACCCTGCCCGGCTTCGCGTAATGTATCTTCATCTGTATAAGACAATAAACGATCTTTATCATTTGCTGTCCAAGCATCCAGATACTCACGATCCCAAGCTTCGTTAATTTTGCCGCTATTAGGCGTTGCCGGCCAATGGCTAATGCCGCCAGTCCCCATAACAGCAATTTTTTCAGGTACAGAGTCGCAAGCCCGTCGAAGCGCTTGGCCAAAGGCATAAGCCCGACTTAACGGAGTCAAAGGCGGCCCTTGGCAATTAATATTGGCCGGGATGATAGGCATGTCGTAACGCGGGGTCAGAAAATTAAGCGGCACCATAATCCCATGGTCCATTTTCCATTCCTTTGCGTAGGCAAGGTCGACACTTTGCATCATTTCTGTGATTATGCGTTCCGATAGCTCAGGCGTTCCCGGAATGCTGGTACGTGGGATTTTTAGCCAGTCAGGGTCTTCAATCGGGCCTTCATATTCCTCCCCCATACCCATTGCAAAAGCCGGCATATTATCCATGAAGAAATTTGCGAAATGCTCGGCCGCAATGACAACAAGCGCCTGCGCGCCGCTGTCTTCAATATCCGCTCTTAAGGAGTCGAGCGCGGCATAAAAGGGGTCACGCAGCGCAGGGTCCGCGCGATCTGCACGCCCTGTAATACCCGGACCATGAGAACAAATACCTGCAAACACTAATGCCATTAAATTGCTCCTCCATCGCCACCATCTACAGCTCTGTAAATACCGTCACGGACTTGTCCATGTTTCGCAAGTCCGTCTTTCATGGCTTGAATATATTCATCCCATTCCTGACCAATAAAGGCTGCGTAATGCATCAGGATTTGACCATTAACACCGTGAATATAAAGCTCGCCCACCTCGCCGTTTTTAAGCCATAGCCGTTCTTGGTCCGTAAGTTTATACCCATCCATAAGCGAGTCGATATCAGTTTTAAAAAGCGCCTGTACAGCAGTGTCTCGGTTAAGGTTGTAGAGCAGCTTTTGAACAAAATAGAGACTCATTTAATAATCTCCCTTGGCCGTTTCACCAGAAGCGAAGCTTTCATAAAGACGCTGAACACCTTTCGCTAAAACGCCACAATCGCTGCCCACTCCGACAAAACTCGCTCCGGCATCCTTATAAGTTTTGACAAGCTCAGATGTCACCGCCAAAACACCTGCCGGTTTTTTACACGCTCGTATTTGGGTAATGGCCTTAGAGACCGTTTTAACGACTTCAGGATGGCCCGGTTGGCCCGGATAGCCTAACGCAGCCCCTAAATCGGACGGCCCGATAAAGACTGCGTCCACACCATCAACCTCAGCGATATCTTTGAGATTCTTAAGGCCCATCTTGGTTTCGATCTGCAAAATCACGCATATCTCATCATTGGCTTTCTCGAAATAATCTGGCGTCATATTCCATCGCGCAGCCCTCGCCATAGATGTTCCCAGACCTCTCGTGCCCGACGGAGGGTAATGGACAGATTTAACCACATCAGCAGCCTGTTTTGCGTCATCTATCATGGGAACCAAAAATGTCTGCACGCCCACATCGCAAAGTCGTTTGAGAATGCTCTTATCAGTGCTAAGCGGGCGAACGATTGGATTTATGTTATAAGGCGCAACCGCTTGCAGACATGAGAGCACATCACTATCTGTTAGCGGCGAATGCTCCGCGTCGATTAACATCCAATCAAATCCACTTTGCGCACAAATCTCTGCAGCCACATTATTGGCAAGTCCAAACCAAAGGCCGAGCATATCATCACCTTTATTCAACCGAGCTTTGAAATTATTCGTCAAACTATCCATTATGCAAAACTCAATTCAACAATACCAAGAGGCCCAAAATCGGCCTTAAAATGATCCCCGGTGCTTGCCTTGACTGGGCGCGTAAAACTTCCTGACATGAAATAATGACCAGCTTCAAGTTTAATTCCATGGGGCGCAAAACGCTTGGCAAGCCAAATGATACCACGCGCAGGATGATCTAAAATCCCGGCGCCAAGCCCCGTTTCCTCTACTATACCATTGCGATAGAGAATAGAGCCTACCCAGCGCATATCTATATCAAACGGATTAGTTTTGATATCCCCTACGACAATGCCAGCATTAGCCGCATTATCCGAAATCGTGTCCATAACTTTACGGGTATATCCTGTCTCGGGATCTACGCGGTGACTTCTCGCGGCGATAAGCTCAAGAGAGGGAACAATATAATCCGTCGCGCCAAGGACATCTTCAATACTAAGATCCTCTCCGTACAAATCATCTTTCAACACGAATGTGATTTCGGCTTCAATACGAGGGTCGATAAAATCAGCGGCAGCTAGTGTCGCTCCATTGTCAAAAAGCATATCATCAAGCAATGTTCCAAAATCCGGTTCGTTGATTTTCATGGCGTCTTGCATAGCCCGCGATGTTAGACCGACTTTACGGCCAATGATTCTTCGTCCTTCAGCTTCTTTCAACTTAACCCAAGCTGCTTGAACCGCGTAGCCATCTTCAATCGTCATGTCTGGATACTGCAATGAAAACGCCTGCATCGGAACACC
>CAZNWH010000081.1:0-10248 GCA_964576765.1 uncultured Hellea sp.
TAGCTATTCAATTAATAAAACGGGCTGGCGCCGTTATCGCCAGCCCGTTGGGGATCTGCTGTGTTTTGTTCTGGGGGTTAATCAGCATCCCCACTGAAAGATGGGAATCAAGTCAGTCCCCACAATAAATACCCCTCAATATAACAGGAGGCCTACAAACAGATTACAAAAGAGTCATAATGAACAAAAAAGACGGCAGACTTAACAGCTGCCGCCAGTTCGAAGGGGAATTCGTAATATACGAACATCTCTTATATATAAGCTCTATTATGACTGTAACATGACTAAAGGATAACCATTTAGTTAAGGATGAACAATTCACTAAAGAAAACCCCGCCACAAGGACGGGGTAAGGTAAAGAGAGAGACAACTCATCCAAAAGATAAGTTAACCTATATATGACGAGAACCTGCTGAACACTGGCTGAACAGTTTTTCTTGACCTATTAGCCATGAACCGCAAGATAGCCTCTATGTCTAAACTTGATCTACGCCTCATTCCTGTTACCCCCTTCCAACAAAATTGTAGTCTTCTTTGGGACACAGGTTCAATGGCTGGTGTCCTTGTTGACCCTGGCGGAGAAGCAGAAAAACTTATGCAAACCGCCGATGAGCTTGACATCACGCTTAAAGAAATCTGGCTAACCCATGGACATCTTGATCATGCTGGTGGCGCCGAAGATATTCGAGCCAAATTAGATATCCCCGTCATTGGACCTCACAAAGCGGATCAATTCTGGATGGATGACATCGAAGAGCACTGGGCTAAATATGGCCATACCGGCATGGGTAAAAACATTGTCCCGGACCGCTATCTTGAAGATGGTGAAACATTATCACTTGGTGAGGTAAAATTTAATGTGGCGCACACACCAGGCCATACACCTGGACATGTCGTGATTTATAATCAAGATATGAAAATCGCTTTCGTAGGTGACGTATTATTCCGAGGCTCAATAGGCCGCACAGACTTCCCACAAGGTAATCATCAGGATTTATTGGACAGTATAACCACTAAATTATGGCCATTAGGGCCGGATATGCGCTTTGTCCCCGGTCATGGTCCAATGAGTACATTTGGGGCTGAGCGAGCAGATAATCCTTTTGTTGGAGATAAAGTTATAGGAAAATCATCACAGAATAGTTCGGGTGTTATGTAGCGCCTATCCTGCCGCCTTTTCCATTGCCTCTGCGAGTGTCACATCTTTTTGTGTAACTCCGCCCGCATCATGCGTCGTTAAGGTCACATCAACTCGGTTATAAACATTAAACCATTCCGGATGATGATCCATTTTATCAGCGATAATGGCAATGCGTGTCATAAACCCGAAAGCCTGCGCAAAATCGTCAAACCGAAAGACTTTGGTGATAAAATCATCACCTCCCGTCCAACCATCGAGTTTATCTGCCACATTTTTAGGATTTAAAATTTCCATGAAAACCTCGAATAACCGTGATATTTCAGCTACAGTACTGGGCTAACAGTTCATCCGAAAGCTTAATCTGTATATATTCACAGCTTTTGCCCAAAAGTTGCCACATTTGCTTCGGTAATTTCATATTCGCTTATGGCAGGGGGCTGTGAGCGAACAGAAGCTAGGAGAACATGGTGGTATTTGTGGAAAATATCGGGCCTTATTTCAGCCCTAAGGCCGTCATAAGCTGTTCATCTTTTTCACCTAATAAGAAAATCATGTCAGTTCATGAATCATTTCTCCCGGCTTCACTTCGGGTCCCACTACGTCTCTTTGTTGGTGTTTTTCTCGTTTTCATTACATGGATATCCTTAGAAACTGTCAGCGGTGAAACGGCAATTTTTCCGCATTTTGATAAGTTCGCGCATGCAGCGGTCTATGGACTGCTCGCACTAACGGCAAGTCTGGCATGGCCGGCTCTTTCAAAGGTCAAAAATTTTGCGGGATGTCTGGCTTATGGCGGGGCCATGGAGCTAGCTCAAGGCACATTAACTGTAACGCGTTCGCCATCAATCTGGGACTTTATTGCAAATGGTTTTGGTGCAGCTATTGCTTTATGTTTTTTGAGTTGGACAGCACAAAAATTCGTGAAATAAGCGAAGTTAAATAGACTGATCAACCAGTCAAAGACATCCCCTGTAAAAGACCGTTTTAAAACGGTGAGTATAATCGTGCATAAATTCTGCACGATTTCTGAATGCAATAAACCGGCTTTTAGGCCCAAGTGGAGTAACGAGTAAGAATATGTTGACCTCATCAAAATCAATTAGATCGCTATCTGCCTTGATATTAAGCGTAACAATATCGCCTTTAGCTATTGCTGGCGGAACTGGAACTTATCCTAGCTATACGCCAGATCTATTACCCGCGAATCCAACGACTGGAGAATGTTATGCCCGCATTGAAATTCCGGCTCAATTTGTAACTGGTTCTGAACGTGTCGTCGTAGAAGAAGGTTATTCCCAACTGAATGTTCAACAACCCCAACTTGCTTCGCGTCAAGAGAGAGTCATGGTCAAAGAAGCCAGTGTTCGGTATCGTGTTCGCCAACCCTCATTTCGTTCTGTCACAGAACAAATGTTGGTAAGACCCGCCTATGATAAACTTTCCGTCTCAACCCCACAATTTTCAACCGTTACACAACAAGTGAAAACATCTTCCCCGAGGCTTGTGTGGAAACGTGGCAATCCGGGGAAACTTGCAGCTCAAGGATATACTATACATTCGACCGCGGATGCGGGAAGATATGGTCAAGGCTATAGTAGTACAATTGAGCAAGGTATAATCGGCGGGACAAGTTGTGGAGAGACCTGTGAAATTTGGTGCTTAGTCGAGGAACCGGGTGCATCGGTTGAGTTCAAACGCAAAGTGATGACGTCTCCCGGCCGGGTGCAACGCACACCTGTTCCAGCAAAATATCAAACCATTCACAAGAGAGTTGTTTCAGATCCCGGAGGCGTCGAAAAAATTCCCGTAGCCGCCGAATATCGAACAATATCCGTCGAGGATATCGTTCACCCTGGCGGAGAAAACATTGTTCATGTTCCGCCTAAATATGCAAATATCCCCACCAAAACATTGACTTCAGCCGAGAGGTATGAATGGCGGCGAGTGCTATGCGCTCCGGGGAGTGGAACGATTAAATCAAGCGCTGATTTCGCGGCGAACCCATCATCTCAATCGGCAAGTAGCCATTCTTCGGTTCCAACTCCTTCCACCACATATACTCAGCCGAGCTATAGTGCACCAGTTTCGCCGCCAACGGGAAGGGTCATAACAGGGACAGGATATTATGGCGGCTATAATTCAAGCCATAGTTTCAAGGACGATTCAACGCAGTCCAGCTCTGCAGGGAGTTATTCATCCGACACTCAATACACGCCCGGTAAGCGCAAACGTATTCGCCGCTAGCCCGACATATGTGCGGGTTTCATAATGCCTTGTGATATATATAGTCGATATCTTCGACTTGACCGATCTTAAGCTTATAATCGGAAATTTTACTATAGCCCTGACGCGTATAAAATTTTTGTGCAGATACGTTTTCTGACCAAACACCTAAGACTAAATCTTTGTAGTAATTGCTATCCGCCCATGTTTCCCATCTCTTGAGAAGTTTTAGCCCTAATCCTTGGTTCTGCTCAAACTTTCGCACATATATTTTTGATAGCTCATGCGCGTCATTTAGCTCCACTCCAACAGGTAACTCCATGGGTTTGGCATATAGATAACCAAGAAATTTTCCTTCGCTCTCAGCAACCAGTAAAAAGTCCGACTCGCTTATAATAGCTGCGTTATAAACAGCAGAGTTATGCGAACGCGCAATAAAAGCCTTGCAGTTTTCAGGCGTATGATAATCCCCGAAATTATCTATGAAAGTCTCTGCTGCTAAATCAATTAAGGCCGGAATATCTTCCGGCCTTGCCAATCTAATGATCGTGGACATAGATTACATATCGTCCTGATCAATCAAACCGTCATTGGCTATTTTCTCTTTATCAAAATATTCTCGCGCGAGTTTAAAGACCACCGGAGAGAGCAATATGAGCGCGATAAGGTTTGGCGCAGCCATAAGACCTGTCAAACTATCAGCAATGAGCCAGAAGGTTGCCACCACAAGGTTGTCATCGCCTGTTTCGAAAGACAGGGCAAAGGTGGACGCAAATACCGCAAGAATCCAGAAGATACGAAAAACGGGAATCGCTTTTTCTTGAAAGAGAAAGGCCGCACACCGCTCACCATAATAAGACCAACCTATAATAGTCGTAAACGCGAAAATGACCAAACAAAACGTCACGATATGCTCGCCAAGCCCGACAAGCGTTGCGTCAAAGGCGGCAGCTGTAAGAGGCACGCCAATTTCACACC
Source organism: uncultured Hellea sp. (assembly GCA_964576765.1). Taxonomy (GTDB): domain Bacteria; phylum Pseudomonadota; class Alphaproteobacteria; order Caulobacterales; family Maricaulaceae; genus Hellea. Next base: position 4,343 of record CAZNWH010000081.1, read on the forward strand.
CGGCAGGTGTGGAGCCTGATTGTAACAGCTCTAAAATCGCAGGGCTAGCCAGACAATCAGTAGACATAACCCCTGAGGTTAAAATCACTAAAGCTGTGATCGTGCAGATAATTAAAGTATCAATAATCGTTCCCAGCATCGCAATGATCCCTTGGTTTACCGGATCATTATTTTGCGCCGCGGCATGCGCAATGGGCGCTGAGCCTTGTCCTGCCTCATTAGAGAACAGGCCTCGCGCAACACCCTTTTGCATTGCCAACATCATAAGACCAATCGTAATGCCAGTCCCAGCCCCTTGCATGCCAAAAGCGCCCTTAAAGATAAGACCGAAAGCCGCAGGAACACCCGAGATATTAGCTGCAATAACAACCAAAGCTGCACCGATATAAAGAACAGCCATAAACGGCACCAGTTTTGACGCAACCGCGCCGATACGTTTAATTCCCCCCAAAACAACTCCAGCCACAAGAACGGAGAGAACAATCGCGACAATACGCGGATCGAAGTTATAAGCGCTTTTGAGCGCGTCTGCTATGGAGTTGGCTTGAACCGCGTTCCCTGTTGACAAGGAGCCTATCATACCAAAAATCGCAAATAATCCAGCAAGCCATAACCATTTCGGCCCTAAGCCGTTTTTGATATAATACATGGGGCCACCAACACGGTTCCCATTGGCATCAATTTCTCGGTACCGCACAGCCAAAACGCCTTCGCCAAATTTCGTGGCTGTTCCCAATATAGCCGTTACCCACATCCAAAAAACAGCTCCTGGACCGCCAATGGCGATGGCTGCGGCAACTCCGGCAATATTGCCGGTACCCACCGTAGAAGACAGGGCCGTCATGAGGGCTGCAAATGGCGAAACATCACCCTCTTCGGCGTCTCCAGAACGTTTTTTGAAGAGCTGCTTGAAACCATATCTAATTTTCGTAAGCGATATAAACCGCAGCCCAATCGTCAAGAATAAGCCAACACCCAGCAGTAACGTCATCATGGGTGGCCCCCAGACGAAGTTATTCAAACTTTCCATAAGTGATGCAAAAAAATCCATGCAAATCCCCAAAAATTATTATCTTATTTCGCGCGACCATAAGGGCGTGTAAAGCACAGGCCAAGCTTAAAATTTGATATAGTTACAACGTGAGAGCAAGCAATCGCTTAATGTTATGGAGTTTAAATCATACGCTCCGCTCAAAAATAACCATTTTCTGATTTCGGGGATGACTAAAGTCTTCAATACTAACACATTCTAACCCGTTTAATCGCGCAGCCGCTTCAATTTTACTTCGCGTGTAATGATACGGATCTTTCGATGCATGAGTGATTATACTTGGAATTTGCTCAAAGGCATTTAGCTCGGCACCGGAGGCCACTTCAAAAATTGTTGCATAAAACCGAGCTCCGACTTTAAGATATTTGGCTGTTTTTTTAAGGCACAGACACAGGGAATCATAATTTAAATGTGTCAGTAAAGATATCCCAACTGCAGCGTCCATTTCTGGCCAGTGCTCCGGATATTCAAAATTAGCAGCCGCCGCAAAATTCTTAATATCTACTCTATCAGAAAACCCCAAATTTTTAATTTCTACATCTAGCCCTGCTTGTATAAGCGACATGTTTAGGTCAAACCCATAATATTTATATGGGTCAAGATAGGGTATAAAATGGACACCACCTCTTAAACTACCGCAACCAACATCTAATAATCGATGATGAGACTTAAGGCCTTTTGATTTTAAATACTCAAACTGTAGCCCTCCAATTTGATCCCACATACCCCCAATAAATTGACGATGATGCCCGAGCTTAACTTTCTCTTTTGCAAGATTAAGATCTGAATATCGATTTTCCATAATGTCCTTAACAGCCCGAATAAGAAGCTTGTAGTTTCTCTCGCTTAATAAGCCTTAAGCTTTTAAGGATTCTACATACAAAGCTGATTTAATGGTGCGTTCACATACACCAGAATTCGCATGCCCGTAAATAATTGGATGTGTCATCGGCGGTTGATAAGGTAACCCTCTTATATTTTGATACTGCTCTGCATAAATATCCCAAGTCGTTTTGCTCGGGTCTTCAAGGCTTGGCAAATTTACGCCACGTGAAGTCGTCACACCGCCATGATATTGATGAAAGCTACCTTCACCCAGCAACATAACATATTGGGTATCTTTATGATCAACGCAACGTTTGAAAAAGTCTAAATTAACTAGCCCGCCTCCAGCAATATTGAATTTTTCATCAAACCCACCAATAGATAAGTAAAAGGTTTTACTAAGCACTAAAACATTACTCTCAGCAATTTGTGATAACCAACTACCCCGTGCTGACCCCCCAAGGCTAGAAATTTTAAACAGATCATAAGCATTATTGGGCCAGCCAACCGAAGATAAAAGAGTGTCCTCTACATCCTGATTATACCCTTCCAGAACATTTTCTTGCTGCGTTTTATGCCCTAAGTGATAACCCATTGTCGCGATAACAGGGCAATCATGAGCTTTCATAATTTCATGCGCTGATTTTAATACCCCTGGAGAAATCAACCGGGCTCCATCAATCACAGGACATACCCAATCTCCGCGAGACATAGCAATTCCTTGATTAAGAGCTTTTGCCGGTGATTTGTCGGGAGATTTCACCTCTATATATCGAACACAATCCGGCCAACTTTTTACAATCTCCGGATCAACCGGTTTGCTGGAACCATTTTCCATGACAATTATTTCTATATCGTCAAAACTAACGTCAAGTTGATAGGGAGGTAGGAACGAATATACAGTCCTAGGTATTTCCCGGGCCATATTATAGGCAATGATTACAATACTAATTAACGGGCGCGGTATTTCAGATGGTAAGGTCATTCAGGGCCTCCCATATCCATTTATACTCTGCAGGTATACTCAAATCTGTAGTGTTTTGATTGTGTAACTCTTCCTCTCGGAAGCTATTGCTCGTCGCGGGCCTAAGTCCTAATTTGGAGGCCATTTTTATAATTTTTTGATTATAAATTTTTGTCTCTATATCATACCTAACAATATCAAATGCTTGTTCATTATGCACGGATAGTAACTTCGCATTATAGGCTGCCCATAATGCGAATGCTTTATCAATGTCCATAGGCTGGTTCCATACCTTAGCCCGATGAACTAATGACGCAACAACTTCTTGTGGATGCCGGAATGTCCCGACAAATTTCGGTTTTGTGATAGAATACCACCCTTCTAGTAAAAATAAAACACGAGGATCTTTAACCCCCCATATAGTTTCATTGTCATAGGCAGAAAGAAGCTTGATCAAATGCGTTTTTTCATCATTATTCCAAATAGGGTCTTCGGAAGGCGGATTATCCCAGGCGGCTTCAATACGGGCCAAAATAGCATCATGATGTTCCATGATTTTTCTATTTTCGCGGTTTCCTTTTTTATTAAACCCCGCTTTAAGATTGACATCCCCTAAATATAGCCCAGCTTCTTCGAGACAACCTGCAAGGCAAGACGTTCCTGAACGATGCATTCCTAAGATAAGAATAGGCGGAGAAATTTGCATAAGCTTCACATACCTTAGATCAAGTAATTCGCTCACCCAAGCAGGAAGGCGGTGTAAGGTTAAAAGATATTTTTCGTCCCTCAGAGCTCGTAAATACTACTTTCCCGCCAGTACAAATCCCATGTTCTGAAATCTTGATAGTATCCCCTTCTACGACCCAATCTTCGGGAACATCAAAGGGTAACACCCTTATGTCTTTCCAACTTTTATAAGAGGGTGCCCCGCTATCCTGCGTGATCAATATCTGCTCATGCTGTGTCAACATTGCCCGCATTCGCAAAACCTGTATGTCAGATATTGCGTTTTCTGCTGTACTGATAAATCGAGCTGAATCTAAAGCCGAAGTCATACGGCTTCCCACCAAGATCATCATGACACTCATAATGGCCAACACAACAAGTATCTCCAATAAGCTAAACCCAGCCTCGCCAGAATTCCTTATTGTATTATCCCGATATATCGGCATTTAGGCCTGAACCACCAACTTGGTTATCCGCGCCCAAAGAAATAACTTTAGGGCTTTTTGATCTCACACCGTTTTCGGGGGGTTGATATTGATAGGGATTACCCCAAGGATCGCTAGGGACGTCACCTTCTAAATAAGGTCCAAACCAATTCGAATTTTCATCATTGGGGGATGTCATTAAAACAACCAAACCCTCCGTATCCGTTGGATATCTACCCATATCAAGATTGAAAGAGTCCAAAGCCAATTTGAGAGTTTTTGCCTGAGCTTTTGCCGCTATAACTTTTGATTTATCTACATTCCCCATCAGACGCGGCGCCACCAATGACATTAATGTTCCAATGATGGCCAAAACAACTAAAATCTCTAAAAGAGTATATCCTGAATCTGAATGGGTCTCTTCACTATTTTTATCCATATCATTCATTTTATTTCCTACGCGCGCAAATCAATAATTGTTAGTATCTGTCCCACAAACTCTTAATACCTCAGTCAGAGAGGTTACACCATTTCTCGCCTTAAAGATACCATCTTCTAGCAGTGTGATATACCCTTGTTTACGCGCGACTTGATGTAATTGTTGCAGGCTAGCATTTTTCAACACTGCCTCTGACAGAGCATCATCCATTCTGGCCACTTCAAATATGGCGAGGCGCCCCTGATATCCGGTATCTGAACATTTCGAGCATCCTTTTGGTTCACGCCAATTCGTTTTGCCTTTCATTTGATCAGATATATTCCCACCTTCATCTAAAATGGCCCAAATTCGATCTTCGCCTTCGGGTTTTTTTACACTTACACTACAATGCTCGCATAATTTACGGACAAGACGCTGAGCAACCAGTCCTCGAACAGCAGAGGTTATCATGTAAGGCTCTAACCCAATGTCCACAAGCCGAGCAATGGCTGCCAGCGCCGAATTCGTATGTAAGGTTGATAAGACTAAATGACCAGTTAGAGCGGCCTGAGCGGCAATTGTGGCCGTTTCTCCATCACGAATTTCTCCAACCATAATAATATCAGGATCTTGGCGTAATATGGCTCGGAGCCCTTTTGCAAAGGTATAGCCAATGCTGGCATGGGTTTGTATCTGAATGATGCCATCCATATCATATTCAACAGGGTCTTCGATCGTAATTATTTTTCTGACCCCGTTATTCAGACCTTGCAAACTTCGATAAAGTGTTGTGGATTTACCTGATCCTGTAGGGCCCGTCACCAAGATGATCCCATTAGAACTCCCCAATAATTCAAGTAATGTCTGACGGGAAAATCCTTCAAAACCCAAGGCTTCCAGGTCAGGGAGCTCATTTTCTTTTCGCAATAACCTTAAAACCAGACTTTCACCACGTGAGCCGGGGACAGACGACACTCGAAGGTCAATGTCTTGGCCGGCAAAACGAATAGTCTGCCGACCATCTTGAGGCAATCTACGTTCTGCAATATCCATCCCCGACAGTAATTTAACACGGCTGGCTACTGCGTTAAATCGCGAACGCGGTTCTGTCTGTTTATTATGCAAAATTCCGTCAATCCGGTATCTTACGATAAATCTGTTTTCAAATGGTTCTATATGGATATCGGAAGCGTTTTCTTTCAAGGCCACAGAAAAAATCCGATTGACGAAATCAATTACCGGAGCTTCTTCAGCCATTTCACGCAAACGGGCCGCTTCATCATTCGAGGCCTCGGAGTTTTGCAAACTTAACTCCTCTTCGCTCTGAACATATATCATGGCCGTTTCCAGAGTTTGATGACTGCACAAAAAACTATGGCATTTTAAATCTGATTTTTTACAGCTGGCAGCGATCTTTTCCTGTATTTCTTGGTCTAGGATATTCCGCGCTAGCAATTTAATTGCGCTCTTATCCTCATCTTGCCATGCAACGCAATT
>CAZNWH010000082.1:0-10214 GCA_964576765.1 uncultured Hellea sp.
GGGGATTAACGTTGCGCGCACAGTTTATTTTAGCCGCGAATATGAAATCATAATCTCAATTCTCTAAATTTGAATTTGGAGTCACTCATCTTTCTATAACGCGAATGGAGTCAATGGCAAAGATTGAGAAGAGTCTGAAATTGACGTTTTATCTTTGTCGTTGAGCTAGCCATTTTAGCTTTGCAAACTGGATATTCGTGTATTTTATAGAGCTTGATAAGGTTCTCGACCGAGAGAATTATAATAAGAATTAATTACGGTTATATGCAGCGGCATTTACTTCAAAAGAATTTCGTCGTTCCTATAAAGGCGACTATCAGTAATAAGAGATAAACCATACGCACCCAGAAGCGAGATTTATTCATTGTTTCTAAAAGAGGAATTTCAGTTTCATCCGAAGACCCGTTTTCAATGACTGCCATCAAAAGCGGGCCAACGGGCCTAAACATCACATCAATCAAAATCGCAGCGACGAAAATGAGACCAAAGAGTAAGGCTTTAGTCGCCAGCCAGTTGGGCTCCAGAGGCGAGTCGGTAATAAGTGATATGAGGCCAAGTCCGAGATAAAAAGCGGCTAAAATCCATTTCAGGCTCATTTCTATTTTGTGTAGTTTTTTACCTCGCTCGGTTTGTCCGGCCTTGTGCGCCTCATGAATGAGCCAACACCAGATCAGGCTGATAGCCCAGGCCAGAACGACGCCCCAGATAGGAAGGTCCCAATATCCGCCGGCTTTAACGAGAGATATCGTGCTTGCGATCATTAAGGCCCAAGCGTAGCGCGGGCCGAGGTCATTAATGACAAGGAGTTTTAAGATCGTCAGGCGTTCTTGGAGGGAATAAGTCTCTCGCTTTCGGAAATTATCACCCAAAATGGCAACACCCAGATCTCCTCCAAGCCAAAAGACAAAGAGGATAATATGAAAAAAGGCTAAGACAGATATAAGAGAAAGGGTCATCTTATGAGCTCCACGAGTTCATAATAGGTTTGCATGTAACCTTGGACTCCGCCTTTGAGGAAAAGTCCGTCTTCGTCTTTGCTGCACCACATTTGATAAGGTGGATGTTCTTCGGGCAGACCCTCAGCCGTATCGACAATTTCGAATTTACGAGCCTCAAAGGTTCCGGCCTTAACGCTAACGGTTTCATCCCCAAGATAAACAACTCCAAAACTTAGAGGGAAGAGCATGGGCCCCGTCGCGCCTCGGTGGTCAGGGGAAGACATCATCACATGTTCCATACGCCGTTTTCCGGGTTTGGTATTAAGTGGAAAAAACCTAGACAAAAACCCGTCATTGATAATGGCGTGATGCCCAAACCAAGGGGTTTGCGCTTTGGTCGACAGCTCTATGCTTTCGGGGCCTTGTTTGGAATTGAATACATTACACCGCGCATGATGTTCATCGAACTGAAACCATCCGCAGCCTTCAAATTTTGATCCCACGGATATCCGAACAAAGCCGTCAACAGGGGCCATTGTGGCCGTCTCAAAACTAGCTGTGACGTCCCGAATGACATCAGGGGCATCATCAATTTCACAATGCGCGTGAAGGACAGAAAGACCGTCCGATTGTTTTGTTAACGTAAAAAATTCGCGCCCACGTTCCATGTCTAGGCGATCTGGTTTTTTGGACGTATATAATATTGTCCCGCGTATCGTTTGATGTCCTGTCAAAGTTCTACTACGCATTTACCTATGTTTTTACCTATCATAAGTTTTTCCATAAGTTTAGGCGCGTTCTTCAGGCCTTTAACTTTGTCTTCCGCGATTGTCACTTTTCCGGATTTTACCCAAGGCGCTACTTCGGCGCGAAACTCATCCCAACGGCTATAAAAGTCATAGACGACGAGGCCGCTGACTTGTGCCCGCTTGCCAACCATAGGACCAATCAGAGTCATAGCAGGCTCGGAGCTATGATAATGCGCGGCAAGGCCACATAAAACAACGCGGCCATAGGGCTGAAGGTTTTGCATGGCAAAGGCTAATTGTTCCGAACCCACATTTTCATGGTGGACTGTCACGCCTTCAGGCACAGCGGCCTTATAGGCGTCTTTCCATGATGTGTTTTTATAATTCACGCAGTCATCAAAGCCGTAAGTCTCTTTGACAAGCTTACATTTTTTAGGCCCGCCTGCGATGCCGATAACAGTCTTTGCTCCCTTCATGCGGGCAAATTGTCCGCAGGCACCGCCCACAGGGCCAGCTGCAGCGTTAACGGCGTAAATGTCTCCCTCGTGAACACGCGCTAATTGGGTGACGCTGGCCCAAGCCGTTAGGCCTGGCATGCCAAGGATACCCACATAGGCACTCAGCGGGGCAGCCTTGGGATCAACTACCGTATATTGGTCATCATAGAAAACATTATACTCGGCCCATCCGCCGTCCATGGCATGAATATGATCTCCTTTTTTGACTTTCGTAGAATCGCTTTCCACGACTTCACCGACAATGCCAGCAGGTATCATATCTTTACCAGGAGAAGGCGGCGTTTGCCCCATATGCCCTTTATGCAAGAGATGTCCGACATAGGGGTCGATTGAGATATATTTTACTTTCACCAAAATTCCGGCTTCAGGGCATTCTAGCTGATCTACATCAATGTTTTCGAAATCCGTCGCAACTGGTGCGGCTGTAATTTTATGTTTTAAGACGATTTGTTTCATGTCAGCTCTCAATTAATTCAATAAGGGTTCCGTCAGGCGCGCGAAGGGACCCGGCGCGCTTTCCTTTATACAATATACTGTCTCGTTTTTCAGGAGGGGTAATCCAGTGATCTTTGTTGATCGCCATCAGTTTCTCAAATTCGGGGTGGATAAAGCTACCTATAGCCGCGCAAGGCGGAAGCATCCCGTTATGAGCTTTTCGAGGCGTTGCGCCTTTGGGATATTCATCAATTTCAAGAAAAACATCGCGTCCATGTTTTAGGGTTGCAAGGGCATGCTTTGTATCATTGGGAAGTCCGAAAGCGTTATTTATCATGGAATAAACAATATCTATTGAGCGACCTTTTTCGATGAGCAAATGCTTTTCAAGCCATGCGCCTGAGGCTTCCATGTCAGAGCAGGCCATGACAAGAATGAATAATTTATCAATGAGGCTTTCCGCGCGCGGTAAGTCATAGGCTTCCAAGTCATCACGGATTTCAGTCAAATATACGATCTCTTTATCCGGGCCTTTGACTTGCATGGGGAAAATCGCGGGCATGCCGTCAAGTTCCTTTGGCGGGCCGATGATTTCGAAGGGCGAACGTTCCATGCGGTTATTCACTTTGAGTGTGTCCTGATTGCAAATTTCAATCGCAGCCCAGCCATATGTCCTTAGAGCTTTGTATGCTTTGACGATAGGCTGCTTAATAAGGCGTATGAAAACATCTGAGCCGGAAGCGGGCTGTAATATAGCATAAGGCTGGCCTGTCGTTTTGGGTGTTCCCCAGCTCGCGGCTAACGCTTCACTAATGATGCCGTTCTCCACGCAGCTATAATCCAGCCAATCGCAATAAAGCGAGCGCGAGCGCGCAATATCAGAGACTGTAAGGGTCGCCGCCCGCATCAACCTCATGGCTAATCCAACCCTAAAGCGCCGGAATTTATGGTCCGATTGGGGTCAAGTAGGGATTTAATATTATCGAGAAAGTCCCAAGCTGTTTCGTCTCTATTTTCGCGATAGGGATAAGTTCGTCCGATTTGGAAATGGGCGGCGCCATATTTTGAAAAGATGTCCAAGATGCCTTGACGTGCCTCTTTCACGACATCTGTCGCCTGCGGATTAGTTTCAAAGCGTTTGATGCGTTTTAAAACACTCGGCTCCACAGTTTGTTCATGAATAGGCCAGATTTCTTCGGGCCAAATGAAGACAGGTTCAATTAAAAAGGCATTGGTCTCAAGCGTTGTTAAAAGATAGCCTGTTGTAACCTCGAGCTCATCAAACCTGTTTTTCAGGGAGGAAAATAGAGCTTCTATATCGGCAAGGCATTGTTGGCCGTCACTCATGGCAACTAGGCCGTGGATGGGCACCCAGCGTTCGCCTTGAGGCCCCAAGATATTATTGAGCGGCATAAAGGGATTGGCCCGCATAATTTTTGGGATCGAGTTTTCAATCTCGCGCCCGCCATGACGTTCGGATATGTCTTTTAAAGTCTTAATCTTGGACGCGATTTCAGCGTCGGAATGACCTTCCACAATAAAATGGGCTGAATAGGCGACATCATTCATATAGCTGCGCCCGGCGAGAGCAACTTTGGCCCCTTCTTTCAGACCTTTGAGAAGGCCTCCTTTTTGCTTTGTGATGACATTAGTCAGACTTTTGACATCGGCTGCAAGGCTTGCGCGTTTCATCCGAACGGCTTGTAAATTCGGATCAAAGCCAAATAATTCACAGGCAAGGCCCAGGCGCCCCATTTCGACTTGCGCGAGCGCCCAACCTTCACGCTCATCAAATTCATAGCTGGCAGAGCCTTCAGCTTGAGGCAGGGGAATAAGCCGGAATGTCACTTCGGCTTTATAAGCCAAAGCCCCGGCATCGCCCATAAACAGCCCGGTTAAATCTGGACCGTAATGGCGGTAAAAGGGTTTGGCGTTTCGGGTTCCGGCTGTGCCTGTTTTTACAATCGTGCCATCAGCTAGGACGACGGTGATAGATGTTACGCTTTGCGTCGATGTTCCATATGTTCCAGCGCCGAAAAAGGCATTGTTTTGGGACAGCCCGCCGCCAATGGTGGAGTGAATACCTGATAAAGGGCCCCAGAACGGCGTGCGAACACCTAAGGGTTTGAGAGCTTCATAAAGTGTTTTCCATGTGCACCCCGCTTGTACGCTTACATACATATCGTCGGTATTAATCTCGGTAATCTTATCCATTCGTGAAAAATCAAGAATGCCTGTCTTGTTTTTAGACGGGGTGTAGCCTTTGGTGTAGGACATGCCCCCGCCGCGCGGATTTAACCGCACTTGACCACGCGCGGCTATTTTTACAGCCTCGGAAAGTTGCTGCGTGTTTTCGGGACTAATAATAAAATCAGCTCTCTCGCCCGTTGACCAAATATCTTGGGAAAAGAGATATCTAGCTGCATTTTCTGTCGATAAGTTTTCAGCGCCTAAAACTTGCTTGAGGCTTTTCATATTTGCATCTGACAGGGGTTTATTCATAGGACGTCCTTCTCTGAACAACACTGTAATATAATCAAACCATCATACTTTGCGGTTGGTCAATTATCTTAGTTATTTAGCGATCTTCCATTCATCGCAAAGCGTGCGTTTATAGAGTTGCCCTTCTTTAAACCAATGCCATGTTCGTGACCGATGCTCTCCAGTATCTCCAATGGCAATGACTTCAAAAAAATTGGTTCCGGGCTCATCTTTACGCTCAAGATTTAACATAATGAGTTTATCTTTAGTTTGCCAAGCTGAGCCATGAAATGTTGGCATATCCCACCATAAACGGTCGTCCTTATATATAGCCGGGAGCTCTGCTTTATGGTCCCGCCCATCATCCCAAACAAAATGATTGTGTTGAATATAGGCAAACTCCCCTTTTGCGGGGAATTCACAGTGTATGCGGGCTTTATGTGTATCTATGATCTGTGCCTGCCGGTTGATATGGGTGTAAACGCCTTCCCAGATGCCTTCATGATCAAGCATAGCCGGCATATCCCGATGAAATTGGTCGATGGAATTCATAGATATTGACCTCGTAATTATAACGGAGCGTGGCTTTTTTACCACACATTTTAAAAATAGGCGGAGTCAAATCTCTGGTTTGTTGCATATCAAAGAGACGGTCTCTCAATCAGTTTTATATTCCTTGCAAACCAAAATATCCGCTCAATCACTTGCTTTGACTGAATAAGAATACGGATACACAAAATGGAGAGAGCTATGAGAAAGTCTTTAAAACATAATACGGCGTTAACCGGAATAACTATCGCGCTTGGCGCTTTAGCTATGCTTGCCATGCCGAGTACAGCCCAGGCGCAAATTGACGAAATTGTGACCACGGCCCAGCGGCGAACTGAATCTGTTCAGGATGTACCTGTCGCCGTAACCATATTGTCAACAGAAGAGCTGGAAACCAAACAGATCGGGGATACGCTTGATATACAGAGTTTTGTTCCCAATTTGACTATAGGCACTAACACCGGAACCGCGAATGCAGCGCGTATTTTCTTGCGCGGTGTAGGTGAGGATGAAAGCCGCGGTGCGGTAGAGCCCGCTGTTGGCACCTATATTGACGGTGTTTATATTGGACGAATTGTTGGCGCGTTATTTGACCTTGTTGATTTGGAACAGATTGAAGTTTTGCGCGGTCCACAAGGTACGCTTTACGGACGGAATTCAAATGGTGGTGCGATCAAAGTCGCGACGATCAAACCTCAGCAGGAAACTTCGGTTGCAGGTAAATTCACTTATGGCAACTCTAACCGCTTTGATGCCAAAGGCACAGTGAATTTTGCGGTGACTGATACCACAGCAGTACGTGTATCAGGCTTATATAAATCTCGTGATGGTTTCTTCGATATTACGCCTAATGGCGCAGCAGCAGGGGATGCACTTGAAGATGTCGGCGATGTAGAAACGCTCGCATTTCGCGGATCTGTAAGCCAGGATATCGGGGATTGGAATGTTCTGATTACAGCTGATTATACTGACGATGACTCCGATCCAATCCCAAGTTCTATCCTGCCTGGTCTGGACGCGGATAATGATATTTTCACCGTCGAGCCTGCGCCAGGAACCTCATGCTTTACGGGTGATGCAACCGCGCCTGCGGGTCCCTTCCAATTTACTCGACCTGTTGGTTGTTTTAACGGATTTAGCAATGAAACCAAATCGCAAGGCATTTCAGGGACGGTAACAGGAGAGTTGGGAGATTTCACAGTTCAATCCATTACCGCCTTTAGACGATTGGATGACGATTTAAGTTCCCATATCGGGTTTCCGTTTCAGCAAAATACAGACCAAGAACAATTTTCCCAAGAAGTTACTTTAAGCTCTAATCTTGGCAATGCATTTGACTTTGTTATAGGCGGGTTTTATTTCCGCGAAGACTTGAATCTGGACTCAGCTTTTGTTTTCCCCTTCCGCGTGGCGGCCGATACGGAAAGTTTCGGAGCGTTTGGACAGGGTACATTTAATCTTTCAGACCGAGCCCGTCTAACTGGCGGCTTGAGATACACAACGGAAAGCCGTGACTTTCAAGGTATTAATTTCACGTCTGGCCTTACAAGCCTTGACCCAGATGATGGCGACAATATCGTCGACAATGATTTTGATAATGTCAGTTTCACAGGGAAAATAGATTATGATGCAAGTGATGATGTATTGCTCTTTGCGTCTTATTCAACAGGGTTTAAAGGCAGCGGATTTTCACCGGATTGTTTTGGTCCGACGGCCTGTTTCTTGCCGGTGGATGAAGAAGAAGTGCAAACTATAGAATTTGGGTTTAAATCCCAGTTTGCTGATGACCGGGTTCAATTCAATGGGACTTATTTCTTTAACACTTATGATAATCTGCAAATCGGGGCGACTGTACCAGGGCTAGGCTTTACGCGTTTCAATGTCGATGAAGCTGAAATACAGGGACTTGAATTTGATCTGCGATTCCGCCCGACTGAGCGCTTTGAACTGACAGCCAATTTAGGTATATTGGATGCAGAGTATACACAATTGACTGAACAGCAAGCGGGAGGCCTATCAAATGCGAGTGCAGGATGCCCCGGCACGGTGCAATTAGCCGGACAAGCGTTGATCGATTGCGCCCTTGATCTCGAACTCAAAAACGCTCCGGGTTATAAAGCTAATATTGCAGCCACATATACTCAGCCTGTCCCATCCGGAGAGCTCACTTTTAGTGGAGATATCAGCTTTGAAGATGACCATTTCACACTTGTGGCGAACTCACCACAATCGGCTTTTTCTCGTATCCCGACACTCCTTAATGCTCGAGTAGCCTTTTCGCCGGATGATAGTTTCTGGAATGTCGCCTTATGGGCCAAGAACCTGACTGATGAGGAATATTTCCGAGCGGGAACTGCAACGGCGAATGCCGTTTACGCAGCTGAGCCAGCGACCTATGGTGTGGATGTAGGATTTAACTTCTAATTACCTACACAAGTTTGATTTAAGGCAGTCGCATTTTGTGTGGCTGCCTTTATAGTTTCTGCATATGGTAAAAACGCTTTTCGATAAATTATGGGATGCTCACCGTGTGATGGCTTTGGAGGGGGATGAGGACCTTATTGCCATTGATCGTGTTTTTTTACATGAACGTACGGGCAGCGTAGCTCTTCAGTCCATTGTGGAGAGCGGACATCAGCCTCGAAACCCGCAAAATGTTTTTGCGACTATGGATCATATCGTTTCGACCAAAGCTGATCGTGGCCAGGGTGATTCTAGAACACCGGGAGGCGACGTCTTTATTACGGCGACGCGCGAGGCCGCAAAAAAAACGGATATCAACCTCATCGATGTGCTCGACGCAGATCAAGGCATTGTCCATGTCATTTCGCCTGAACTGGGAATAGCTCAGCCCGGACTCACACTTGTTTGTCCTGATAGTCATACATGCTCCCAAGGGGCGCTTGGGGCGTTGGCGTGGGGCATTGGCTCTACGGATGCTGAACACGCCATTGTCACCGGAACCTTGAGGGTCAAAAAGCCCCCACAAATGCGAATTACTGTGAATGGTTTATTGGGCGTTGGCGTGACGGCAAAAGATTTAGCGCTTCATATTATCAAAACATATGGCGCGGCAGGGGCGAAACGCTGTGCGGTAGAATATGCAGGCGCAGCCATTCAAGCCCTATCAATTGAAGAGCGCCTGACACTATGTAACATGGCGGTGGAATTCGCCGCCTTCACCGCAATTATTGCGCCGGATGAAACCACATTTAATTACTTAGAGAATAGGCGTTATGCCCCTGAGGCTAAGGCTTGGGAGCAGGCTAGGGCTCACTGGCAAAGCTTTAAAACAGATAAAGGTGCCAGTTTTGATTTTGAGTATGTGATAGAGGCCAAAGAGGTGCAGCCAACTGTGACTTGGGGGACGTCACCGGCGCAAGCAGTCGTTATTACTGCGGTGATTCCCGAGGATGCAGATGCGAAAGCTTTGGATTATATGGATGTTGCCAAAGGCACGCATTTATCCGATCTGGAAATTGGCGGGGCGTTTATCGGCTCCTGTACGAATGCGCGTCTTTCTGATTTGCGCGCGGCTGCCAAAATTTTAAAGGGCCGAAAAGTTGCCTCTGGCGTGACAGCGATTTGTGTTCCGGGCTCCATGCGCGTTCGTCGTGACGCTGAAGCCGAAGGCCTTGATACTATATTTAAAGATGCAGGTTTTGAATGGGGCGCGGCGGGCTGTGCCTTCTGTTTTTATGCAGGTGGGGACACATTCCCGCCAGGTACACGCGTGATCAGTTCTACCAACCGTAACTTTGAAGGCCGTCAGGGACCGGGTGTGCGAACCCATCTGGCCAGCCCGGCTGTGGTTGCAGCCTCTGCAATAGTCGGAAAAATAACCGCTCCGGACGGGGCGTTATAATGCAAGCCTTTATCACACATACTGGCATAGCTGTGCCCTTAGTTCATGATAATATCGATACGGATCAAATTATTCCATCTCGCGAAATGAAATCTGTTTCTAAAACAGGTTTCGGGGATGGGATGTTTGCTGGTCAGCGTTATATAAATGAGCGCGATGAAAATCCTAATTTTGTCCTTAATCAGGAAATATATCGGGATGCAACGATTTTACTATCCGGTAAAAACTTCGGCTGTGGGTCTTCGCGCGAGCACGCTGTTTGGGCTTTAAAAGAATATGGTTTTCGCGCTATTATTGCCGAAAGTTTTGGTGATATTTTTTATAATAATTGTGTCCGAAACGGTCTTTTATGTATCCAGCTTGACCCCGCCCTTATATCCTCTTTAGGAGATATTGTGACAATTGATTTGCCCAATCAACTGGTTGATCAAACAACATTTGATATTTCAAAAAGTGATAAATATATGCTGGTCAACGGGCTCGACCCCATCGGCTTAACATTGTCTCATAGTAAAAAGATTGATGAATTTTTTGAGCAGGATGAAAAAACTCAAAGCTGGAAATACGTAAAATCTAAATAAAATTTATACATTTTTCAGGCTTGCGAACAGATCATATTTTTTGGGCGATACGCCGAACATAGTCAGATTGGCTTTTGCGCGGTTGAAAAAATAACGCA